>DYLT01000123.1 GCA_020721945.1 Blastopirellula marina
GGCGGGCGGCAGCCGCCAGGGCGGCGCGCCGCGCGGCATCGCCAAGCAGTTCGTCGATCGCGGCCGCCAAGGCGTCGGGATCGCCGGGGGGCACCAGCACCGCCATGCCCGGCTCAAAGATCTCCCCGGTCCCGCCCACGGCGGTCGCGACCACCGCCACCCCCGAGGCCGCCGCCTCGAGCAGCACGCGCCCCAAGGGCTCTTGCCGGGCCGGATGAACCACGAGGACGACCTCGTTGAGCAGTCGGGCGACGTCGTTGCACAGCCCGACGAAGTGGACCCTTTGCCCACCCGCGCTGGCCGCGGCACGCAGATCGGCCTCGAACCGGCGCGATTCGGCCTTTTCCGAGTAACGCCGGCCCACGACGAGCACGTGGGCGTCCGGCCGCCTGGGGCTTAGCCGGGCTGCGGCCTGCACCAACACATCCTGGCCCTTGCGGGGTCCGATCTGTCCGATCGTCGCCACCAGCGGCGTTCCCCAAGGCAGTCCGAGTTCGCGGTGCAGACCGCCCGTGGCAGGTCGCGGCCGAAACTCCTCGAGGTCGATCCCGTTGTACACGACATGCAGCTTCTCGGCAGCCACCCCGCCCGCGGCGTGGAACGCGCGCACCGCGTGCGAGACCGCCAGAAGCCGACCGTGCCCGTTCAGGTCGGCCACCGCCTGGCCGCTGAGGCGCACGATATCGCGCAGGTGCGCGAGGCTCGGCACGTTGCCCTCGGCAGCGACCGGACCCGACAAACGTCCCATCGAAAGGCTATTGGCATGAAGGATGTCGGGTTGGAGTCGGGCGAGGAGGTGGGCGAGGTCCTCGCGCAGGCGGTGACGGGGGAGCCGGCGCCCCGTGGCGTCGCCGACGGAAAACGCGACAACCTCGACGCCTCGCGTGCGCAGCTCGGTGGCCAACGGTCCGGCGGGCGGCGCGGCGACCACCGGAATCCAGCCCGCCCTCACCACGTGATCCAAGGTCGCCAGCATCGACCGCTCGCCGCCGTTCAGCGCGGCGTACTCGCAGAGCAAGAGGAGACGTGGCATGATGCATTTGGGCGCGCAGGGCACCAGCCCGCCAAGGGCTACCGCGCCAACGATCCTAGCCGCCAGCGACGGAAAAGCCAAGTCACCCGGACGGCAGCAGGCCGTAGGCCACGAGCGTCTTTCGCAACCGGGCCTCGTCGGCGGCCGACAGCGGGGTCATGGGCAAACGCAGCTCGCCCGTGTCGCGCCCCAAGAGCTTCATCGCGGCTTTGATGGGGATGGGATTCGTGGCAAGGCCGAGCATGTCGCGGCACAACGGGAAGAGCCTCTTATGCCAGGCTTGGGCCTCGGTGAGCTTGCCGGCCTCGAACGCGGCGATCAGCGCGATCATGTCGCGGGGCACGAGGTTGCCCACGACGGAAATCACCCCCCGGGCACCAATCGCCAATAGGGGGAGCGTCAAGCTGTCGTCGCCGCTAAGCACCGTCAGATCGGTCAGGGCGACGATCTGCGAGGCCTGGTCCATCGACCCGGTGGCCTCCTTGACCATGGCGATGTTCGGCAATTCGGCCATCCGGGCGATCGTTTCGGGCTCGATGTTCTTGCCGGTCCGGCCTGGGATGTTGTAGACGCAGATGGGGATGTCCACCGCCTCGGCCAATGCCTTGAAATGCTGGTAGAACCCCTCTTGGGTCGGCTTGTTGTAGTACGGCGCCACGACCAGGGCCGCGTCGGCGCCGGTCTTGGCGGCCCACCGGGTCAGACGCAGGGCCTCGGCCGTGCTGTTCGAGCCGGTGCCGGGCATGACCTGGATCCGGCCGGCCGCGGCCTCGACCGCCACGGCGATCACCCGCTCGTGCTCGGCGTGCGAGAGCGTCGGCGATTCGCCGGTGGTGCCGACCGGGCAGATGCAGGTCGTGCCCGCCTCGACCTGAAACTCGATCTGCTGCCGGAGGGCCGCGACATCGACCTGACCGTCGCGGAAGGGCGTGACAAGGGCCACCGAAAGGCCGGCGAAGGATTCAGCGCGGGTGGGCATAAAGCGGTCTGGAGTCTAAGGGGATCTTGCTTGGGGGGCGGCCTTTCGGAGCCGTCTCGAAACCGTGACGGCCCGCGAAGACCCTCTTGCGACGATCACGAGACAAGACGTTTCATCTCGCGCACGGCCTGTTCGAAGCCGACCAGGATCGCCCGCGCCACGATGCTGTGCCCGATGTTCAACTCGTGCATCCCTTCGATGGTCGCCACGGGTCGGACATTGGGGTAGGTAAGACCGTGGCCGGCGTGCAGGGCCATGCCCGCTTCGCGAATCCGGGCGCCCATTTGGCGAAGCATTTCCAGTTCGTGGTGGCGCTGGGGACCCGGCCGTGCCATCGCGTACCGGCCCGTGTGCAACTCGACGGCATCGGCCTTCAGCTCGGCGGCGGCGTCGATCTGGCGTGGATCGGGATCGAGGAACAAGCTGATGGACACGCCGGCGTCGCGCAATCGCGCCATCACCTCGGCGACGCGCGCCTTCTGGCTTGCCACGTCGAGCCCGCCTTCGGTGGTGATCTCTTCGCGGCGTTCGGGGACAAGCGTGGCCTGGTCGGGCTGGATCTGGCACGCGATGGCCAGCACGTCGTCGTTGCACGCCATCTCGAGGTTCAGCTTGACGGTCACCGTCTCGCGCAGGATCCGCAGGTCGCGGTCCTGGATATGCCGCCGATCTTCTCGCAGATGGAGCGTAATTCCGTCGGCGCCGCCCAACTCGGCCAACGCGGCCGCCCAGACGGGGTCTGGCTCGTACGTACGGCGCGCTTGCCGCACCGTGGCGACATGGTCGATGTTGACGCCCAGATCTGCCATGCGGTCGCTATCCCGTGGTCGCGGGGGGCGGTTCCCTCCGCCAAGGCGGCGCCTCGTTCCGCACATCCGGTAAGGCCGGCCACCGTAGGGCTGATTATAACGGCGCCGGCACGGCAAGCAAGCACCGGCCTGCCTGGCCGTCTGCCACCGAACGTGCAGGCTGGGGCAGGCCGAGCGGCGCGCATCGCCCCGAGGTTCCCCGCCAGGCAAAGGCCCAGGCCGATCGGCGGATCCTGAGCTACCTTTGCATTGCTAGGAACACGGACCCATGAACTGTCACGACTTGGCCGCCCGCATCGAGCGGATGCAACCCGACGCCGCACCCCGGGATGTGGCGCGGCTCTGCCTCCTCCTGACGAACTCGGTGGACGACCTCCGCGAGTTGGAGGACGACGAGCGGCTTTCCGAGGCCTGGCAACAGGTGGGCATGCGTCTCCAAGCAGCCACCGACCAGCATGCCGCGATGACCGAGGAACTCGAGTCGCTCGCCCGGCTCGACCCCTCCCGGTTCACCTTGGACCAGGTTTGGGTGTTGGTCCGGGCCATCAAGGTCCAGAGCCGGATCCTCCAGATGTACGTGGGCCAGCCGCCGGTCGAGGTCTAGCGGATCAGGAGACTTCCGGGCAGGGGTCTCTTCGCCTGCTCGTCGTCGAACACGGTCCACACCGGGATCTGTCGCCTGAGGCTGGCCAGGAAGGCCTCGCGGGCCGCGGTCTCGCGCTGCTTGCGGATTTTCTCGCGGATCTCGGCTTGCGCTTCGCCAAAGGGCGTGCGCTTTGCCTCGTGGCGCTCGACGACGCGCACGATGTGCATCAGCTTGTCTTCTTCCAGAATCGGGCTCAGCTCCCCGACCGGCAGGCCGAAGATCGCCCGATCGAGGATTTCGGCCGTGAGGCTGCCGCGGCTGGTCCAGTCGCGAAGCCCTCCCCGGGCAGCCGTCGGACCGTCGGACCGCTCCTTGGCCACCTCGGCCAAGGGCACGCCGTGCAGCACCAGATTGCCCATCTCGGCCAGTGCCGCCCGGGCTTCCTCGCGGCTGGAGTACTTCGACACGCGAACCGTCAACTGCTCCCATCGCGCCCTGGCTGGCCGCTCGAACTCCGCCGCGTGCGCATGGTAATAGGCGAGCATCTCGTCGTGGCTGATGTCGGTGTTCGGCCGGACCTGCTGGCGCAGCCAGTCGGCCGCCAGGGCCTGGTCGATCCACTCGCGCTTGCGCGCCTCCAGCGACATGCCGGCGGCCAAGAGCTTGTCTTCCAACTCGCGGCGCGAGCGGGCCCGGGCCACCTTCATCATTTCGGGCACTTCGCGCTTCTCGAACTCGCGGCCGACGATCTCGCGAATACGCTTCAGGTGGTCGGCCGGAATCTCGCGAGCCGCGTGCTGGCAGATCAAGGCCACCTGGACCTTGTGCTCCAGCCGCTTGCGGATCGCTTCCTTGACCTGGCGGTCGAGTTCTTCCAGCATCGCTGGCGGAACGCGCCCGCCGCTTTTCGCCCGCATACTTTCGATGGCTTTCGCGCGGGCCTCGTCGAGCCCCATCGTCACCTCGGCGGCCAGGATGACCTCGGTGCCGACCCGGGCCAGGGCCTCGGCCCGCTCGTACAGCACCGCACGCGGCTCCGAGGTAGCCGGTTCCGAGAAAGGCGGGTCGAGGGGAGGCGTCTGGAACCGATCCAGCCGGGGACCAAAGGTCTCGGACACGTGGCTGCCCGGCGACGAACCAGGCCGCTGGCCGGCCGCTTCGTGTTCCGCTGGGGTAGGCGTCCAGAGGGGAATCGACCTACCCGCCAGTCCGGGGGTCACGCCCTGGGGCGCGGCTCGGTCGCGATCGGCGGTCGTGGGATAGCGCCAAGGGATCGGGTCGTCAGCCGATCGGCGTTCGGTTGTCGGGGAGGCAAGGGCACCGGCATCGTTGGCCATCGGTTCGGTTCTCGTGACCGGGGCCGACGCCGCCATGGTAGGCGCGTCCCGCGAACCGGCCGGGCGCCAGGCGGTCGGCGGTCCAGAAGCCATGTCTCGGGAGATGGTCGGCGACGGGTCCGCTGTCTTCACGGCCCTCGTGCCGGAGGGCGTGCCCGCGGATCGCCATGTGAGCCCACCATCGACGCGCGAGCCTTGGCCTGCGGCCTCGGGCGCATCGGACACGGTCGCCTCGCCCGGCGCGGAACCAACGACCGTGTCCCCGCTGGATGCCCTGTACATGGGGGATGCGGCTGCTGGCCAACCGGCGGGTCGCGCTGTCGAAAAGGGCGCGTGCGGTGCTCGTGGCCCCTGGTTCGTGGTCTGTGGCGGCCGAACCGAAGCCGGCGGCAGCGCGTCCGACGCGGCGGGGTACCAGCCCTGGGCCAGCGATGCGCGGGGACCGAACCCGTCGGCCTGCGGGCCGAGAACCGCAGTCGCCCCAATCGCGCCCAGCACGAGGACCGTAAGAATGCGATGCTGCACGAGATCGGTTCCGCCGCAGAAATGTAGAAATGGGGTCTCTAGCCCATACGAACCCGACGCGCCAGCGAGGGTCCGCGCGGAGACCTACCCTCGCTGGCGCGTCCGGCTAGTGTTCGGTGGCCCTCGCTGGCGCGTCGGGTTGGTCGGCGACAAGCGGCGGGGATTCTAGTGGGAAGGCGGCGCGGCCTGCAAGAGCAATTCGATTTCCGACAGGATCTGGTCGGGTTCGGTAACTTCCGGCCGCAGGGGCAGATACGCGCTTCGCTGGTCGGCAATCCGCAGTCGCCCCCCGCTTTGGGCCGCAAGCTGCCGGATCGATCGCCCCGAGACATAGCCCAGCACCACGTAGCGGTCTTCCATTCGGATCGAGTCGACCAACCACCGTCGGGCGGCGGCTCGCAGTCGGGCGAGCACCAGCAGCCGTTTTGCCACGGGTGGGGGCGGGCCGAAGCGATCGGCCAACTCGGCGGCGAACCCGGCGAGTTCGTCGGCGTCCGTGGCCCGGGCCAGCCGGCGGTAGAGGTCGATTTTTTCCCTCAGGCCGGGCACGTAGGACTTGGGCAGGTAGGCCGCGCCCGGCAGGTCGAGATCCACCTCGAGGATCGTCGTGGAGGGGAGCTTCTGGAGCCGGCGCACCGCCTGCTCCAGGAGTTCGCAGTACAACTCGTAGCCGACGGTGGCGATATGGCCGCTCTGCTGCGGCCCCAGAATGTTCCCCGCCCCGCGGATCTCCAAATCGCGCATGGCCAGGGCGAACCCGGCGCCCAGGTCGCTGAACTCCTCGATCGCCCGAAGCCGCCGCGCCGCGTTGGGCGTGACGTGCTTGTTCGGGTCGATCAAGAGATAGCAGTACGCCCGGTGTTTGTACCGACCCACGCGGCCGCGGAGTTGGTGGAGATCGGCCAGACCGTAGCGGTCGGCCTCGTCGATGAAGATGGTATTGGCGTTCGGGATGTCCAGACCGCTCTCCACGATGGTCGTGCTCAACAGGACGTCGAACCGCCGATCGACGAAATCGAGCATCACCCGCGCAAGCTGGTGCTCGGGCATCTGGGCATGGCCGACGACGATACGGGCCTCGGGCACGATCTGGCGCAAGCGCGTGGCGACGACGTCGATGTCGTGGACCCGATTGTGCACGAAAAACACCTGCCCATTGCGGTTCAGCTCGCGCAGCACCGCGTTGCGCACCAGGGCCGGGTCGAACCGCGTCACGCGGGTCTCGACCGCCAGGCGGTCCTCGGGCGGGGTCTGGAGGTTCGAGATATCGCGCAGCCCCAACAGGGCCATGTGGAGGGTGCGGGGGATGGGCGTGGCCGTCATTGTCAACACATCGACGATGGTCCGCAGCGATTTGAGCCGCTCCTTGACCTCCACGCCGAACCGCTGCTCTTCGTCGATGATCACCAGGCCGAGATTATGGAACTGCACGTCGTCCTGGACCAGCCGATGGGTGCCGATCACGACATCGACGGCGCCGGACTTGAGCCGCTCGATCGTCTCGGCCTGCTCCTTTCGGGTGGAAAATCGCGAGAGCGTGGCGATTTGGAAAGGGTACTCGGCCATGCGGCTGGCGAAGGTCCGCGCGTGCTGCTCGGCCAGCACGGTGGTGGGCACGAGGATTGCCACCTGGTATCCCGCATCGACCGCCTTGAACGCCGCGCGCATCGCCAGTTCGGTCTTGCCGAACCCCACGTCGCCGCAGAGAAGCCGGTCCATGGGCCGAGGCTGGAGCATGTCGCGCTTGATCGCCTCCAGCGCGGCAAGCTGGTCGAGCGTTTCCTGATAGGGAAACGAGGCGTCGAACTCGCGTTGCCATTCGGTGTCGGGCGGGAAGGCGATGCCCGGTCGCGCGTGGCGCGCCGCCTGAAGATCGAGCATCTCGGCCGCCAGGTCGGTGACCGCCGCCTCGACGGCCGACCGTTGCCGGCTCCACGTCCGGCCGCCGAGCCGGGCCAGCTTGGGCCGCGCCTTGGTGCCTCCCACGTACTTCTGCACCAGGGCGATCTTCGAACTGGGGACGTAGAGTTTCACCTCGTCGGCGAATTCCAGCACGAGGTGCTCTTCGACCTGCCGGTCTTTCTCGAGGAGCTTCATCCCGCGGTACCGGGCGATCCCGTGGTTCACGTGGACCACGAGGTCCCCCTCCCGCAGTTCGAGGAAGCTGTCGATCGCCTTGCCGAGCCGGCGCTGCGGAACGCGCCGCAGGTCGGTGCGGTGGAACAACTCGGCGCTGCTGACCAGCGCGATCCGCTCCGTCACCAGCCGGAAGCCCCGTGTGAGCATGCCCAAGGGGTAGTGCAGCCTGCCATCCCGGGCGAGTTGCGTGCCGGAGAACAGTTCGGAAAGCCGCTCCGCCTCGGCCGCGGTCGGGCAGACCACGAACACCTCCTGCCCGGCACCGGCGCTATCGAGTTCTTCGCGCACCTTGCCGATGTCGCCGCTGAAGCGCTCGACCGACTCGATCCTCAGCCGGCACGCGGTCTCGTACGTGCCCGGGGCGACGCTCCAGGCCGTCACCGAGGGAAAGCGGACGACCTGTTCCATCACCGCCGTGACGTGGTGCAGGTCCTGCGGTCGCTCGACGCGCTCCAGATAGCGGCGTCCTTCGTCCTGGAGATCCGAAGGCTCGACCAGCACGAACCAACTCGCCCCAGGCAGGTAGTCGGCCAGGTGGCCCCGACCGGCCGGTGCGGCGTCGGGGTCTGGTCGCGAGTCTTCGGGCGCGAGGCAGCGACCGGCGGCGGCCAAGGTGATTTCCACCGCCCCGAGCCGAGCCAGACTCCGCTGGCTGGCGACCTCGAACCGCCGGATCGACTCGACCTGATCGCCGAAAAACTCGATGCGCACCGGGTCGAACCAGTCGGAGGCGAACACATCGAGAATCCCCCCGCGGAGCGACACCTCGCCGGGAAGTTCGACCGCCGTCGTGGCGTGGAACCCGTGGTCCACCAGCCACGTCATCAGGTCGCGGAGGTCCACCTCGTCGCCGACGCGAATCGTGCGCGTCAGGGCAGCCAGCCGGCGGCGCTCGGGAACCGGCTGAAGAAGCGCCTGGACGTTCGTGACGACGAGCTTCGGCGGCTCGCGCCCCAGCAGGGCCTTCAGCACGCGGGTCCGGTCGCCCGCCACCTCGTCGTGCAGAACCCGTTCGCCGGGGAGGGCTTCCCAAGCCGGGAATCGCTCGGGGGTGATCTGGGTGAACAGGCCCAGATCGTCGACCAGTGCGTCGGCATCGTCAGCGGTCGGGCAGACGACCACCAGAGGCGCGGGCGCGTGAACCGCCAAGGCCGCCGCCACCAGCGCGCACGACGACCCCCAGACTCCGTCCAGGGTGGCTGCATGTCCTGCAAGCAGACTGGCCACCACGTCGGAGAAGCCTTCGTGCAGTTCCAAGCGGCGGACCAGTTCGAATAACCGATCCGACGCGCTGGTGGCCGTCTCGGCGCGTGTTGGCATCACTCCCGCTAAGTATACCCCCTTTGGCGAAGCGTCGGAAGGCGAACCGTGCCGGGTTGGGCGCGAGGGTCGCCGGCGCACCTGGCCGCGCGGTCCGGCTCACTGGGCCGGCAAAGCGCCTGCATCGCGAAGACCGTTCAGCACGAACTGGACCGCGATAGCCGCCAGGATCAAGCCCAAAACCCGGCTGAACACCTGGATGCCCGTCTTCCCCAAGGCCCGATACAGCGGTTGCGCCAAGAGCAGGGTGCCGTAGATGGCGGCGCCGGTTACGGCGATGGCGCCGTAGACCACGGCCACTTCGGCCGCCGTGGTGGCGCGGCTTAACAGCATGGTGACGGTCGACAGGGCGGCCGGGCCGGCCAGCATGGGCACGGCCAGCGGGGTAATGGCCACGTCGTCCTTGGCGAAGGCCTCGTTGACCTCGCCCGGGCCCTCTTGCGTCAGCCTCTGCGCCCGCATCATGTCGAGGGCGACCAGGAACAGGATCAGCCCTCCCGCGATCTGGAAGGCGGGCATCGTGAGACCGAAAAGCGAGAACAGGCCCTTGCCGGCCGCCCCGAACAAGGCCAGGACCGCCGTCGCCCCCAGGGCGGCGCGCCGGGCCGTGTGCCGGTGCTGCGACGGATCGACATCGCCGGTCATCGCAAGATACGCCGGAAGCGCCCCCAACGGATCGACCACGAAGAGAATCGAGGCAACCGCCGTCAGGGCAAAGTCGAGCATCGGAAGTCAGTCGCTTCGGACGCGAAGGGGGCAGGCACGTCGTTCGGCCCGCCAGGGGCCTAAAACGAACCCGTCCCCAGCCTGGGAGAAGCTTATTTGGGCGACGGGGGCGGGCTCCGCTTGCGGGGCTTGGGGCGCTCCTCGGGCTCGTCGCCGGTCTTCCGTTCGCGGAAGGGCTTCTTGGCCTGGTAGCTGTCGAGTTCCTTCCGAAGTGCCTCTTTCTGGTCGTCGCGTCCCAACTCGATCGCCTTCTGCGACCATTTCATGGCGGTGGCGAAGTCGCCCGTCTCGGCGTAGGCCGCGCCCAGCGTGCTGAGGATGTGGGCCTGTTGGTAGCCGGTCAGTTGGCAGGCCCGCTCGGCCAGTTCGATCGCCCGCTTGCCGTTGCGCAAGTGATCGAAGGGCGAGGTGGCCAGGACCCAGGCGAAGTTGTTGAGGATTCCCGAGTCGTCCGGACGAAGCTTCAGGGCCTTTTCGTAGTCGGCGATGGCCTCGGCGTGCTTGCCGATGCCGAGGTACGTATCGGCCCGGCCGCGCAGGGCCGCCCAGTTACTGGGGTCCTTTTCGAGGATCCCGGAGAAGATCTCGATCGTCTTCTGGTGCTTGCGATCCAGGCTGTACAGGTACGCCAGTTGGATGCGGCTGTCGACATCGTCCGGAGACTTGGCGAGCAGTTCCTCGATCTGCCGGATCGCGTCGGCGTATTGGCCCTGGTCGGCCAACAGGCCGGCGCGGAATCGCATGGCCATGTCCAAGCCGGGTCGCAGGCGCAGCACGGCGTCGACGTCGGCCAGGGCCTTGTCGTCCTCTTCGCGCTGGCGGTGGACGTTCGCCCGCAGCAAGAGCACGACCGGGTTTCCGGGATCGCGGCGGTCGGCCTCGTTGAGGTCGTTGAGGGCGGCCTGGAGGTTCTCCTGCATTTCGTGGACGCGCGCCCGTTCGACCAGCGGCCCGACCGAATCGGGGTCCAGTTTCAGCGCGCGGTCGAGCAAGGCCAGGGCCTCATCGTAGCGTTTGAGTCGCCCCAGGGTCGCGGCTTTCGCCTCGAGGGTTGCGGGGTGCCGGGGATCGAGGGCCAGCGCGGCGTCGAAATCGGCCAGCGCCTGCTCGAACTTCCCCTGCTGGGCGTACAACATGCCGCGCGCCCGCAGCGGCGAGGGATCGCCCGGGGCGGCCCGGGCCGCCTGGTCGAGGTCGGCGAGCTTCTTGGCCGGATCCTTCTGGAGCGCGGCGCGGATCAAGAGGGCCTGGGCCTTCAGCGGCGAGTCCTGTTGGTTGACCTCGATCGATCGATCGAGGGCCTCGGCCGCCCGCTTCGCATCGCCCCCGGGCAGAAGGTGCAATTGGGCGATGCGGAAGTGGGCCTCGGGCTGCTTCGGGTCGAGCTTCACCGCGCGCTCGAGGTCCTCCAACGCCCGCTGGCGAAACGTCGGCCACTTGGGGTCGCTCCGGTCTTCGAACACCATGCGGGCCACTTGGGATCCCCGCTGGATGAGCGTCGCGCTGAGCAAGAGGTTGGCCTGTTCGGCGCTGTCCGGATCGAGGCCTTTTTGGAGCGCGCTCTCGCACCGCCGGATCACTTCGCCCAGGTCGGTCAACGTCTTGGCTTCGAGCTTCAACTCCCTGGCCTTGACCAGGTCGTCCTGCCCGTCCTGCTGGGCACGAAGCGGATTTCCGCCGACTCCCCAGCCGACAACCATCGCCAGCGTCACAACGTACAGAGTCCGTGGCATCGCAGAGCACTCCGTTGGCAATCCCTGATTCCCAATCCCCAATCTCTTCTCAATACAGCGCCAAGGCCAGCTTTCGGCGATAGGCGCTGGTCAACTCGCTATCCGGGCCGAGCAGGTGGAAGAGAAAGACCATCAGCTCGCGGGCCTGCTCGCCGGCCCCGCGGCGGTCGCGCTTGACGATGTGCAGGCAGATCTCCATGGCCTCTTCGTACTGGCCCGCCGCCGCCAAGGCCCGGGCCAATTGCAGTTGCAGCGCGAGGTTCTCTGGGTCCGCGGCCGCCGCGGCCCGCGCCGATTCCACGCCGCCAGACTGGATGGCTTGGGTACGCAAGACGATTTCGGCCTGGAGCCGTTCGCCTTCGGCGTCCAGCGCCCCAAGATCGGCCAGTTCGTCGATGATCTGCCGGGCCTCGTCGATCCGGCCGTGGGCGAGGACCGTGCGCGCCAACCCGATCCGCGCGGCAATCTCGTTCGGCGAGCGTTCCAAGGCCTTGCGGTAGGCCGCTTCGGCCGCCGACGGATCGGTCCGCTCGAGCTTGCGGGCCTGGGCGGTCAGCAGTTCCGCCTCGCTGGGAAGCACCTGCTGGAGCCACTGGCGGACCTGGGCCTCGGAGAGCAATCCCTGGAAATGACTGACCACCGCGCCGTTGCGCAAGGCGAAAACCGTCGGCACCACCTCCACGCCGAACGCGGCGGCCAGTTCCGGCATCAGTTCGGTGTTGGCCTTGACCAACACGAACCGGCCCTGGTGCTCGTCGGCCAGGCGTTCGAGGATCGGGGCCAACGCCCGGCACGGCGCGCACCACGCGGCCCAAAAGTCGACCACCACCGGCACGGTTTTCGAGCGCTCGAGAACATCCTCTTGGAATTTCTCGGCGCAGGTCTCGACGATCCATGGCGTGGGAGCCATCGCAATGCCCTTTCGTGCTGGCGGCCTTTCCCACCATTCTACCAGGGTCTTTTCGTTGACACCATCCGGGGAGGAAAAACGCAAGCTGGTCGCGGTTTTCGCAAGGTCTTGCCAGTTCGCCCATTGCGGTGGCCATCGCGAGGGGCCTGGGCCTGGCGAACCACGCGTGGAAACCACCTCAACCGTGCCACCGCCGGACCGCGCAAGCGGGTTCTGCCACCCGTGCCGAAGATGAGGGATATTCCCTCAACGCCTCCCCGGTGGTCTGCCGATGCTGATGGTAACGAAGCGTGTCGGCGTCCATCGCCGGTCGTACGCTGCGGCAAGGCTCTCGGCTTCACATAGAAGGGGGGACGTTCATGATCCGCCGGACCATCCTCGCGCTGCTGGTGGCAGCCGCGTTTTCGGCCGTGTTCTCCGGCACCCAAGCCCAGGCGGAACAGGCCTTCGGACGCCAGTGGGGGCGGACCTACGCCACCCAAGACTGGAACCGATTCTATCACTACCCGTACGTGTACTACCCCCAGAACTTCTGGGGGACTGAATACTACCGCAGTTCGGAAGACCTTTACTTCCGCTATCCGCCGGAAATGCGGATCCCCGTGTACAACATGCGGTGGTTCAACTACTACCCCGAAGAGCGCCGCTACCACAGCGGGCACCACTTCATCCTTGACGTGTTCTGAAGCGGCTAGTGCCTGGAAATCAGGCCGAAGTCGAGTCCGAAAACCACAACGACCAGTCCGAGGATGAACAGCAGGCCGAGGTAGGTGAGGATGGTCTGCACCCGTTCGTTCGGTGCCCGGCCGGTGATTCCCTCGTAAACGAGGAACACCATGTGGCCGCCGTCCAACAGGGGGATCGGCAAGAAGTTCAGCACGGCAAGGTTGGCCCCGATGATCGTCAGGAAGATCAACAGGTCGGCCAATCCCTTCGCGGCCGAGTGGTAGGCCATTTGGGCGATGGTTACCGGGCCACCCATCGCGCGGAACGAGACCTGCTGCGATCCCATCTTTTCCAGAAAGCGGACGACCATCAACAGCGCGTCGGCCGTTTCGCGCCCGCCAAGCCGGAACGCCTCGGCCCACGTGTCCGCCGTGACGACCGTCCCCTTGTCCTTAAACCGCAACCCGCGGTCGGGCTGGAACCAGTCGTTGGCCGCCACAGGCAAGAGTTCCAGCGTGCGGCCATCGGCGAGGGTCAGTTCGACGCGCGACTCGGGCAAGGCGAACTGAAGCAGGTAGGCCGCGAAGAACGGCCAGGTGACTTTGTGCTTCTCGAAGTGGATGGCCGTGGCTTCCGTGTCGAGCCGTTCGATCTGATCGCCGTAGCCGAGCGCTTTAAGCCGGTCTTCGCTGGGAGGCACGATCTTGGCCTGCATCACCACATCGCCGGGGCGCACGCCCGCCGCCTCGGCCGGACTTCCGGAAACCACGGCTTCGACGCGGCGCGAGACCTCGAAGGCCATCCCCAAGGCCGGGACCGACATGGGGCTTTTCTCGCGGAAGGGGGTTTCGTACCATTCGGGCCTGCGCGGCGCGACCTGCACGGTCCGTCGCTGGCCGGCGCGTTGAAGGGCCAGTTCGACGCGGCCGCCCTTTTCCGCAACGCGGCGAAGCCGATCAGCCAGGGTCAGCGGATCCCCCACCGGACCGCCGTCGATTGCCACGAGCAGGTCGTCTGGCTGAACCCCGGCGCGGGCCGCAGGGGAATCGTCTTGCACGGCCACGATCGGGCCGATACCCATCGCGATCCCCAACCAGAGCATGGGTTGCGGGCCGACGACCGTGGCGATGCGCCGCGGCGATGGGTTCGGCGTGCCCTCGTCCCTTGCCAACCGCTCGACCACGAACGTCAGCGGTTCCTCGGGATGCAGGGCCAATTGCCGGTGCACGTCGGCGTAGTCGGCAATCGGCGTGTCGCCGATCTGGAGGAGCTTGTCGCCGCCTGACAGCTTGGGTTGGGCCTTGGCCGCTGCGGACCCCGGCAACGAAGGGAGTTTTCTCGACAGTTCCG
>DYLT01000124.1 GCA_020721945.1 Blastopirellula marina
GGACGAACGCCCGTTGGTCGCCGAGTTGGCCAGGCAGGTGGGCGTGGAGTTGGGCCAGCTCGACGGCGTGTTGATCTTCGACCCCTCGGCGTTCAAGAAGCAGGGGACCGAATCGGTGGGCGTGGCGCGGCAGTGGTGCGGGCGACTGGGCAAGGTGGACAACTGCCAGGTCGGGGTGTATTGGGGCGATGCCTCGCGGGAGGATCACGCTTTGGTGGACGTGCGGCTCTATCTGCCCGAGGACTGGGCCAAGGACCCAGCGCGGCGTGAGAAGTGCGGCGTTCCCCGGCCCATCCGCTTTCGCACGCGGCACCAACTGGCGTTGGAGAGGTGCGCCCATGGGCCGAAAGGCCCGATGATCGTGCAAGGGGTTAAGACCCGGGTTCGGGCGAAGACCGACCGGCGTCGCACCGGCCCCGAGGAGACGCTCGTCATCTTCCGCGAACCGCAGGCCGACGGCACGAGGAAGCACAACGATTACCTCTCGAACGCGCCGCCGGAGACTCCGCTGGCCGAGTTCGCCCGCGTGGCCAAGGCGGAGCATCGCATCGAGGAATGTCTGGAGCGGGCGAAGCGCGAGGCGGGCATGGGCCAGTACCAGGTCCACAACGGGATCGGTCGGCACCATCCTCAGACGCTTTCTGTGCTGGCGGTGTGGTTCCTAACGCTGGAACAGCGGCGCGGAAAAAATACACCCCGCCCCTGACGGTCCCGCAAGTGGCCACGATCATCGCTTCGCGGTTGCGTCACGCCCTGGAATGCGACACGCCAGCCCGCATCCGCCGCAACGCGACCCGCCGTCTCCAGCGCAACGAACAGGCGTACTTCTATGACTGGAAATCACGTAACCGCCTGCCTCCCTTGCGGTTTCACCAACGGGAATAACGGATACCGTAGAACTATTACCCCAATACGAGAATTCGACGGCACCGCGCAAGCCAAGGCTCTCGATCGGCATGGGATGGTCTTGGAACACGAAACGCGCGGGCGTGCGTGATCTGAAAGCCGGCGAGCCGTTCGCGGTGGCGCAAGCCCTGCCACGCCCTTGGAAGGGCGTACCAGCCCTCCGTGGCCGGCCTGAAAAAAAGGTTCCCCCCCGGCACCGAGAGGGATTACAATAAGGGCGCGGGCACCGGGCCAACATCAGGGACGACCCCATGACCAAGCATCATCGGCACGGACGGGCGACCAACCGCATCGTGCGCACCCCTGCCACGCGGCTCGGACACTTAAGGAAGCGCATGGAGAAAACGAAGGGAGTGCCCCGGGCGATACCGAAGACCAAGAAGTAGCCGCTCATGGGATACCGTACCCTCCGTCAGTGCCTCTCGGACCTCGAGGCCTCCAAGCAGCTTGTGCGCATCGAGGAGCCGATCGACCCTTTTCTCGAGGCGGCCGAGATTCAGCGTCGCGTGTTCCGTGCCGGGGGGCCCGCGATCTACTTCGCCAGCGTCAAGGGTTGCCGATTTCCCATGGTCAGCAACCTGTTCGGGACCATGGACCGGTTGCGGTTTCTTTTCCGCGACACGCTCCGGGCCATGGAGCGGCTGGTACGTCTGGCGGTCGATCCGGCCGATGCCCTGCGGCGTCCCCGCTTGCACCTGGCCACGCCGTGGCACGCGTGGCACGCCCGGCCCAAGCTCGTTCGCCGAGGACCGGTGCTTGCCCACGAAACGGCCATCGATCAGTTGCCCCAACTCAAGTCGTGGCCTGACGACGGGGGAGCCTATATTACCTTGCCCCAGGTCTACACTGAGGACCCGGATCGGCCGGGGCTTTTGGGCTCGAATCTGGGGATGTATCGGATTCAGCTTTCCGGGGGCGACTACGAACCGAACCGCGAGGTGGGCATCCACTACCAGATCCACCGGGGAATCGCCGCGCACCACGCGGCCGCGATCCGCCGCGGGGAGAAGTTGCGCGTCAACGTGTTCGTGGGCGGGGCGCCTGCCATGACCGTCGCCGCGGTGATGCCCCTGCCCGAAGGCATGAGCGAACTGGCCTTTGCCGGCGTGCTCGGCGGGCACCGCGTGCCCATGATCCACCGGCCCGGCGAGTTGCCGATCTACGCCGAGGCCGATTTTTGCATCACGGGCTATATCGAGCCTAAACGCGAATTGCTCGAAGGCCCGTTCGGCGACCACCTGGGATACTATAGCCTGCGGCATCCTTTTCCGGTCATTCGGGTCGAGAAGGTCTATCATCGCGATCGGCCGGTCTGGCCGTTCACCGTGGTCGGCCGGCCGCCGCAAGAAGACACGATGTTCGCCCGGCTTATCCACGAGCTGACCGGCCCGGTCTTGCCCAAGGCCATTCCCGGCCTCCACGCCGTGCACGCGGTCGATGCGGCCGGCGTGCATCCGCTGGTGCTGGCGATCGGCAGCGAGCGTTACGTGCCCTACGAGCACCGCCGGCGCCCCGCCGAACTGCTGACGTTAGCCAACGCGATCCTGGGATATGGCCAATTGTCGCTGGCCAAGTACCTGGTGATCGTCGCCCGGGAGGACAATCCCGAGCTGGAAGTCGACAACGTGGCCGAGGTCTTCCGGCATGTCCTCGAACGGATCGACTGGCGGCGCGACGTGCATTTCCAGACGTGCACCACGATCGACACGCTGGACTATTCGGGCGAGGGGCTCAACCGGGGATCGAAGGTGGTTCTGGCCGCCACGGGGCCGGCCTCGCGCATCCTGCCCGTGGCCATCGACAGCCGAATCAAGATTCCGGGGAATCTCGGGTTTCGGGACCCGCGGGTGTGCCTGCCGGGCATCCTCGTGGTCCAGGGCCCCCCCTTCCGACCCGACGCGACCGGCGCCGATACGGCGGTCGAGCGGTTCTGCGCCACGTACCATCGTCACGACGCGATCAACGGATTCCCGCTGATCGTGGTCGTCGACGACAGTCCGTTGGCCGCGGCCACGTTGAACCATTTCCTTTGGACCACGTTCACGCGAAGCAATCCGGCGGCGGACATTTACGGGATCGAGGCGTTCACGGTGGCGAAGCACTGGGGATGCCACGGATCGCTGGTGATCGACGCGCGGAGCAAGCCGCACCACGCCCCGCCGCTGGTCGAAGACCCCGACGTGACCCGCCGCGTCGATGCCCTAGGCGCGCCCGGCGGCCCGCTGCACGGGATCATCTGAACGTTCGTTCGGCCCCGGTGGAAGACGCACCGGCGGCACGCGAGTCTAGCCCGCCGGGTGCTTCCACGGAGACCGGTAGGGCCGGCGGAGCAGGCGGTTCGCTTCGGCGTCGCCGGCGATCTGCCCCTGGGCGGCGTCCCACGCCAGCGAGCGGCCGAGCTGCATCGAGAGATTCGCCAGGATGCAACTGGCGGTCGAGATGTAGCCCTCTTCGATGTCGGCCACGGGCTTGCCGCGCGTGGCGATCGCGCCGAGCCAATCGAGCATGTGGCGGCGGATCGCCGGGGCCACGTGGCGCTCGAGGCGGGGCTCGGTTTTGTCTTCGGGGTACTGCTCCAACTCGTAGGCCACGTCGCGGTGGACCGGTTGGCCCTTCTGCGGGATGAAGTCGAAGCCCATCACGCTCGCCTTGAGCGTCCCGCGCTCGCCGTAGAAGGTAGCGCCCCACGGGTACTTGGGGTCGGGCGCGTCGCCCCAGGTGCGGTGCTGCCAGACCACGGTCAGATCGTCGAAGTCGAAGGTCGCCGTCTGGGTGTCGGAGATGTTCGCCTTGCTCCGTTGGTCGACGAAGATGCCGCCCGACGAGGCGACCCGCTTGGGCCAGCCCAGGCCGAGCATCCACCGCACCATGTCGAGCATGTGGATGCACATGTCGCCGACGATGCCGTTGCTGTATTCCATGAACGACCGCCACCGGCCCGGATGGGCCAGCGCGTTGTAGGGGCGCATGGGGGCCGGGCCGGTCCACATCTCCCAGTCGAGATCGTCGGGCGGATCGGTGTCGGGCGGATTCTCCCGCGCCCGCATGTGGTAATAGCAGTAGATCTCGACGAGGCCGATCTTTCCCAGCTTCCCCTCCTTGAGGATCGTATCGCGGGCCTCGATCAGGTGCGGGGTGCTTCGCCGCTGCGTGCCCACCTGGACCACGCGGCGGTGTTGGCGTGCCGCGGCGAGCATGGCCTGCCCCTCGGCCACGTCGACGCTGATCGGCTTCTGGACGTATACGTCGGCCCCCGCCTCGACGGCAGCGATCATCGGCAAGGCGTGCCAGTGGTCCGGCGTGGCGATGAGCACCAGGTCGACATCCTTCTCCTTGAGCAACTCGCGGTAGTCGCGGTACGTGCGGGGTTTCTTCTTCGAGGCCTGGCGCGAGGCGACGATCTCGGCGGCCTCGGCGAGCATGCGCCGGTCCACATCGCACAGCGAAACGACCTCGACCGGGGCCACCTGGATCAGCCGCAACAGGTCGCACTTGCCGTACCAGCCGCAGCCGATCAAGGCCACGCGCTTGGGCTTCTCGTCCGAAGCGGCCGCGGCGGCCTGGCGGCCAAGGGCCGAAAGGGCGACTCCCGCCAATCCGGTTTGCAGAAAGCGACGCCGGTCCATGGGAAACTCCTCGTGCCAAGGGGAGAATCGGGTTTCGTCGGGGGCGACCGACCCAGTATAGCGTCGGCCTCCGGATCGCGCGAAGCGGCTCTTGCATGTCCGCCAGGTTTCGCACATAACCAAGGATGCCGCCGGACACCGGCGACGACGACGGCCCCGTGACCTATCCCTCGGGAGGCTCGACGATGCAAACCGATTGGCTGGCTCTGTCCGGCTGCCGCTGTTGCGCCAGCCGACGTCGATTCTTGGCGGCCGCGTGCGGCGCCTGTGCGGGCGTGGCGGTAGGCGGCCTGGGCCCACGAGGGGCGGCGGGGGCCGAAGCGGGCCGACCCCGGGTGCGGCTGGTCTTCGCCTGCTTTGCGGTCAAGCAAGACCGGCCGACGTGGCCCCACATCGGCTACGACTTCACGGCCGACATCGAGCGCGTCACCACGACGCTCCAACGGCTGTGTCCCGAGGTCGAATTCCTCCCGGTCTTGTGCCACACTCCCGAGGCAGCCAAGCAACTGGTGGCCCGTGGCGACGGCGACCGCATCGACGGGTACATCGTCTACCAGATGAACAACTGGGTTCAGGTAATGCAGACCCTCGTGGCCTCCGGCAAGCCGACCCTGGTGGCCGACTTCCCGTTCGCCGGCAGCGGCGGCTTTCTGGTCTACACCTCGGGCATGCGGCGCAAGCACAAGAACTTCTCGGTGGTGGCCTCGACGAAGATCGAAGACCTTGCCGAGTCGGCCCGGTGCTTTACGATGCTCCGGCAAGGCCGTTCGGCCGAGGAGTTCGCCGCCGCTTGCGACCGGGTGCGCCGCCAGCGCACGCCCGCGGCCGATCCGGCCCCGTGCCGAGATGACCCGCTGAAACTGGCGGGCGTGGGCGAGTGTCTCGAGGCGATGAAGCGGGCGCGCCTGGTGACGGTGGGCGGGCGCATGCAGAATCTCGCCAAGGAGATCCTCCAGCGATTGGGCATCGAGGTCATCGCGGTGGACTTCAAGGAGATGACCGCGGCCTACGCGGCGACCGACGCGGACAAAGCCCGCCAGCTCGCCGCGCGGTGGAAGTCGGCCGCGCGCTCGGTCACGCTCGACGACGCCGACGAGACCCTGGAAAAATCGGCCCGACAGTACCTCGCTCAAGAAGCCCTGCTGGCAAAGCACCGGGCCGAGGCCATCACCATCAACTGCCTGGGTGGGTTCTACGGCGGGCACCTGACGGCCTACCCGTGCCTCGGCTTCGTCGAGCTGCTCGATTCGGGCCGGATTGGGGCCTGCGAGGCCGACTTGCTCTCGACCGTCACGATGATCGCCGTGAAGCACCTGGCCGGCCGGCCCGGGTTCATCTCGGACCCCGTCCTGGATACCTCGAAGCGGCAGATCATCTATGCCCACTGCGTGGCCTCGACGAAGATGTTCGGACCCGACGGCCCGGCGAACCCGTTCGAAATCCTCACCCACGCCGAGGATCGCCGCGGCGCTTCGGTGCGGTCGTTCTTACCCCAGGGGTACATGACCTCCACCCTCGAGATCCATCCCGGCCGGCAAGAGATCCTGTTCCATCGGGCCAAGGCGGTCGACAACGTGGTCATGGACCGGGCATGCCGGACGAAACTCGCCGGCGAGGTGGTCGGCGATGTCGAGCGGCTATTGACGTTCTGGGACGTCTACGGCTGGCACCGCGTGACGTTCTACGGTGATCTGCGCGAGCCCATGAAGGAACTGGCCGCCGCGCTGCGCTTCCGGTTCGTCGAGGAAGCCTGACCGCGCGGTTTTCGCCGGGCTGCGCGTCGGTCGATGCCTCGCGAGGCCGGCTCAAGAAAGGAAACGGTCCGCCCAGGACGAATCGCTGGGCGGACCGGGGACTTCAGGCTGGCCATTCGGCCAGGAGGTCAGTACTGGACCAGGCTACGGTTGGCTTGGTAGATGCTGCGGGGTTGGCGCAGCGAAGCCGAGGGGTCCGGCTTGGCCGGCGGGATGGGCAGCGGAGCCGCCTCGCCCGCGGGCTTGGGGGCCGGAGCCGCGGCCGGGGCGCCGCCGCACGAGGCGCAACCGACGTCGCAGCCCGCCTCGCAGCACACCGGTTTGCACCGCCGGCAAGTGAACAGATCGTTCAGGAAGCACACGACCCGATCCTTGATGGGGTGGCATCGGCGGCACTTGACCTTCTCGCAGCAGGGCTCGCAGGCCGGCTTCTCGCAAACCGGAGCGCAAGCCTTGACCGGCTCGCAGCAGGCGGGTTCGCAGGCCGGCTTGCACCTCTTGACCTTGCGGACCGGCTTCTCGCAGCAGGCCGGGGCGCACGGCTCGGGAGCCGGGGCACAGGCCGGTTTCTCGCACACTGGAGCGCAAGCCTTGACCGGCTCGCAGCAGCAATCGACTTTGCCGCACCGGTGGCAAGCAAACAGATCGCGTAGGCCGCTGAACAAGTCGCACCGCTTCGGCCGGCAGCACGAATCGCAAGCCGGGGCACAAGGCTCCGGCGCACACGCCTTGGGCTGCTCGCAACAGGCCGGCGCCGTACAAACGCCGCAGGTGCCGCAGCCGCCGCAGTTCAGGCCCGCAATGCGGCCAAAGAGGTCGCCAAACCCCTGGCTGCACAGGGCCACGCTCAACACGAGCGCTCCAAAGACGATCTTGCCTTTCATTGAGCAGACTCTCCTTTACAGTGAACTGGGGTGGTTCTCATCCCGTTCGCCTGACCGCCAGCCGGAGCACCGCACGCGGCCGTTTTCGCCCAAGTGCTCCTTCCGTGGGTGGGTTCTCCCATGGGATAGAACCGACTTCGTGTCAGCGGCTTCGGCGCGGGAAGGTGGGTCGATACCCGCAGTTCGCACGGTGTATACTCGTCAGGGCCGTCGAGCCAATCCGTAGCCCGAGATCCAGTACCGGTTGCCTGACGCGCCCTTGAACGTGCCACCTCGGCACGTCGGTCTCTTTCAGGGCCAGTGTTCCGTATCGGCACCGCTGCGAAGGACCCTTGAATACGTGGAAGTAGTTTTCTGCAAAAGGTTTACCGCAACCGTAGCGCAAAGATTGCCGGGTGGGCAAACCGGAGAAGGTCCGGTGTCTTTAGGGCCCGATTCGGCATGATCCAATGCCGCCTCCCTTGCCCCACCGGCAGACTCCTTGGGCGTTCTGGCCCCATCCTGCATCGGCGCAACCAGCCCGCACACGTTTCGGCGGCCTGGTCGCTTCGTGGTCCGGCCCGTGCGCTTCTGCTACAATCCCTTCACGCCCGAAGGGGACACTCGCCGCGAACGGCGACGCGGCATGCGATTTCGGACGCAGCCGGCAGAGCCCGTGTCCCGCGTGGGCCCAAGTCGAGAACATGGTTCCGTGGGGTCCTGGGATGAAGCGATTCACGGTGGTCGACTTCGATTGCCTGGCCGAGGTCCCTTGCCCGTGTGGCACCTCGCGCCGCGCCCTGGCCGATGTCCCGGAGTTTCCGGGGACGGTTCGCCGGACCACGATCACGGGCGTGGCCCAAGCGCATTGGCATCGCCGGCTGACCGAGACGTACTACGTGCTGGAGTGCGAGCCGGGTGCCGCGATTGAGTTGGACGGCCAGCGCGTCGCCGTGCATCCCGGCACGTGCGTGGTCATTCCGCCTGGGGTGGTCCACCGGGCCTTGGGCCGGATGACGATCCTCAATATCGTGTTTCCCAAGTTCGATCCCCAAGACGAGGTACTCATCGACGGATGAAGGCAGTATCCATGCGACCGATCTTGGAGCGATGGCGGCTTGTGGTTTGTCCTTTCTTGATGGTTGCCTTGGTGGGGGCTGCCCGCGCGGCCGACCAGCCCGCCGCCCCGTCGGCAGATTGGCCGCAGTGGGGCGGCTCGCCCGCGCGAAACAACGCCGTGCGCGCCCGGGGACTGCTCGCCGAATGGAACGTCGGCCAGTTCGACAAGAAGACGGGACAGTGGTTGGGTGGTCCCGAGGCAAAGGGAATTCGCTGGGTTGCCCGGCTGGGTAGCGAGAGCTACGGAACCCCCGTGGTGGCGGGCGACAAGGTGTACTGCGCTACGAACAACGGGGCGGGCTACCTGGCCCGCTATCCGGCCTCGGTCGACCTGGGCTGCCTCTTGTGCTTCCGCCGCGGCGACGGCAAGTTCCTCTGGCAACACGCGGTCGAGAAACTCGGCGACAGCAACCTCGATTGGCCAAAGCAGGGCATTTGCAGCACGCCGCTGGTGGAGGGCGACCGGCTCTGGATCGTCACCAATCGGGGCGAGATCTGCTGTCTGGATACCGAGGGCTTCGCCGACGGCGAGAACGACGGCCCATACCAGTCGGAAAAAGCGACCGGTCCCGGCGAGTCCGACGTGGTCTGGTCGTTCGACATGCCGCGCGCCTTGGGCGTGGTGCCGCGGTACATGACCAGTTGCTCGGTGACCGCGGCCGGCGCCTTGATCCTCAGCGGCACGTCGAACGGCGTGGATATCAAGGACCAGATCCCCGCCCCCGACGCGCCGAGTTTCCTCGCGCTGGACAAGAAGACCGGCAAGCTGGTCTGGGCCGACAACTCGCCCGGGCGCAACCTGCTCGACGGCCAGTGGTCGTCGCCGGCGTTCGGCGTTTTGGGCGGGGTGCCCCAGGCGATTTTCGCCGGGGGCGATGGGTGGGTCTACAGCTTCGAGGTCGGACCCACCGACGACCGCAAGCCGAGATTGCTGTGGAAGTTCGACTGCAACCCCAAGGACGCGAGGTGGGAAGGCGGTGGGCGCGGCCGGCGCAACCACATCGTCGCCACCCCGGTCATCTTCGAGGGCCGGGTGTACGTCGCGACCGGGCAAGATCCCGAGGCCGGCGAAGGCGAGGCCGACCTGTGGTGTATCGACCCGACCCAGCGCGGCGACGTGAGCCCCGAGATCGTCGTCGATTCCAGCGGCAAACCCGTGCCGCCCCAACGGACCATCGCCGCCGACAAGACGGCGGGCCATCACATCAAACCCAATCCGAACTCGGCCGCGGTGTGGGGCTACCGGGGCAAGGGAGGCGGTGCCGCCCATAGCGAAAAGCAGTTCGAATCGGTCATGCACCGCAGCCTGGGCATGCCCGCCATCCAGGACGGGATCCTCGTCATCGGCGATTTCTCTGGGTTGGTGCACTGTCTCGACGCACGCACCGGCAAAGTGCATTGGACGCACGACTTGCTCTCAGCCGTGTGGGGCTCGCCTTTGATTGCCGATGGCAAGGTCTACCTCGGCACCGAGGATGGCGACGTGGTGGTCCTCGCGCACGGACCCGAACTGAAAACGCTGGCCAAGAACGCGATGGGCAACTCGGTCTACGGCAGCCCGGTGGCCGCCGGCGGCGTGCTTTATGTGAACACCCGCAGCCACTTGTTCGCCATCGGCCCCTAGGGCGGGCGGCGACCCTTGACGGGCTGGAAACGGGCGCGTTGTTCGGCCCGTTGCGGGCCGGAAGACGTGCCGGCGCACTTCACCCCCGCGGCGCCGGGATCAGCAGATCCGGGGCATGGGTTCGCCGGCGGGCAGATCGACGATCCGCCCACCGCCCAATGGGTTGCGGACCTCGACCAATCCGGGGTGCTCGGCCGTGACGCGGCCGATGGTCGCGGCGTCTGGGGCCGCGGGATGGGCCCGCATGATCGCCAACGCCCGGTCGGCCAATCTGCCGGGGACAAATGCCACAAGCCGGCCCTCGTTGGCCACGTACAGCGGATCGAGTCCGAGCAACTCGCACGCCCCGGCAACCGGCGGGGCGACGGGAATGGCCGATTCGTCGAGTTCCATGCCGACCTGGGCATCGGCGGCGATCTCGTTCAGGGCGGCGGCCAGTCCGCCTCGGGTCAGATCGCGCAGGCAGTGGAGTCCGGCCCCGAGTGCCACGAGCGCTTCGACCAATGCCCCCAGCGGCGCGCAGTCGCTGGGCAGGGCACCGTCGAAGGCCAGCCCCTCGCGCACCGACAGGATCGCAATGCCGTGCCGCCCCAGGTCGCCGCTGACGAGAATGACATCGCCCGGCGCAACGCGGGCGGGCGTGACCTCGATTCCCGCAGGGACCACCCCAAGGCCCGCGGTGTTCAGGAAGACGCCGTCGCCCTTGCCGCGGTCGACCACCTTGGTGTCGCCCGTGACGATCTGCACGCCCGCCTCGTCGGCCGCCGCGCGCATCGACGCGACGATCCGTCCCAACGTCTCCAGCGCAAAGCCCTCCTCGAGCACGAAGCCGGCGCTTAGCCACTGGGGGCGGGCACCGGCCATGGCCAGGTCGTTCACCGTGCCGAAGACGGCCAGCTTCCCGATGTCGCCACCCGGGAAGAACAAAGGGCTGACGACGAACGTGTCGGTCGTGAACGCCAGCCGGGCGCCGCCCACGGGGATGATCGCGCTGTCGTGGGCCGGACCCCGCGGGCCACCGGGGGGAGCGAACGCCGGCAGAAACAACCCCTCGATCAGCCCGCGCATGGCCCGGCCCCCACCCCCGTGCGCCATCTGCACCGTGGTATGCAAGTCCAGTGGCACCGGGCAGCTCAAACGGAACTCGCTCGGGGGGTCGTGCGGCATTAGATCTCTTGCTCCATCGGCTGGCCACCGGACCGCGACGGCAAAACGAAGATCTTGCCGTCGCCCATGCGCCCGGTCCGGGCAACTTCCACCATGGTGCGTACCACCTCCTCGACGCGCAGCTCGTCAACCCAGAGCGTGATTTCGACCTTGGGCAGAAATGCCATCGCGTATTCGCTGCCCACGTATTCGTCGAGGTAGCTCTTCTGGCGACCGTACCCCTTGACCTCGGTGATGCTGCACGCCTCCAAGGGGGCGTACTTCAACGCATCGAGCACCTTCTCGACGAGGTACGGCTTGACAATGGCAATGACTTGCTTCACGGGCGCGGCCTGAACCGAACCAGGGGGGCATCCAGCGCACGCCGCCAACCGGCAACCATTTCCGGCAGTCGGCCGAGGGGAACGTCGCTAACCCAAGGTACGTTAACCCAATGTACCCAACCCAAGTGCCTGAGAGAACCCCGCGCGCTTGGAGGGACGCCGCGTGCGCTTCCAGCGACCGCCCAGGCGATGGCCCTCCGCATCGAGCCCGATCGGCCGATCGAGAGATCAGTTGGCGCTGAAGCCCGGCGGAAACGCCAAGATGGACCGATTGCCTGGCCCGGCCTCGGCCAGCGCGCCAAGATGCCCTAGCAGGAGTTCGGCACGGCGGTGGACGTTGGGTTCGGCCAAGAGGGCCTCTTTCGCCGCGGTTTCGACCTCCAACAGGTAGCCAAGGACGTCGGTCAAATGCCCCAGCGGCACGTGGTCGCCGAGGAACGGCCCCAACTGGCCAGGCGCTTGAACCAGATCGGGTAGCGCCGCCAGCAGGGCATTCCGAAGTTGCTCGCGTAGGGCGATGCGTTCGGTCTCGTCCGAGGGATAGTGGTCGGCCAGCACAGCGACCTCGGCCTCGCGGAACGTCCGGGTGGGTGGCCATTCGCGCACGAGTCGGACCCGAGCGATGCCCGAAACCAGCACGTTGTACGTTCCGAAGTCCAGTTCCTGCGATGCGACCACCCGCGCCAGGCACGCCACCGGGCAAAGCCGAGGCCGACCCTCGTAGTCCGACTCCCATCCTGGGGCGAGCACGGCCATCGCCACCAGCCGGTCGCCTCCTAGGGCATCGAGCAACAGATCGCGGTAGCGCGGCTCCGCGACATGAAGCAACTGCATGACATGGGGGAACAGAACCCGATGCGGTAACGGAAACACCCTCGCCCGGTCGATGGCGGAGTCGGCCGAGAAATCCGGTTGCCGCGAGCCTGGCATGGTGACACCGTCGGGATGGGGAGTCCTGGGCGCGCCCCGGAAACCATAGCACGCGCGTCCGGCCAGAACGACACCGATCGACGCTGAGCGGCCGGGGCAGATACCCACCGTATTGAGGGGCTGTCTCCCCCAGGACCACCGCACTGCCCTTGACCATCCCGTCGTATGCGGCTATGCTGCCCCCTGATCTCTAAGCCGAAAGCCGATTTCGAGTTAGCCCAGGATCCCGCCGGCTTGCGCATGGAAGCGATTCTCTACGCGGTGTACGTGGTCTTCAGTCTTTTGGCCGTGAGCCAGGCGGTGTTGGTGGGCATTCAGACCTGGGAACACCGTCGATTCGCCCGGCGGCGTCTGGCACAACCACGCCCGTGTCTGCCCGACGGTCGGGTGATGTTGATCGTGCCTTGCCGGGGCACCGAAGAGGGGCTCGAAGAGAATCTTCGGACGGTCCTTGCGCAAGATCACCCGGATTACCTGGTGCGGTTCGTGGTCGAGAGCGTCCGCGATCCCGCCTATCCGGTCATCTGCCGCGCGATGGCCGGCGCGGTGGGGGTCGAGGCCGAGATTGTCGTCGCGGGTCCGGCTGCGGGTAGCGGGCAGAAGGTTCACAACTTGCTGGTGGCCACGCAGGAACTGCCGGCCGACGTCCAGTACCTGGCCTTTGCCGACTCGGACGCCCGGCTTCGGCCCGAGTGGCTGCATGCCTTGATTTCGAATCTTGGCGCGCCCCGGGTGGCGGCGGCCACGGGATACCGGTGGTTCGTGCCCGAGCGGCCCTCGCTGGCCAATCATCTCGTGTACAGCTTGAACTCGTGCGTTGCCGCGTTCCTCGGCAAGAACCCGCCCACCGTGGTCTGGGGCGGCTCGTGGGCGATCCGCCGCGAGTTGTTCGACGCGCTCGAGTTGCGGCGTGCCTGGGAAGGGATGCTCGACGAGGATCTGGTGGCCGGCGGGGTCTTCCGCCGCGCCGGCCTGCGCGTGGCGTTCGAGCCGGTCTGCATGGTCGCCACCCCGGTGGACCATCGCTTCGGCGAGATGCTCGCCTTCGCGCGACGACAGTACTTCCTCGCGCGGTTCTACAGCCGCTTCGCTTGGTCGCTCATCGTGCTGTCGACCTTGGTGGCGAATCTCGCTTTCTGGGGCAACTTGGTGGCCGCGGGGGTTGCCTTGGCGTCGGGGGCCTCGTGGGGCCTTGCGCCCGCGGCCGTGTGCCTGACGCTCTATCTGGCCGGGGCAATCACAGGGCACTTTCGCAGCGACCTGGCGACCGCGTATTTCCCCGAGCTGGGCGAGCGGCTTCAAAGGGCCCGACGATTCGAGGTCTGGGCAGGGCCGCTGGTCGTCCTGGCCAACGGCATCGTGGTGGCGGCGTCGGCCATCGGCCGCGAGGTCCGCTGGCGGGGCATTGCCTATCGTCTCCATGCGGACGGGCGAATCGCCCAGTCGCGACGCCAGGACGAGTCTTGGCCGCGCGGGCCGCACTGGCCGCGACCCGGTGTCTTCACCGACGAGCCAACGTCCACCGACGACGCGCACGCGGCCTCGTGCTGGGCCGGCGCCGACCTGGCGGAGCCGGCTGCCCGCTGAGACCCGGCGGCCCGGCCGCAAAGGAGCCCGCAATGCACGTCGTCCTCTGGGATCCGCACAACCCGGGCGTGTGGAAGGACCTGGCCGGAGGCATGGGCGCGACGCGGTGTGAGGGCTGGGGCGGACTGGCCGGCCGGCTCGTTCGCTTCGGGATGCGCGAACGCCGGCCTCCCCC
>DYLT01000125.1:0-7625 GCA_020721945.1 Blastopirellula marina
GACCTCAGTCGGCCGAGCCACTGGGGACCGTCGACCGAGGTCCGCGCGTCGTCGTCGTGCGGCGTCATGAGGAACAGGTGTGGGGCAGGCGACCGGCGCCAGACCTCTTCCAACGAGGCGAGCGCCCCTTCGACGGTCCCGGTCGCCGGCAGGATCACCGCCTTGCCGCCGGCGCGCTCGATCCGGCGCGAGAGGGCCTCGCTCGCCGGGTTTCGGCCGAGGATCACCGACGCCCCCTGCCATGCGAAGGGCGGCGGTTCGGCCGAAAGCGGTGCCTCGATCATGCGCAATACGTAGCGGTGGCAGATCCCGTCGTCGCGGTCCGGCTTGGAGGCCCGGGGCGCTGGTTCCTTCCTGGTCCGGATCGGCGCGGAACCCTCGGGGGCGAACCACGCATGAAGGTCGAGGCCATGGTATTGCCCGTCGTCGGCGGCCGAGGCGCTGTCTCCCCCGGCCGGACCGCGCGTGACCCAGACCTTTCCCTGCGCCGGCTGCATGACCACGCTGAGTTGGTTATCGACGCGGCGGATCGTGTTCATCGTGGGATGCCGTGTTTGGCGTCCCCGGGCCACGTCGAAACGATCGCGGAGCACCGCCTGGGCCTCGGCCACGGCCACGCCCGACGACCGCGCCCGGCCGACCAATTGCCGCAACCGGGTGAGGCGGTGCTGCGAGTGGGCCGGCACGGCCTGGCCGAGCGGCAAGAGCAAGCTGTGGTTGGCGCCGGTAAAGAAATCCTCGCGCGGCCCGACCTCGAGGGTCGCGCCGTCGTACTCCACGTAGCAGATCTGGTCGGTGGGATAGTGAGTCAGGCAAAGGCCCCACGCGCCGCAACCGGGGGTCCGGCGCAGCACGTCGATCGCCTGGTCGATATCTTCGGCCTCCTGAAGGACCCGCTTGACCACGGCCGAGTGCATCAGCCCGCGCACCGCCGTGCCCTGCGGCGCGCGATCCAAGAGCATGGCGCCGGTGACGGCCAACCCCTTGGCATTGATCCCGATGCTGGCCGCCATCTGCCCGGCCATGGCGAACGACACATGAGGGATGCCTTGCTGGGGGAAACGCACCTGCACGTTCCGCTCGAGACAATGGCGCAGGACCAAAGCCAGCGGCACGTCGTCGTTGCCGGCGTGGACCAACCCCACGCCCGCATTCGAGCGGCCCGAGACCGCGAAATGGACGCAGCCGGCGCCGTGGTCCGGATAAATCCGCAGGTTGTGCGCGACGATCGAAGCCAGGGCCACCTCGGCGCCGTCGGCGATTCCGCGCATTTCCTCGAGGTCGTCCGGACCGAGCAACGTGCCGACCTGGGCGATCGCCGCTTCCACGGCGGCCAGTTCGTCTTCGTTATGGTCCGGCAGGTCCGCGTAGCGACGAAGGATCCGACGGATCGCCTTGCCGTGCGCGTGCCCGTGGGCACGTCCCATTTCGTAGGGCGTGCCACGCATCACGATCACCCGGAGGCCCTCAGGGCCCGCGACCCCGCTTGCCGGCGGTTCGCCGGAGCCTGACCCGGCCGGCGTGGCCGGCTTCGCGCGCGGCTCGATCCTGGAAGGAGGAAGCGGGGCCGAGCCGTGGTCCACGTCGGCAGGCCGCCGACCGGCGCCGCGTTCGAACATCGCCGGCACCGGGTGTGCCACCGGCGAGGTCTCGTCGTCGAGCGCTCCGGTGGTCTCGGCGCACGCCCGGACGAACAACAACGGTTCGACCCCGCTGCCCTTGCGGTGGTCGGAGGCGACCATCGCCACCGGGCGGCCTTCGAGGATCTTCCGGTGCAGGCCGGTCAGCACCTGGTTCGGGCCGACCTCGACGAAGGCCGTGACCCCTTCGTCGGCCAGGCGGCGGATCAGCTCGACGTATCGCACGTTGACCGCCATCTGGTTGGCGAGGTTGTCGCGGATCTCGTCGGGCTCGGCCACGTACCGTCCGCTGACGCTGCTGAGCATGGGGATCCGCGGGGGCTGGATGACGATTTCCTCGAGGGCCTTGCGGAAGGGGATCTTCACCTCCGACATCAGCGGCGTGTGGAACGGCCGCGGCACGGGGATCCGCTTGGCCGCGATCCCCTGCGCGCGAAGCCGCGCCTCGAACTCGGCCAGGGCCTCGTGGTCGCCGCCGACGACCGTCTGGCGCGGGGCGTTCCAGTTGGCCACGTGCACCCGGCCGTTCGTCTCCCGGCACCACTGGTCGACCTCCTCCATCGACGCGGCCACCGAGAGCATCCCGCCGTTGGCGTGCTGGCATTGTTCGACCACGCGGCACCGGGCATGGGTGGCCAGCACGTCGGCCTCGAAGGTCCAAGCCCCGGCCGCCAAGAGCGCGGGAAACTCGCCGTAGCTGTGGCTGCTGATGCGGTCGGGCCGAACGCCCAACTCCAACAGCGCGCTGTAAAGGACCGTCTCGGCCACCAAGAGCGACAACTGGGTGCGCCAGACGTCGGTGCCCAGCGCTTCGCCCTGTTCCCAGGCGACCTGGGCGAAGGTCGGAAACCCCAGGCGCACGAGGGTCTCGTCGACGCGCCGCACGGCCTCGGCGGCGGGCGGGTACTCGTGGACCAGCGATCGGAGCATGCCCGCGTATTGCGATCCCTGACCCGCGAACAGAAACGCGATCTTCGCCCGGCGCTTGGGAACATGGCCCTGGAAGATGCCCTTGCCTTCCAGCAGCGGCCGGCACTCGGGCTTGTCGAGATTGGCCGCGGCCAGTTGGGCCTTTTCGGCAAGTTCTTCGGGACTCTTGGCCACGATCGCCACGCGAAACCGGTCGGACCGGCCAAACGGCGTGCCGTTGGCCTTTCGGAACACCGGCCCCGGATCGGCCGCGATGGCCCGCACCCGATCGAGAACCGCCCCGAGGTCGCCACCGCCAACACGCACGATCTTGACTTGGGCATCGGGGGCCAAGAGGGGGTGGGCAGGCGCGTGCGAGACCGGCTGAGGGACAGCTCGGCAACGCGCGGTCGCCGCCGGCTGCCCGACGGCCTCCCGAAGGACCTCCGAACGCGGCACCGGCGTGGGGCGTTCGAGAAGCACGTGGTGCGCCAGCCCCGTGATGTCGAAACAGTCGATGCCGGCCAGCAAGCGGCCCTCGGGGTTGGTGGTCACCAGGCGTTCGGTCTGGGCGGGCAGGCGCATCAGGTGTTCCCGCGCGGCGACCCAATCGGCCGGCTCGTCGAGGCCGAACGTGGGTGGCACCTCGCGGCGGTTCAACTCACAAATGGCCTTGATCAACGAGACCATGCCGCTGGCGCCGTGCAGGCACCCCAGTTGCGCCACGGTCGAGCCCAGCCAGAAGGGCGCCTTGCGCCCGCCGGCCCCGTAGGCGCGCTGGAGGGCATCGAGTTCCTTCTGATCGGCCTTGGGAACTCCCATGGCGGCGGTTTCGACGACCGCCACATCCTCGGGCGATGCCCCGGCCGCCGCGAGGCTTCGGCGGATCGCGGTTTCGAGGGCCTTCTCGCCCGAGGGGCAATACCCGGCGCCACTGCCGCGCACGATGCCATAGATCGTGTCGCCATCGCGCTGGGCGTCGGAGAGCCGCTTGAGCAACAGCACGCCGACTCCTTCGCCGGGGACGAAGCCATCGGACTTGGCGTCGAAGGGCGACTTCGGGTCGCCCTTGGCCAAATAGCCCGACCTCGAGAGCTGCTCGTAGGTCGGCAGGCCCATCGCCCGGTTGCCGCCGGCGCAGACGATCAGGTCGCACTCGCCGGTCAGCAGCCAATCGGCCCCGGCGGCCAAGGCGGCGGCCGCCGAGCACTGGCCCGCGTCGATCGACATGGCCCCGCCCATCAGATCGAACGACTTGGTGATGCGCGAGGCGAGGGTGCTGGGCGTGAAGCTCCCGGTTTCGTCCAACAGCGCCGGAAAACGGTCCAAGAGCGCCTTGGCGAACTCGTTGCCGGTGCGGGCGATGTCGGGTTCGGGAACGCCGCGGCGGCGGAGCACTTCGCCCAGGGTGTGCTGGAACTCCGGGCAGCGGACGCCCACCTGGAAGTCGTTCGAGAAGTCGCTACCGAACATCGTTCCCACGACCACGCCCACGCGGTTCTTGTCGTACGGGCGCTGGTCGTAGCCCGCCTGGCGCAGCGCCGCGTCGGTCGCGTCGAGGATCATGAACTGGAGGGGATCGGCGCGAGCGATTTGCTTAGGGGGGACCTTGTGCTTCTTCCAATCGTACTGGAAATCGGTGATGAATCCGCCCCGCGTCGCCGCGCAACGCCCTGGCCGGCGATCGGCGGGATCGAAGGCAATCGCCGCGTTCCAGCGGTCTGGCGGCACGTCCACCTTGGGATCGCGGCCCGAGGTCAGCAGGTCCCAGAAGGCTTCGACCGTGCGCGCGCCGGGGAAGATGCACGACATGCCGACGATGGCGATCGCCTCGTCCCGTTGTGGCGGGACGGCGGCCCGCGCGGCGGGGCCGGACGCCGGTCGCGCGGTCTCGAACGCCTCGTCGAACTCGTCGAGCACCACGTGGACATTCAGCCCGCCCACCCCGAAGGCATTGACGGCCGCCCGGCGCGGGTGGCCATCGGCATGGGCAGGCCAGGGCAGATTCTCGGTGGGCACGAAGAACGGCGCGTTGTTCCAGTCGATCTCCGGGTTGAGCTGGCGGAGATGGATCTGCTTGGGAATGGTGTGGTGCTGGATCGCCAGCACGGTCTTGATCAGCCCGGCCAGCCCCGCCGACTCGAGCGTGTGCCCGATGTTCGCCTTGACGCCGCCGACGGGTATTTTCGTGCCCGGCGGCAGGTGTTGCGCCAGGACGCTGGCCAGGGCCATCAGTTCGGTCACGTCACCCGCCTGGGTCGAGGTGGCGTGGGCTTCGACGTATTGGAGGCGTTTGGCGTCGACGCCGCCGGCGTACGCGCGGCGCATCGCTTCGATCTGCCCTTCTTGGCGCGGCGCCCACAGACTCTTGCCGCGCCCGTCGGCCGACACGCCGATCTGGCGTATGACGGCCAGGACGCGGTCCCCGTCGGCCATCGCCCGGGGCAGGGTTTTCACGACCACCGCCACTTGCCCCTCGCCAGCGACCAGACCGTCTGCCGCGGCATCGAACGGGCACGAGATGCGGGCGGAAACCGACTGGGCTTGCGAAAAGAGCACCAGCGAATCGCTCTTGACGTAGGACGCCCCGCCGACGATCGCCATGTCGATCCTTCCCAGACGGAGCGCCCGGCCGGCAATCGCCAGACATTGCAGCGACGAGGAGCACGCCGCGTCGACCACCAGGGCCGGACCATCCAGTTGCATCGCCTCGGAGATGATCGTGGCCGCGACGCCGGCCATCAGAAACGGGTGGCCGTCGCGGCTGCGGCGAGGTAGCCGCTGGCGGATGCGCTGGACCACCTCGGCGATGACCTCGTCGGCCTTGCCACCGACAAGTGGCTCGAAGTCTTTCAACTGCCGCAGGACCTGCGCGGCCTCCTCGACGCAGGCCGAGTAAACCAGGTCGCCGGCAAGTTCGCCCCCCAGGGTGTGACCGATATACACCCCCACGTTGCGAAGGGGGAGGTCAAACGGGTTCATGCCCGCGTGACGGCACGCTTCCGCGGCCACTTGGCAGATGGCCAGTTGAACGATGTCGGCCTCGGGCAACAGGCCGGTCGGAATGGGGCATCGTTTCGTATCGAACGGCGGATAGGAGACCAGCCCCGCCACCTTGGTGTACGACTTGCCCGGGACTCCCTTTTCGGGCGCGTAGTACAGGTCGGGGTTCATGCGTTCGGCAGGGACCTCGCCAGCAGCGTCCAGGCCATCGGTGAGAAGCCTCCAATACGAGTCGAGGTCACAAGCTCCGGGCAATCGGCACGCCATGCCGATCACAGCCAGCGGAATCTGCGAGGCGTCGTTCATACCGGAACCTCAACGCTAATCCGAAGTCGGGTTGACCAGGTACCCGAACCGAGTCCCGCGGGTGGGCGCAAACAACCCACCGCGTCGCGGGTTTTTCGGACAGTATTTCCGGGGGGGTAAGTCGGTCGCCCGATCGCCGCTCGGAGAGCCTGGCCTGTCGGTCTACCAGGGTGATGCGGATTCGATCGATGGCTCGTCCGCCCTGGACTGCTAGCGCGCTGGCGAGCAAGTATCATATTTTGCCCAAACGGAACAGTCAATTACCACAGCGTTCATCTAGGTGTTTGCGCGGCAACTGATTCGGCTGGTCTCCACCACATCTAGTTCATCCAAACTTCCAACTCTTTACACCTTGCCGAATATGTTAGGCTTTAGTGGGCGCGGAGTCTGGCGCGCTCTTCGCCCGCGTTCCATACTCATCGGCTCTTGACGACTGTGCTTTCCAGGACGGTTCGGGGAGAATTGCCGAGGCTTCCAATGAGACGAACCAAAAGGATGGAGGGGCGATCCGGTCGGAGAGGGGGTGCCTCCTGGGGGCCCTGGCGATTTCGATCGCGTCGCAGGCTGGCCATTGAACCGCTGGAGGGCCGCCAGCTTTTCTCCGCAGGGATGGCCACCGTGGGGCCCTCGAACCTCGAGCAATATCTGCTGGAACTCATCAACCGGGCGCGCGCCGACCCCGTGGAAGAGGCACTACTGTTTGGACTTCCCGATCTCAACGAGGGGATAACCGATCCCGAGGATCAGATTGCCAGCACCCCCAAGCAACCGCTGGCGTTCAACCCGAACTTGGGCGATGCCGCCGGCGGGCACAGCGACTGGATGCTGGCCACGGGCACGTTCAGTCACACAGGGGCGGGCGGCTCGTCGCCCTACCAGCGCGCGGCCGATGCGGGGTATGTGTTCGTGGCCCCGGCGGCGCTAGGCGAGAATATCGCCTGGGAGACCGCCGACGGCGCCGGCGCCGTGGCCGATCTCCACCGGCTCCTCTTCGTCGACGCCACCGTACCCGGCCGCGGGCACCGAGTGAACTTGCTCGACGAAGCCTATCGCGAGATCGGCGTGGGCGTGGCCAGTCTTGGGGAAACCTACGTCACTGAGGACTTCGCCTATAGCGGCACCTCGGTCTTCCTCACCGGGGTCGTTTACGACGAGAGCCGGGTGGCCGACAACCATTTCTATGATCCTGGCGAGGGCCTCGGCGGCGTGCTGATCACCGCGACCCGCACCTCCGATGGCCAGCAATTCACGACGAGCACTTGGGATTCGGGAGGGTACACGCTGGCGCTTCCTGCCGGCACGTATCTCGTGGTGGCCTCGGGCGGCGAGTTGGGGGCCCCGGTGGCCCTGGCCAACCCGGTCACCATCGGCACGCAGAACGTCAAGGTCGATTTTCGGCCGGACATGGGCGCTGCGTTGCCCCCGAACGCCAAGGCCGGCGGCTCGTATGTCGTCGACGAGGGCGGCACCGTGGCCTTGGATGGCTCGGCGTCCTCGGACCCGATCGAGCCCCAAAGCGCGCTGGTCTTCCAGTGGGATCTGGACGGTGACGGCGTGTTCGGAGAGACCGGCGCCGCCGCGGCGCGCGGCAACGAGACGGGCATGCGCCCCCTGTTCTCGGCGGCCGACGTGGGCGGGCCGGCCACGATCACCGTGTCGCTTTGCGTGGTCAACTCCAGCGGCCTGAGCGACGTGGACACGGCGACCATTCTGGTCCGCACGAATCGCGACACGATCGGCGCCTACGATCCCGGGACCGGCTGGGGG
>DYLT01000125.1:7637-14055 GCA_020721945.1 Blastopirellula marina
ACCAGTTCGGCGCCGACGCGATCGACTTCTACCTCAGCGCCGGCAGCACGGTGTGGAAGCCGATCGTCGGCGATTGGGACGGCGACGGGCGCGACACGATCGGCTTGTACGACCCGTATAGCGCCCGGTTCCTCCTGTGGAACTCAAACAGCAGTTCGCCCGGCAGCGCCATCGACTTCGCATTCCATGTGCGGTTGCCCGACTGGATCCCCTTGGTTGGCGACTGGGACGGCGACGGCGTCGACACGATCGGCCTGTACGACCCGTTTACCGCCCATTTCTATTTGAAGAACTCGAACAACGCCAACCCGGGCGACGTCATCGACTTCGGTTTCCACGTGCAGCTTCTCGGTTGGCATCCGCTGGTCGGCGATTGGAATGGCGACGGGGTGGATACGATCGGGCTGTACGACCCGAATTCGGCCCACTTCTACTTGAAGGACTCGAACAATGCCTGGACCGGCGATGTGAGCCACTTCGGGTTCAACGTCCGGCTGCCGGGCTGGCTGCCCCTGGTCGGCGACTGGGACCGCGATGGCATCTCGACGATCGGGCTTTACGACCCCGGCTCGGCCCATTGGTATCTCAAGAACCGCAACGACCCCAGCGCGGCGGACCTGATCGACTTCGTTGCCGGCAGCCAGGGTTGGATTCCCCTGGCCGGAAACTGGCGCAGCGCCGGCGCCGCGGACCGCGCTGGCCTCGCGTCGGCCTGCTTGGACCGCCGCGCCACGGACGCCGTGCACGGCGAGTTTCGCGAGTGGCTTTGGGTCTGAGGGGCGCCAGGCCGCTCCGCCGGCCCCGCGCTCTTGACCGCGGACGTAGGATTACCGTGTGCTTGTCCTCAGGACCCGGTGCGTTGGCGGAGAACCGTCGCCGCGCGCTGGGCTGCCGGGTCGTTTACGCATGGTCGACTATCAGCAGCTTCTCGCACTGACCCTGGTTGGCTGGGCCGCCGCGTACTTGGCGTGGCGCGGGTGGAGGGCCGGCGCGCGCCCCAAGCCGCCCGGCTGCGCCTTCTGCAAGGCGTGCCGGTTGGCTCCAGGGGGGAAGGAACGGATTCGGATGAAACCGACTCGCCCGGGTTGAGCCTCGGCACGGTCGGTTCCAGAGCGCCGGGCGTCTCGGGTTATTTCGCCGCGACGTCGGCGTAGGCCGACAACGAGGGGGCCTTGTGCCCCAGGTCGGTTTCGATCTTGATGGTCTTGGTCACACGCCCGGGTTCGCTGCCGGCGACGAACGTCACGGGAATCACATGGAGGGTCTTGGGCACGTCGGTGCCCCGGGTATCGAACTCCAGGCCGTCGCCCTCGGCACCGATCGAGAGGATTCGGAAGGGCTTGTTCCCTCGCACGACGAGCGACTTGGTCACCTTCTGGCCCGGCTGCAACACGCCCATGAAGATCGACGAGGGCACGCTGACGCCCGATTGAACCACGCCGCGCACCGCGACGGGGACCTGGGCGGTGGCCTGGTCGTTGGTGACCAGCAGGAGGTGGTCGTTAAGCGGCCCGGCCGGTGCGTCTTCAGCCAGCCGCACGAAGAGGTGATAGACCACCTGACCGAGGCTCCGCTGGTGCTCGACGAGCCGGGTCTTGAGGTGCGGGTTGGAAGTCTTCACGTCGGTGATCTTCCAGTCGTTCCGGCCCGCGTAGCCGATGGCCACGCCCACTTCCGCCCCGGTGCTCTGCTCGACCGAGCCGAACTCCACGGCGCCGGGGTTGAGCACCACGTCGCGGCGGATGAAACCGGTCACCTGGAGCTGTACCTGGGCAAAATACGGTTTGTCGAAGGTTACCGTGAGGGTGGCCCCTTTGGGCCCTTCAAACAGATGGGTGTTGTAGACCGCCAGGATCGAGCCCTTTTCGTAGGTCTTCAGCGTGGGCTTGGTGATCGAGGGCGTGGTGCAGCCACAACTCGTGGTGACGCTGGCGATGTGAACCTCCTCGACGTAGAGGTTCTTCAAAACGAACTCGAACTGGGTCCCGGCCCCTTTGGCCACCGTGCCGAAGTCGTGCCGGGTCACCTCGAACATCTTCTCGGCCCAATTCTGCGACCTTGCCGGCGAGGCCGCCACCAGGGCCAAGACACAAGACATCAACGCGATTCGAACCATATCTGTTGTCTCCTCACAGCGTGCGCAACCCTGTGGTGCCGTCCTATTCTCGCAAGGGGCGCGACGGAGTTGCGGTCATTTCCCTTGGTCGAGTGACCACCGAAAAACCACCGGACGGTCAACTCTAGGTCCCCAAACCGGGGGCGTCAAAGGATGGACCGCGACGCCAAGCAAGACCCCCTTTTCTGGTATGTCGTTCGCCCGTGCGACCACCAGGCGCACTAGGCTTTGGCGAGTGTATTCTAGAGACCCCCCTCTGCCGAGTCCATGTTAATGTAGGTTGGAGGGGATGGCAGCGCAGGTGGTTGGCAACGCTCGTCAATTATGACACACCTTTTGGCATGTGCGACGAATCGGCCGATCTCGAGCATTGTCAACATGCCCCCTTATCCGCTACCATAGGGGATTGGCCGCAAAGTTCCCAGCCGAAGTGGGGTTCGGGAAGCTTGGCCGTGCAAACTGACGATCGGCAGGAGAAATGGCTCCACTGGACACGCCGAAGCGATTCTCCGACAGCATGTTAGGGAGTTGAGCGGGCGACCCCTCCTTTTGTCTGGGGAGGGAGGGGTGTCCTCTGCTCAGGTCCGCGAGGAGTCGGTATACTCCGGGGATGCCCTTCCCAGCCTTTGCCAGGTGAAGCCGGAACCATGTTCGAATCGCTCCACGAAGGTCTGATGTCGGCGATCCGCACCCTGCGGGGGCGTGGAAAGTTGACCGAAGCGAACATGCGCGACGGCCTTCGTCTGGTGCAGCAAGCCCTCTTGGAGGCCGACGTCAGTTTGCCCGTTGTCAAGGACTTTATGGCGCGGGTCACCGAGCAGGCCCTCGGCGAGCGGGTCCTCAAGACCTTGGATCCGACGCAGCAACTGGTGGGCATCGTCCATCGCGAGCTGATCAACTTGATGGGGCCGGTCGACACGTCGCTGCACCTCCAGCCGGGCGTTACGGTGTTGATGATGTGCGGGCTGCAAGGGTCGGGCAAGACGACCACTTGCGGCAAGCTGGGCCGGATGATCGCCAAGCGCGGGCGCAAGCCGATGTTGGTGGCTGCCGACCTTCAGCGCCCGGCTGCCGTCGAGCAGTTGGAGACGCTGGGTCAACAATTGGGCATCCCGGTGTACGCCGAGCCGGGGGCTCAGGACCCCGTGGCCGTGTGCCAGGACGCGGTGAAGCACGCCCGGGACCACCAGCTCGACGTGGTCGTGCTGGATACGGCGGGCCGCCTGCACATCGACCGGGAGTTGATGGACGAACTCGCGCGGATCGACCGCCGCGTGCAGCCCCACCAGGTCTACCTGGTCGTCGATGCCATGACGGGCCAGGACGCGGTCCACAGCGCCAAGGCGTTCAACGAGGCCCTGGAACTCGATGGCGTGATCATGACGAAGCTCGACGGCGACGCCCGGGGCGGCGCCGCGCTATCCGTCAAGCACGTCACTGGCGTGCCCATCAAGCTCGTGGGCACCGGCGAGCACCTCGACGAACTCGACGAGTTCAATCCGGAACGCATGGCGGGCCGGATCCTGGGCATGGGCGACATCGTCAGCCTGGTCCGCACGGCCCAGGAAAAATTCGATCAGGAGGAGATGCAACGCCAGCAGGAACGCCTCATGAAGGGGCAGTTCACGCTGGAGGACTTCCGCAAGATGCTCGGCCAGGTGGGCAAGCTCGGGCCGTTGAACAAGGTCCTGGGGCTCATTCCCGGACTTGGCGGAATGACCGACATGCTCCAGAACGCCGACGCCGAGGGCGAAATGGTCCGCCTGGGCGGGATCATCGACGCGATGACCCCCGAGGAACGCCGCAATCCCAAGATCATCGACCAAAGCCGGCGCCGGCGGATTTCCGCCGGGGCCGGCGTCGAACCCCACGAGGTCAATAAGCTCGTCAAGGAGTTCGACACCATGGCCGGTCTGATGAAGCAGATGTCGGGCATGAACTTCCTCAACCGCATCAAGGCCGCCCAGCAACTCGGGCACACCCTGATGAAGAACCCCAACGCCACGTTGGCCAAGCCCAAGATCGGCACGGGCAAGCGGCTGACCTCGGCGGAAAAGGCGAGGCTCAAGAAGGAGCGCGAGCGGGAGTTGCGCAGGAAGAAACGCGAGGAACGCGAGAAGAAGCGGAACGAGCAAAACTAGAAGACACAGCCAATGACCATGGTCCGTTACGGCATCCCCGTTCACAAGTCGGCGACTGGCTCATGGTTCGGGCACTTGCGGGCCGAACCGCGTGCCGGTTTCCTTCGCGCCCGAAGCGCACCGTTCCCGTATATGGTGATGTTGCGGCAGTTCACTGTTTGAGTAGGAGTATTGCGTGGCAGTTCGCATTCGCATGAAGAAGCTGGGCCGGAAGCACCGGCCCTTCTACCGGATTTGCGCGATGGACGCGCGGACCCCGCGCGACGGCCGGGTCCTGGAAGAGTTGGGCACGTACGATCCCATGGTGCCGTACGAAGACGCCCGCGCCGTGATCCATGCGGAGCGGGTCAAGTACTGGCTCAGCGTCGGCGCCCGGCCCACCGAGAAAGTGCGGGTTTTGATCAAGAAGTATGGCCCGGAGGGGTCCCACGTCGAGAAGCAGAAGGCGGCGTTGGACCGGCTCGCGCAGGAACGCCGCCGCGCGGCGCCGGTGTATGTGCAACCCGAGCCCTCTCCCGCGGCAACCGAGGAGGCCCCGGCCGAACCGGCCGAGTCGTAAGGAGGCGTTACGGATCCGGCCATGCGGTTCGACGTTCTGACCCTGTTTCCCGGTATGTTCTCGGGTTACCTGGGGCAGAGCCTGCTGGCCAAGGCGATCGCCCGCGGATTGATCGAGGTGCGGCTCCACGATATCCGCCAGTGGTCGCCCGACAAACACCGGAAGGTCGACGACCGACCTTTCGGCGGTGGGCCGGGCATGGTGCTGCGGGTCGACTGCGTGGTTCCCGCGGTCGAGGCGGTCCAGGCGATGGAGGCCGACCCGGGCCGACTCGTCATGCTCACCCCCCAGGGCAAACGTCTCGACCAGGCGGCGGTCGAACGGTTGGCCGGATATGGGCGGTTGGTGCTACTGTGCGGACGGTATGAGGGATTCGACGAACGGATCCGGTTCCTGGTGGAACCCGAGGAAATCTCGCTTGGCGACTTCGTCCTCAACGGGGGCGAGGTAGCGGCCATGGCGATCATCGACGCGGTGATCCGGCTTGTGCCGGGGGTATTGGGAGACGAACAGTCCAGCGACAGTGACACCTTTTCCGGCGAGGCGCGTTGGCTGGAGTTTGCCCAGTACACGCGCCCCCGGGTGTACCGCGGCCTGGCGGTGCCGGAAGTCCTCCTGAGTGGAGACCACGAGGAAATCGCCCGCTGGCGACAACAGAACAGCCGAGAGCGGACGCGCCGGTGCCGGCCCGACCTGCTCGAGGAACCGCCGATGGCTGGCGAGGCGTAGGGCGGGCTTTGGGTCCGTTGGCGTCTCGCCGCATCACGGCAACAGGAACACGCCATTGACAAGGAAAAAGCCATGAGCCAGGAACTGATTCGCAAGGTCGAAGCCTCGAGCCTGAAGCAAGACATCCCCGAGTTCGAGATCGGCGACACGGTGGACGTCCACTGCCGCATTCTGGAAGGCGACAAGGAACGCATCCAAATCTTCAGCGGCGTGGTCATCGCCCGCAGCGGCTCCGGCACGCGCGCGATGTTCACGGTCCGCCGGATCGTCCAGGGCGAGGGCGTCGAACGGAAGTTTCCGCTCCACTCGCCCCGGATCGCCAAGATCGTGGTCACCCGGTCGTCCATCGTGCGCCGCGCTAAGCTCTACTATCTGCGGGACCGCGTGGGCAAGGCCGTGCGTCTGAAAGAGCGCCGCCTCGACCAGAAGAAGCGCCGCAAGGCGAAGACCGCTCAGGCGGCCGAAGCCGAATAGGGAAACGCGACTTACGACGCTTTACCCCCGACCCCAGCACGAAACGCCCGTCTTGAAAACGGCCCTGCTGGCGCTGGCCGCCGTGGTGGCGGTCGGTGCGTCGGCGGTGCGGGTCGGCGCGCAGCCGGGGCTGTTTCCCGGCCCCGAGACCCGCTACCGCCTCTCCGATGCCATCCGGATCGACCGCGCCGATAGCGCGGTGCGCAAAGCCCTCGATCAAGTCCACGCGCATCGCGATGCGGGCCAATGGGACGAAGCGATCGAGGCCTTGGTGCGCGTGATGGAGTCGTCGGGCAACAAGCTGCTCGAGGTGACGCCCCAGCGGTTCGCCAGTGTACGCGACCTTTGCCAACTCGAACTAATGTCGCTTTCGCCCGAGGCGCTGGCGCTGTACCGCCG
>DYLT01000126.1 GCA_020721945.1 Blastopirellula marina
GGGGGAGACGATGGCGATCGGCCGCACCTTCAAGGAGTCGTTCCAGAAGGCGCTGCGGGGCCTCGAGGTGGGCACCTTCGGCTTCGGGTGCGACAGCAAGGACTACTGGGGCACGCCCCAGCAGCCGAGCCTCGACGACGTGCGCAACCGACTGGCCCGGCCCGACGACAAGCGGGTGTGGTTCCTCCGCTACGCGATGAAATACGGCATGTCGGTCGACGAGATCCACGAGATCACCGGCATCGACCCCTGGTTCCTCGACAACCTCCACGAACTGGTCGAGATGGAGGATCGGCTGCGCGCCGCCGGGAGCCTCGAGGCCGTCGAGACGCCCCTGTTGCGCCAGGCCAAGCAATTCGGCTACTCCGATCGGCAGTTGGCCACGATCTGGGGGACGACCGAGATGGACGTGCGCGCCGAACGGAAGCGCCGCGGTATCATGCCGACCTACAAGGCCGTCGATACCTGTGCCGCCGAGTTCGAGGCGTACACCCCCTACTACTACTCGACCTATGAAGACGAGGACGAGACCCCGCCGAAGCGGCCCGGGACGAAGCGGGTGATGATCCTCGGCGGCGGGCCGAACCGCATTGGCCAGGGCATCGAGTTCGACTACTGCTGCTGCCATGCCAGTTTCGTTCTGCGCGAGCTGGGCATCGAGTCGATCATGGTCAACTCGAACCCCGAGACCGTCAGCACCGACTACGACACCAGCGATCTGTTGTTCTTCGAGCCCCTGACGACCGAGGACGTGCTGAACCTCTACGACCGGGTCCAGCCCGACGGGGTGATCGTGCAGTTCGGCGGGCAGACGCCGCTGAATCTCGCGCGGGCCTTGGCCGACGCGGGCGTTCCCATCCTCGGCACGAGCGTCGACACGATCGAGGATGCCGAGGACCGCGAACGGTTCCGCGCGTTTCTCGAGCGCCTGGGTCTGAAGCAGCCGGCCAGCGGCATCGCCCGAAACCTCGCCCAGGCCCGCGCCGAAGTGGCCCAGATCGGCTATCCGGTGCTCGTGCGCCCCAGCTTCGTCTTGGGCGGCCGGGCCATGGTCATCTGCTACGATGCGGTGCAGTTCGAGCGGTTCGTGCGCGAGGCGTTCTCCGTTTCCGAGGGCCAGCCCGTGCTCATCGACCGCTTCCTCGAAGACGCCACCGAGGTCGACGTCGATGGCATCGCCGACGGCCAGCAGGTGATCGTCGCGGGAATCATGGAGCACATCGAAGAGGCGGGGGTTCACTCGGGCGACTCGGCTTGCGCGATCCCGGCCTACAGCCTCCCCGGGCCGGTGATGGCCGAGATCCGCGAGGCCACCTGCGCCCTGGCTCGGGCCCTGGACGTCAAGGGGCTGATGAACATCCAGTTCGCCGTGAAGAAAGAGAACGGCCGGCCCGTGGTCTACGTGCTCGAGGTCAACCCCCGCGCCAGCCGCACTGTGCCGTTCGTGTCGAAGGCGACCGGCGTGCCCTGGGCCAAGGTGGCCACGAAGGTCATGGTGGGCGTCTCGCTGGCCGAACAGGGCTACACGCGCGACCCGATCCCGGCCCATGTCTCGGTCAAGGAGGCGGTGTTTCCCTTCGTGAAGTTCTCGGGCGTGGATATCGTGCTGGGGCCGGAGATGAAATCCACGGGCGAGGTGATGGGCGTCAGCGAGCGGTTCTCGATCGCCTTTGCCAAGAGCCAGATCGCCGCCGGGACCGTGCTCCCCCGGAGCGGCCGCATCTTCATCAGCGTGGCGGACCGCGCCAAGGAACACGTAGTCGGCTTGGCCCGCCGCCTCGAAAAGCTGGGCTACGAGCTGTTGGCCACGCGGGGCACGGCCCAGAAGCTCGAAGAAGCCGGCATCCAGGTCCAGCGCGTCAAGAAGCTCCAGGAGGGGCACCCCAACCTGATCGACTACATGCGCGACGGGCGCCTGCAACTGGTCATGAATACCCCCAGCGGCAAGGGCGCCCGGACCGACGAAGGCAAGATTCGCGCGACGGCCGTCTCGCTGGGCATCCCCTGCCTCACGACGATTCAAGCGGCCAATGCCGCTGTGCGCGCCATGGAGGCCATGCGCGACGAGGAACTGACGGTCCAAGCCGTGCAAGACCGGTTCCCCCCATCCGGTCGCCGGTAGCGCCCCAACGGTATGGCCCGCGTGCCCCGCTGTGCGTTGCTTGGCGCGGGGGTGCGGCCGTACCCACCCACCTGGCTTAGCGCGGCGGAGCTTGCGCGCTGGCGACCCAGATGACATCGGGGCGGCCGCCTTGGGCGTTGACGGCACGGGCCAGGACGAACAAGAGGTCGCCGAGGCGGTTCAAGTAAGCCACCAGGGCCAGGGAGACCCTCTCCGGGTCGTCGTGCACCAGCGCCACCAGACAGCGTTCGGCACGGCGGCAGACGGTCCGGGCGATGTGCAGCAGGGCGGCTCCGCGCGAGCCGCCCGGAATGATGAAGTGCTTCAAAGGCGCAAGGCCCGATGCGTAACGGTCGATTTCGTCCTCGATGGTCTTGACGTGCGATTGGCCGATGGTTCGGGTGCCCTTGGCGACCGGGTCGGGCGAGGCGATCTCGGCGCCGACCTCGAACAGCTCGTTCTGAATTCGCGCCAGCACGCGGTCGATCTCGTCGGCCAGCGGCTCGGTGCGGACCAGCCCGAGCACGGCGTTCAGCTCGTCGACGGTCCCATAGGCCTCGACCCGGGCCACGTCCTTGGGGACCCTTGGTCCGCCGAACAGTGCGGTCTGGCCGTCGTCGCCGGTTCGTGTGTAGATCTTCATGGGTGGTTCCCCGATCCCGATTGTCCTTGGCCCGCGGCCGGTGGACAAGTCCCGGCGCATGGAGAATAATGGCGCGGCGTGGTGGCCGGTCTGTGACCGAGCGACCGAGTTCGACGGAAGGTCTCTTTCGACTCCCGGAGCCACCCGTGGGAACGAGCCATGCGAAGATCGAGCGGCTGCGTGCCGCCTTGTCGCACCGCGAGGCAGATCGCGTGCCGGTGGGCGAGTTCTTCTGGACCGGTTTTGTGCGGCAGTACCAGGCCCGCCACGGAGCGGGCTTCGACCCGTACCGCCACTTCGATCTCGACTACGTCGTCATCACGCCGAATCTCGACCCGCGCATTCGGCCGTTCGAGGTGCTATGGGACAACGGGCGGGACGTGGTGGTCCGGACCGGCTTCGGGGCCACGATCCGCCGGGCGGGCGACGCGCCGATGCCGCACTACGAGGCCTTCTCGGTCAACCGTCCCGAGGAGATGGACGAGTTCGCCTTCGACGCGCCCGATGACCCCCGCCGCTTCGATGCCGGAGGCGACGACCAGATCAACGGCGTGGGCGACGCGTTGCTGCGGAACCTGCGGCCGTGGGACGAGCGGGTGGCAGCCTACGCCGACGACTTCGCGGTTTTCGGCTCGGTGTGCGAGCCCTACGAGTATCTATGGCGGGTGATCGGCCCGGAGAATGCCCTGAGCTGGATGGCCACGCACCCCGACGAGTTGGGCCGGTTCGTCGACCGCATCGGCCAGTTCATGCTGCGCCTGGCCGAGGCCCAGATCGTGGCGGGCCAGGGCCGCCTCGGTGGAATGTACATCTGGGGCGACGTGGCCTATGTCCGGGGGATGCTCTTCGGCGCAAAGCGGTGGCGCGCGATGTTCAAGCCGCACGTCAAGGCCCTCGTCGACCTTTTCCACCGGCACGGACTCCTGGTCGTCTATCACGGCTGCGGCAATGCCCGGGAGATCTTCGACGACCTGGTCGAAATCGGCCTGGACGCGTACAACCCGCTGGAGGCCAAGGCCGGGCTCGATGTGGTGGAACTCAAGCGGCAGTACGCCGGCCGGCTAGCGTTCGTGGGGAACATCGACGTGCGCGTGCTCGAGCAGGGCGATCCCGAGGCGATCCGCCAACACGTGCGCTACAAGATCCAGGCGGCCCGAGGCGGCGGCTGGGTGATGCAGTCGGACCACTCGATTTCGAGCCGTGTCAAGCCCGAGAGCTACGAGACGGCGATCGCGGCGCTTCGGCAGTACGGCCACTACCCGCTGCCGGGTCGGTAGAGCGGGCGCAATCGCTGGGAAGCGTGGAGGGCTCGGGCGTGGACCGGCTCGTGGGTTTGTCCATGGTGCGCGCCCAAGCCGGACGGAAGCCGCGTCCCAAGAGTCCGCGCCTGGAGGCGGAGAAGGGATGCCACGTCCTTGGTCGCTCCGTCGCGGGTCGGCCGACCCGCGCCATGCGAAGGACCTTACGGAGGCGATTCCACCGCACGCAGCGCCGCGAGCAATTCGGACACATACTGGCCGATTTCGGCCAGGACCTCGTGGCGTGGGCGGCTGGCGGCCTCGGCCACGCGGCGGACGATCGCCGAGCCGACGATCAGCCCATCGGCCACCGGGGCCAGCATGCGCACGTGCTCCGGCCGGCTGACGCCGAACCCGATGCAGATCGGCAGGCTCGTGCGGCGGCGGAGCCAGGCCACGTTGTCGAGGATGTCGCGCGGCAGTTCGGTCCGCTCGCCCGTGATGCCCGTCACCGAAACGTAGTAGATGAACCCCGTGGTCTGGTCGGCGATGCGCACGGCCCGGTCGCGGGGCGTGGTGGGCGTGATGAGCTGAATGAGGCTGAAGTCGCGCCGGCGGCAGATGGCGGCCAAGGGGCCGGCCTCTTCGACCGGCAGGTCGGGCACAATCGCCCCCGCGACGCCGGCGCCTTGGGCCTCGGCCACGTAGGCTTCCAGCCCGCGCCGGTAGACGATCGCGTAGCTGACCATGGTGACTACGGGGGACGACAGGCTGGGCGTCAGGCCGCGAAGCATGGCCAACACGTCGGCCAGCTTGAGGTTCTTGCCGAGCGCCCGCGTGTACGACGCCTGGATCACGGGTCCGTCGGCAATCGGGTCGCTGTAGGGGATGCCCAACTCGCAGAGGCTGCTCCCTTGCGCGACCAGGCAGCGGAGCACCTCGGCGGTGAAGTCGAGATCCGGGTCGCCGGCCGTCACGAACGGCATGAAGGCCTTGCGGCCCGATTGGCGGAGCTGGGCAAACAGGGTGTCGATCGCGGACATTTCCCGCCTCAAGTGCTCTCTTCAATACTCCTCGCCTCGAAGCCGGGCCACTTCGTGGGCGTCCTTATCGCCGCGGCCCGAGAGACAGACCACGATGGCCTCGTCGGGCTTCATCGTGGCGGCCAGGTCCATGGCCTTGGCCAGGGCGTGCGAGCTTTCGAGGGCGGGGAGGATTCCCTCGGTCCGGGCCAGCGTGTCGAAGGCCGCGAGGATCTCGGCATCGGTCTTGTGGCAGTATTCGACCCGGCCGGTCTGTTTCCAATAGCTGTGTTCCGGACCGACGCCGGGGTAGTCGAGGCCCGCCGAGGCCGAGTGGACGGGCGAGGTTTGGCCGTCGTCGTCCTGGAGCACGTAAGTGTACATGCCGTGGAGGATGCCCGGCCGACCGAAGCTCAAGGTGGCGGCATGGTCGCCGGCGCGGTCGGAGCGACCACCAGCCTCGACGCCGACGAGTTTCACCTGGGGATCGTCGATGAACGGGTAGAACATGCCCGCCGCGTTGCTCCCGCCGCCGACGCAGGCGACGATGGTCTCGGGCAGCCGGCCCAATTGCGCAAGGCACTGCTGGCGCGTCTCGCGCCCGATGACCGACTGGAAATCGCGGACAATCCGCGGGAATGGGTGCGGACCCATCACCGAGCCGATGCAGTAATGGGTGTGCTCGACAGTGCTCATCCAGTCGCGGAAGGCCTCGTTGATCGCGTCGCGCAGCGTGCGCGAGCCGCTTCGCACCGGTCGGACCTCGGCCCCCAAGAGCTTCATGCTAAAGACGTTGGGGCGCTGGCGGCGGATGTCTTCCTCGCCCATGTAGACCACGCACTGCAACCCGAACCGGGCACAGGCCGTCGCCGTGGCCACGCCGTGCTGGCCGGCCCCGGTCTCGGCGATCACGCGGCGCTTGCCCATTTGCAGCGTCAAGAGACCCTGGCCCAGGGTGTTGTTGATCTTGTGGGCCCCGGTGTGGTTCAGGTCTTCCCGCTTCAGGTAGATTTGCGCCCCCCCACACTTGCGACTGAGGCGTTCGGCATGATACAAAGGCGAGGGCCGGCCCACGTAGTGCCGGTACAGCCGTTCCAGCTCGGCGTGGAACGTGGCGTCGGCCACGGCCTTCTCGTACTCGGCGGTCAGCTCGACAAGGGCCCGGGTAAGGGTTTCGGGCACATAGCGGCCCCCGAATGGGCCAAAACGTCCTGCCGCGTCGGGGACCCGGCTCGTGACCGCAAGATTCGCGTTCATCGCTCGTCGCAAGGGAAAAGGAAAGGAGCCGGAATCGATCTGACGGCTCCGGCGGGACGCACGATCCTTGATTGTGGGCCAGACACGGGGCGCGGTCAAGGGGTTCGGTGTCCACTCGCGACCGGGATGGCTACAAGCTCTCGGTTGACGAGTTGGCCACGCGAATCCTCGGCGTAAAACAAGGATCTACCGGATTGGGGACGTCTCTGCTGACGAAGGATTTCGTAGTGGGGTGGGCGCTGCGCCCCCGCGCTGCCGGTTCACGTGGCCGTGGCCTTGTCCTCGGCCGGCATCATGCGATTTCGCCTTGCAGCAGGCCCGTTCTGCGAGTCAAGGGCTCGAGCGGCGGTCATCCACGGCGTTTGATTGCGGAGGATCGCGTTGAGGATCCAGACGAGCTTGCGGGTGCAGGCGGCCAGCGCGTGCTTCTTGGCCTTGCCCCCTTTCCACGAGGCGTTGGTAGCGCATCCCGGCCGGCCCTTCGGGGTCGTTGGCAACCTCCACTCCGTGCCTGACACCTCAATCTGCCGGGCAGGGAGGCAATCGTCAGGCACGGGGTGCCTGACCTACGAAACTCCTGTTCGTCCGGCATCGGCTCAAGCAGTACGCTCGACGATACGGGTACGCAGATCGGCAGGAGGCAACCACCCCGGGCCGTCAACGGTGACTCGCAGGCAACCGCGCCGCAAGCCGCTATTTGACGGTCAAGACCAGTCGGCCGGTGCCGGGGTTCTCGAACGGTCCGGGCGTGGGATGCTCGCCGCGAGGTTTCCCGAAATAGTCGGTCGCGACGGTCATGGGCGAGCCGTCGGCATTCTCGTAGGCGACGCCGGCGACTCTCGCCTTGCCGAGGCGCGCGGTCGTGACCAACGAGGTGCGAGCCCGTGCCAGCTCGCTGCCGCAAGTGATCTGCACGCGAATCTTTGGGCCGTCGCGAACGAGTTTCACGTCGGGACTCGTGGCCGGCTCGACGACGGCGTCTGTCTCCTTGGCATAGGGTTGGGCGCCGAAGTAGTACACGTTGCCGCCGGTCGCCAGCGGGTATTCGCGCGCGTCGTACATCCACAGCCCGTAGCCGGCGGTCCAGCCGCGCTGGTTCGAAACCTTCCGGCGGGCGGGATCGGGTGCCTCGCCGCGGCCGACGAAGAGGTTGTTGTAGAAACGGTCATCGCCGCCCTGGGTACGGGCCAGCCCGGCGACGGTGGTCGAATGGGCCGGATGGTAGGGCGTTTGGCGGTTTGGCTCGGGCGACGTGACGATGCGTCCGGCAAACAGGTTGTGAACATACGCTCCGCCCTCCGACATATCCAACAGGCTGGTGGCCGACAGAAACAGGTTGTTGTCGGCCAGAAACGGCCCGTGGTTGACCTCGACGAACACGTCCTCCCCGAGATTATCGTGGAAGAGATTGCCGGAGACGCGAGTGCCCTGGGCCATCCAATCCAGCCAGAGGCCCCGGCAGGTGCGGAAGAGGTGGTTGCCCTGGATCACCGTGTCGATGGCCGCGTGGAACTTGATGCCGGCCATCTCGGCGCCGGAGAACAGCCGCCGGACGTGGATGTCGTGGATCGTGTTGCCGGTGACGAGGCTGAACGCCGCCCCGAGGCTGCCGACAATGCCCGCCTGCTCGCAGTGCGAGACGACGTTGTTGCGCACGATATGGTGGCCGATCGTCTCGCGGTTCCAGCCCCGGGCCAGGCCGCGCTCGATCGTCTTGACGTAGCCTTCCGCCGTGTTGGCCGAGGTGTTGTCGAACGGATCGCCGTGCTTGCCCAGCGCGATGCCCGAGCAGATCGAATGGCTGATCACGTTGTTCTCGATGATCCAGCCCTTGCTCCAGTGCGTGCCGACCAGGCCGATCTGCTCGGCGGTGGGCGGGGCCCAGGGCGTGGCGGCGTGCCGCAGCGTGAAGCCTCGCAGCGTGATGTAGTTGCGGCCGGGTTGGTCGGGATAGAAGACCGTGCGGCGGACGTTGATCTCGACGCAGCGCTCGTTCGGGTCGACCTCCGGAAACTGCGCCCAGATCGTCGTGTGCGAGGCATCGACCCGCGCGTACCACAGGTTCGTGCTCCAGGACCCCTGGTTCCGGGAGTCCTTCGGAGGACGTTTCGACATCAAATCGTCGAGCTTGCTCGCTTCCGTGAGCCACACGCCATCCAAGTACACCGCGCCGGTATGGTGCTCGCGGCCCCGCGGATCGAACCAGTCGCCGCGGATCACATCGCGATAGGGGTTGAACGCGCCGAACCTCGTGTTGGGCAGCGTCACCTTCCACACGTCGCCCCGGTCCTTGACCCAACCCTGCACGATCTCGGAGCCCTTGATCTCGACCTTCTCGCCGGGCGCGGCCTGGTAGACGATGCGCTGCGTGTCCGACGTGCCGCCGCGCGGCGGGTTGATTCGCTCGCGATAAGTGCCCGCGTGGACGGTCACCACGTCGCCCGGCTGCGCCAGATCGGCGGCGCGCTGGATCGTGCGCAGCGGCAACGCGGCGGTTCCGGGATTCGTGTCGTTGCCGTTTTGAGCGACATGCAGCTCCGCGGCCAAGGCGGTCGCAGGGAACAAGAGGAGGATGGCCCACGGCATCCGGAAGGCCGGAAGCCGATCCGCGCGCGACGCGTTCATGGTTGGACTCCTTGACGATCGAGGCTGGGCGTATGGCAAGGTCCCGGTCACCATAGCACAACCACCCGAGGCGTTCCAGCCCGCTTGCCCATGGTCCATGCCGAGGGGATGCCCCGGCCCGGCAACGCGTCTTTCCTTGGATTCTCGCAATGGGAGCGGTGACGGCTCGCTTGGACGCGATGTCGTCATTCGTGCCGTTGCCTGACGCAGCGCGCTGGGCTGCATTGCGGACGGCGATGCGCTATAATGGCCGCGCGTAGGACGGGTCGGTGACCCGTCCGTTGCCGAGGGACGGCTTGGAGCAGCATCGGACCGCGCCGGACGGTCCTTTCATGCCAAGGGAGGTTCATGCCATGCGAAAGCCCAGCGGCAGACTCACGCGGCGGCAGGTCTTGAGCACCGCGGCGGCAACCGCGGCGGTGGCCGTGGTACCCCGCCACGTGCTGGGTGGCCCTGGCCAGTCGCCGCCCAGCGAGACGCTTGCGGCCGGCCTGATTGGTTGTGGCGGGCAGGCCGGCGAAGACCTGAACACCTACATCAAGCACCCTGGTGGCGATTACCGGCTGCTGGCCGCGTGCGACGTGGACAAGACTCGCCTGGCCGACGCGAAGAAACGCTTCGGCCAGCATGTGGAGCTGTACACCGACTGGCGGCGGCTCATCGAACGCAAGGATCTCGACGTGGTCAGCATCGCCACGCCACCGCACTGGCACGCCCTGATGTGCATCGGCGCGGCGCAGGCCGGCAAAGACATCCTCTGCGAAAAGCCGATGACGCGGTTCATCGCCGAGGGCCGGGCCGTGGTCTCGGCAGTCCACCGGTACGGCCGGGTGTTTCAGATCGGCACCAGCGGCCGGTTTGGGGCCGAGAAAAGCGCCACCAGCCGCACCATCCACAAGATCATGCAGAGCGGGTTGTTGAAGCGCTGCCCCGCGGTGTTCATCCAGAAGGGCGGTTTTCCCGTGCAAGAGTACTGCGGGCGCGTGAACCTCAAACCCGAGCCGGTACCCGAGCACCTCGACTGGGACATGTACTGCGGTCCCTCGCCGCTGCGGCCGTATCACTCGCACCGGTTCGGTTGGAGTCACCGCTTCTACTGGGACTACGAGGGGGGCGGTTTGGCCGATTTCGCGCAACATTACATGGATCCCTTCCAGTGGATCTATGCCAAGGACCACACGAGCCCCGTCGAGGTCGAGGCCTTTGCCCCGCCGCAACATCCGGAGGCGTGCGGGGTGTGGGCTTGGGTCGAGCTGAAGTACGGCGACGGGCTGACGCTGGTGCTCGAGGGCGACAAGTGGGGGCCGCGGTACGACCGCGCGCCACCGAGGCATGTGACCCTTGGCGATCTCGACCCCGAGAGCCGCCAGAAGGTCGAGGCCATGCCCGATCCCCAGCCGCTGGTCTCGTTCGTCGAGGCGGTGAAGACCCGCAAGGAGGCCGGCGGGCACGTCGAGGCGGCCCACCGGGCGATCACCATCGCGCACCTGTCGAACATCGCCATCCGCTTGGGTCGGAAGATCCGTTACGACCCCGTCAAGGAAGAGATTTTAGGCGACGACGTGGCCAACCGGCTGGTCTCGCAGCCCATGCGCGAGCCCTGGCGCATCGTGTGACCCCACCCCGAACCTTCAGCGACAAGGCACCCATCATGGCAGCGCCGGAAGAACTCCAACGCCTCATGGCCCGGATCCCCGATCCGGCCGACGACGGCCGGTACACGAACCTCGATGGGGACAAAGTCCGACAGATCGAGCAGGTGGTCGACGAACTCGCCCGCGCCGCACACCCCAGCGCGTTGGGCCTCATCGACCTGTTGGTCGAGCCCGGGCAGGGCGACGACGTGAAGGCCCATTTCGCCCTGCACCTGCTGGCGGTTCGCGTGACGCAGAAGGGCAACGAGAAGGCCCGGGCGGAGTTCGCCGAGGCGGTCGCTTCGCAGATCGGCGGCGAGCGGCCCAAGGCGGTCCAGGCGTACCTTATCGAGCAGCTTCAACTGGCCGGCACGAAGGCGGTCGCGCCGGCCCTGGGCAAGGTGCTGCTCGACCCGGCGCTTTGCGACACGGCGGCCAGAGCGCTTGTGGCGATGGGCGAGGGCGCGGCCGAGCCCTTGCTCGCCGCATGGCCCAAGGTGCAGGGCCGCAGCCGCATCAGCGTGCTCCAGAAACTCGTGGGCCTGCGGGTGCCCCAGGCGGCCGAGGCGTTTCGGCAGGGGCTGGGCGACGCCGACCCCGAGGTCCGCACGGCCGCTGCCTGGGGACTGGCCCGATTGGCCGACGCCTCTGCCGCCACGGCCCTGCTTGCGGCCGCGGAATCCCGCCAAGGCTGGGAGCGCATGCGCCAAACCGACGCCTGCATGGTGCTGGCCGAGGGGCTCGCCGCCGCGGGCAGGAAGGACGAAGCCGCGGCGATCTACGAGCACCTCGCCAAGACACGCAACGATCCCGCCGAGCGGCACCTCCGAGATGCCGCGGCCCAAGCCCTGGCGGCGCTGCGGAAACCTGCCGCGGCCGGCGCCGAAGAAGGCTTCCGCCCGCTCTTCGACGGCCGATCGTTCGCCGGCTGGAAAACGACCAGCTCGACCGCGAAAAGCTGGAAGATCAAGGCCAGCCTGCTGGTGTTGACCGGGGGATCGGACCACCTGTTCACCGAGGAGAAGTTCGAGGACTTCATCCTGCGCTTCGAGTGGCGGCCGCTCAAGCCGGGGGACAACAGCGGGGTGTTCGTGCGCGGCCGGCAGATCCAGATGGCCCAGGGCGGGGCGGGCATGCTCTTCGGCACGAAGGAAGCCAAGGCCGTGCCCGAGTTGCACAACCCGCCCGGCCAGTGGAACACCTGGCAAGTGACGTGCGTCGGCACGAAGCTGTCGCTGGAAGTCAATGGCCGGCGGGCGTGGGCGATCGACCATTTCCCGCCGGCTTGCGTGCCGCTGGGAATCGAGGCCGAGGGCCATCCGATCGAGTTCCGCAACCTGCGGATCAAGACGGCGGGCAAGGCTCCGCCTTGATGATCTGTTCGTCGAAGCTGCTGGCCACGCGGTGGCCGGGCGGAACCACGAGGAACCGCTCGTCGTCCCACGGGCCGTCGACCAGGGCCTGGATGAGGCTCATATCGCCTCGAAGTTTCTCGTACTGCCATCCGCGCGCGGCGGCCCGCTCTTGCGTGCAGCGCTCGAAGCGGTCGTCGGGTTCGATGCCCATCTCGATGTACGCCAGGGCCGAGTAGTTGCGCGTCATGTTGCCGAGCTGTTCGTAGAGGAATCGGGCATTGTCTTCGCCGTACTTGGCCACGAGGTCTTCGTAGCTCTGCGTCATGCCCGATTTCTGCGCGATCGACGCCGGGTGGTTCTGCTGGCTGTTGTCGCCCCGCTCGATCCAGCCGCTGGTTTTGAAGTATACGCCGGGATGGGTCTGGAAATAATCGAGATAGCGCTCCTTGCTGCCCAGGAACAAGGTAATGCAGTCGTGGCCGCGGGGCACGACCAGCGGGATGCCGCGCGCCGCGAGGCCCACCAGGCCGTTGCTGCACAAGGCATAGCCCAAGAGCACCGCCTCGTACGCCGACTCGTCGACGGCCGAGATGGCTTGGGCGAGCCGGGCGCTCATGTCCGCCTGGCCGATGTCGTGAAGCCCCTTGGGCAAGAACTCGAGATCGACCTTATTGATCGATCGCGCCACGGCAGCGCAGAGTTCCCGGTAGAGAATCTCGCAAGCGATGAGCTTTAGACGCACGGCGGGCAGGCTCGATAGGGAAAGAGGACAGGTCCGGTGCAAAACCATGCATTTTACCGATCGGCCCGCTTGTCCTCCACCCATGGTCTCGGTAGCATGGCGGGGCATCGGGGGCCCGCGCGGAGGGTCATGGGATGCAAAAGCGCTCCAAGCGACGTGATGGGGGGCTGCCCTACCACGCCGATGGCAACCCGATCGACCGGGAGGACGACGCGTGACCGAGCCGATCATCAGCGTGTCGGGGCTGCGGGGCCTTGTCGGCCAGTCGCTGACGCCCGAGGTCGCCATCCGTTATGCCGTGGCCTTTTCCGCCCTGACCCCCGCGGGGCCGCTGGTCCTTACCCGGGATAGCCGGCCCTCCGGCGCGATGCTGGTCGAGGCGATTCACGCCGGGCTTCACGCGGCGGGCCGGCCGACGATCGACGCGGGCATTGCCGCGACCCCCACCGCCGGAATCCTGGTGCGCCAACTCGGCGCGGCGGGCGGCATCCAGATCTCGGCCAGCCACAACCCGCCTCCGTACAACGGATTGAAGCTCTTCTCGGCCGAGGGACGCGTGATTCCTTCCTCAGCCGGCGCGAAGGTCCTTGACCAATACCGGACCGGAACGCCGGCTTGGGCTAGCCACGATCGTCTCGGCACGCGCCAGGCCGCCCACGACACCCTCTCGGCCCACCTCGAGGCCGTGCTGGCGACCGTCGATGTCGATCGCATCCGCAGCCGGCGGTTCAGGGTGGTCTTGGATTCGAACCACGGCGCGGGCGGCCTGTTGGGGCGGCGCTTGTTGAACGAACTTGGCTGCGAGGTGACGCTCGTCGGCGGCGAGCCCGACGGCCAGTTCGAACACCCCGCCGAGCCGACCGCCGAAAACCTCGCCTCGGTGCTGGCGGCCGTGCCCGCGGCCGGGGCCGAGGTGGGCTTTTGCCAGGACCCCGACGCCGACCGCCTGGCCGTGATCGACGCCTCGGGTCGTTATCTCGGCGAGGAGTACACCCTGGCGCTGTGCGTGGCGCACGTGCTGGGGAGCCGCCGCGGGCCGATCGTCGCCAATTGCTCGACCAGCCGCATGGCCGAGGACATCGCCCGGCAGCACGGGGTGCCGTTCGTGCGTTCGGCGGTCGGTGAGGCCAACGTGGTCGAGGCGATGCTGGCCTCGGGCGCGGTCTTTGGCGGCGAGGGGAACGGCGGACCGATCGACCCGCGCGTCGGGCTGGTGCGCGACAGCTTTGTGGGCATGGCTCAACTGCTCGATGCAATGGCCGCGCGCGGCGTGCCGATCGGCCGGCTGGCCGACGAACTGCCGCGCTACGCGATCGTGAAGACGAAGATCGCCGTCGCGCCCCAGCGCGTGCCCGCCGCCCTGGACGCCCTGGAGGCCCATTTCCACGACGCCCGGCCCGACCGGCT
>DYLT01000127.1 GCA_020721945.1 Blastopirellula marina
AAGCGCATCTCGCCCACCAACCCGCCCCCTCATTGCTCCCCAGGGTGTGAACGGTTACAGAACGACCGAACAGACCTCCCAGCGGAAGATCGCAACACGGCACCCGGTCGAACAACGCCGGCAGCGAACAACCGCGGAGCGAAGCAACTGACATCGCGGACCGATGCCCCCGAAGTCCGTCTTAACGGACCGCGTAGATCGTCTGCACGCACAACAAGAACAAAGCCGCAACCAAGCGACAAAATCCGCAGAGACCACCCTTGACGCAACGGACTCTTTCAGGGAGGGAACACGCACCGATATTGACAGTTTGGAGAAAGTCTTGTAGGTTGCCGGCATGGCTAGGTTGGCGAGGTTGGTCATCGCGGGTTTGCCGCACCATGTTACCCAGCGGGGAAACCGTCGGCAGCAGACGTTCTTGGGCGATGGGGATTATGCGGCCTATCTGGAACTGATGGCGGCGGGGTGCAGGGAGCGCGGGGTGGAGATATGGGCGTACTGCCTGATGCCCAGTGACGTACATTTGATTGCGGTACCGCAGTCGGAGGACGGCTTGGCGCGGGCGATCGGCGAGGCCCACGGCCGGTATACTCGGCGAATCAACTTGCGGGGAAAGTGTCGCGGATATTTGTGGCAAGGGCGATTTGCTTCCTTCGTGACGGACGAGCCGCACGTGCTGGCGGCGGTGCGGTACCGCGAACACGGCCGCACTGGCCGTCCGCTTGGGAACGCCATGTTCGTGGAGCGACTGGCGCGCGAGATCGGCCGTATTCTGCGCCCGCGGGAGCGGGTCACCCATCGAAACGACTCAAGCATCCATAATCGGTGCGTGTCCCCGAATTGACGAATTGAAGACGAGTTGCCGATGATCGGCTGGCTTCGCACGTGGTTCGTTTCGCTTCTGACGCTGCGGTTCGTTGGCGTGCGCTGGCGTGCCGCGGGATTTGCCAGCCTGGGAACCGCGGTAGGGCTGGGGGTGTTTGTGTTCCACGTTTCCCGAGCGGCGTCGTATCTGAGCGACCAGCCCGAAACCTGTGCGAACTGCCATGTGATGGCCACCCAATACGTGACTTGGCAACATAGCAGCCACGCGCGGGTGGCGACGTGCAACGACTGCCACGTGCCGCACGGGTCGGTGCTGCGCCACTACGCGTTCAAGGCGCGCGATGGGTTATGGCACGCCACGGTATTCACGCTGCGGTGGGAGCCCCAGGTCATCCGCCTGTCGCCCGGGGCGGTCGAGGTCGTGCAGGAGAACTGCCGCCGGTGCCACGCGGCGGTGGTCGACGAGGTGTCTGCAGGGAGGCATACCGCCGCCGGCTTGAGTTGCTGGGACTGCCACCGCGACGTGCCGCATGGCCGAGTGCGGAGCCTTTCGGCCACGCCGGGTGTGTTCCAGCCGGAACTGCCCTCCGTCACGTCGCGCACGCAAGAGCCCACGATCGGTGGGCGCCCGGCCCGCCCTGGCGACGAGCCCTTGCCGACACCGACCGAGGCGCTAGGCATCGACCCATGAACGAGCGAGGCGCTGGGACGTTCAGGCCGGCGCATGAAGTCCATCAGAGTTCGAGGAACCTTTTTCCATGACTGACGATACCCGCCACGCATCCGACGTTCCCGCTGTCGCTGCCGGTGCCTCCGGCGCCGCGCCCACCCCACCGGCCTGGCGAGGTTGGGCGTTGTTTCTCGTGGCCATGGCGGCGACGTTTCTTTTGGGGCTGTTGGCGGCCTCGATCGTCCAGCGGCGCGTGGAGGCTCAGCGCCAGCCGCCGCGCGAGGCGATCGACCGGCTGGAGGCCGATAGCGCGCAATGGGCCGTCAACTACCCGCGCCAGTACGATCGCTATCGGTTGATGTCCGACAGCACGACTCGGACTGAGTACGGCGGCGCCGATCCGCGCGATCTGCTCGAAGAGACGCCGGCCAACGTGGTTCTCTTCGCCGGGTATGGATTCGCCAAGGCCTACAAACAGGCCCGAGGACACGTCTGGGCCGTCGAGGACGTAACCCGCACCGAGCGCATTTTGCCCAAGTCGCCGGCCACGTGCTGGACCTGCAAGAGTCCCGACGTCGTGCGGCTTCTCGACCAGATGCGCCCGGAGGACTTTTACGCCCAGCCGTTCGACGCGTTTCGGGCGAAGGGAGGCTCTGGCGGCGCGAACGCGATCACCCACCCGATCGGCTGCCTCGATTGCCACGAGCCCGCCACGATGCGTCTGCGCATCAGCAGGCCCGCCCTGCGCGAGGCCTTCGTCCGCCAGGGGCGCGATATCGAGAAGGTCTCCCATCAGGAGATGCGGTCCCTCGTCTGCGCCCAATGTCATGTCGAGTATTACTTCCGGGGCGCGGGCAACTACCTGACGTTTCCATGGGACGAGGGATTGCAGGTGGAGCAGATCGAAGCCTACTACGAGAAGGCCGGATTCACCGACTGGACCCACGCCATCAGCAAGTCGCCGATGGTCAAGATGCAGCATCCCGACTACGAGTTGTACACCGCGGGGATTCACGCGTACCGCAACGTGGCGTGTGCCGATTGCCATATGCCGTACCGGACCGAAGGGGGTGTGAAGTTCACCGATCACGACCTTCAGAGTCCGCTGTTGAACCTGGCCAATTCGTGCGCGGTGTGCCACCGCTGGGGCGAACTGGAGATTTACGAGCGCGTCGTGGCGATCCAGCGGAAGGTGCACGAAGCCCGAGGCCGCACCGAGCGGATGTTGGTCGAGGCCCATTTCGACATTGCCGCGGCCGCGCAGGCGGGCGCCGGCGACGAGGAACTCCGCGAAGTCCGACGGCTCGTGCGCGGCGCCCAGTTGCGGTGGGACTTCGTGGCGGCCCACAACGGCATGGGTTTTCACGCGCCGCAGGAGTGCATGAGGGTGCTTCAGGCCGCGCTCGATCTGGCGGGCCAATCGCGCGTGGCGGCGGCGCGGATCCTTGCGCACCACGGCATCACCGAGCCGGTCCGGTACCCCGACTGTTCCAGCAAGCCGAAGGCCACGGCCGTTTTGGCGGCTTTTCTCGAGGGCAAGCCGCCCGAACTCATTGCACGACCGTGATGGGCCCGTGGACCGTCCGCCGCGGCTTTTCTAGAGGAGCCCGGCCAGCTTCTGGATCAGCGTGACGATCCCGGATCGCTGTTCGGCGAGGATGGCCAGTCCAGCCCGCGCGTTGGCCGCCATGTCTTCGTACGTGGCCAACCGCAGCGTTTCTTCGTCCTCGTTGTAGCCGTCGGTTTGCGTGATGGCGTCGTTCAGATCGGTCTGAAGCTCTGCCAGGAGCGTGGAGGTGGAGGCGATGGCGGCGTTGTAGAATCCGTCGACGGCGCCGTCGATCAACTCGACTTGGCCGATCGCCTCATCGACGATGCGCAAGGCCCGCGACGTGTGGTCGCCGAGGCCGGCGTAGGCCCCGCCGGAGGCGATCTCCTCGAGTATGCCGCTCGTGCCGCCCAGCCGAGCGGGCTGAAGCCCCCGGATGGCCAGCGTTGCCCGGCGGCTCGGCGAGGTCGAAAGCGCGAAAGGCAAGGCGTCGCCCCAGACGGTCATGGTATCGAAGGTGCCAGTAAAGCCGGGTTGAAACTCGACCGTGGCGTGGAGCCCCTCGTCGGTGAATTCGAACCGGTTGCCGTCCCCGGTGAGGGTCTGGCCGTTGATCACCGCTTCGGCATCGACCGCGGTTCCGGTGCCCGCGACATCGAATTGGCCTGAAACGACATCGATCGAGATGGCCGCCGCGGAGCCGTAATCGACGCTGGTCAGCGTCAGCGTGCTTCCATCGACCGTGGCCGTGATTCCCGTCTTGTGGCTGCTGCGGTTGATCGTAGCCGCCGCCTCGTCCAGCGTCTGCGAGTCGTCGACGGTGATCGTCGCGCTGCCCCGCTTGCCGGTCAGCGTGAACACTGCATCGTACGCCACGTAGCTGGTGGGTCCGCCCGTGCCGGTGTACTCGAACTGGGCCTGGGTTGCGGTCTGAAGCACCTCGCCCCAGAGGGTTGGGCTGGAACCGTCGGCCTTGGAATCGACGCGCACCTCGAAGATCTGCGCGGGGTTGCGGCCTTCGAGGTGGTAGTCGGCCGAGCCATCGACGATGCGGCGGCCGCCGGCCGTCGTTCTCGCCAGCTCGCCGATCTGGGCGATGGCCGCGTCGATGGCCGCTTGGGCGGCGGTCCGCTCCTCAGGCGTGAGCGTTCCGTCTTCGTCCTGGAGCAACTCGTCGCGGATCGCGCCGAGCTGCGTGCGCACGCTTTCGATCGCCGACCGGGCCTGGGTCACCATGCTGCTGGCGGCCGTCACGTTGGCCATGGTCGCCGTGACGACGTTCAGCCGGCTTTGCAACCCCGCCAAAGTGACGAACGTCGAAGGGGCGTCGCTCGGCGCGTTGATGCGCTTCTGGGTGGCCAGTCGCAGCGTGGCCAGGTCGGCTTGGGCGTTGGCCTCGGCCAGCCGGTTGAGGAGCACAAGCTCGGTTCCGGAGATGAATGCACCGATTCTCGCCACGGGTCGTGACTCCTGGACGTTCCGCGGGGCGGGACCTCCGGTGCTTCCCGCGGGACATCATTTGCCGGCCGTCCATGCCTGAAACAGCCGTCCGACGCGGCCCAACAGACCTGTCTCGTCCGACAGGACCTCGGGTTCTTCCTTCTCCTGGGTGGCCATGAGGTAGGAACGCAGGCTGGCTGCCACCTGCCGCGCCCGCTCGGCGCTGTCGGCGCGCCGCCGATCGCGCCCCCGCATCGGCACGATGGACACGAAGATCCGCGTTTGCGCGACGGGACAGCCGACGCCAGTGCCTTTTTCCGATCGGATCACGTGTTCCTCGGCCAGGCGGAGATCGAGGCGGAAGGCGACCGGGCGGTCGGCCGCGCGGCGAAGCCGGCCGCGCGTGGGATCGTCGATGTGCAACTGGACCTCGTTGCCCTCGGTCTTGACGATCTTCGCCTTGTGGTCGGCCACGAACCCCCGCAGCTTCTCGATCGCCACCGCGATTGGGACGGGCGTCACGAGCACCTGGCGGATCGCTGGCGTCGCCGACCAGGGCCGTTGCCCCGGCAAGACACTCGCGGTCCGGAAGTCGGCGTCGGCCCCGATTCCCAATTGAACCACGCGGTTGCGCCCCTGCTCCTTGGCCAACAGCAGCGCGCGGTCGGCCCGGCGGAGCATGGTCTCGGGCGTGTCGCCGGGCTGCAACTCGGTGACCCCGAAGCTCACGGTGATCGAGCGTCCGCCCAACGCCGGCTGCGCCTGCTGGGCAATGGTCTTGCGGATCTGTTCGGCCCGCCGCGCCGCGGAGGCGTTATCGCAGTGCGCGCAGAGCACGACGAACTCCTCTCCGCCGTACCGCGCGACCAGGTCGCCCGAACGGCAGGAATTGCGCAGCACCGCCGCCAGGGCCTTGATCGCCTCGTCGCCCGCCTGGTGCCCGAACCGGTCGTTCACCTGCTTGAAATGGTCGATATCGCAGATGATCAAGGCGCACGGCATTTGCTGGTCGCGGTGCGTACTGACGAACAACTCGTGGACGCGATCGAACTCGGCGCGGTTGGCGACCTGGGTCAGCGCGTCGCGCGTGGCCTTCTCGTGCAGGCTTTGGCAGCGTTCTTCCAGGGATATCTCCGACGAGGCATCGTGCAGCAAGAGCACGGTCCCCAGAACCCGGCCGTCCGGCGCGGTGACGGGCATCGCGTGGCTATCGACCGAAATCGCCCTCCCCCCGCGCCCCCGGATCGTCAGCCTCCGCAACGACTGCACGCCCGAGCGCAGCGTCGAAACGACGGGGCAATCATCGTCGGCCACTTGATCCCCCTTCTCGTTTTGCATGTTCAGCAGGCCCGGCGCCCAGGTCCGCAAGCAGATGCTCGACGAGGCGATGCCCGTCAGGCGTTCGGCCCCGTGGTTCCATTGGAGAATTCGCAGCGCGGCATCGATGAACAGCACGGCGTCGTGCATGTGATCCAGCAGCTTGGCCTGGAACAGGTCGGTCTGGCTGGTGAGTCCGGCCGGGGCGTTGGGGCCTTGGAGTTGCCAGAACGAGTCGGCGGCCTCGGGGTCCAAGCTGCGAAGCCATCGCTGGGCGGTTTCGCGGCGGGCCGCCGTCTGGTCGCCGGCCTGAAACTCGGCGAACTCGCGAACCAGCTCCGGATCGAATTGGCGACCGGCCGCCTGAAACAACTCGCCCAGCGCGCGCTCTTGCGACATGGCCCGGCGAAACACGTGATCGGTCGTCATCGAATCGTACGCTTCGACCACGGCAATCATTCGGGCGCCGAGCGGGATCTGCGCCCCCATGACGCGCGTCCCTCCCCGGGAGCCGTCGTACCACGCCGCAATATTCTCGACGATCTCGAGAATCGCCGATTCGGCGCAGGCCGTGCGCAAGATCTCGACCGACATCCGGCGAGCCTGCTCGAACAGAAGCGATTCGTCGGGCTCGAGGGGACCGGGTTTGAACAGCACCTGGTCGGGCACGCCGACGATCCCGACGTCGTGTAGTAGCGCCGCGACCTCGATAACGTCCCGCTGGTGGGTATCCAGTCCCCGCCGCACCGCCCAGCTCGAACACCCCAGCGCCACGCGCAACCCGTGCGCCGCCGTGCCCGCGTACCGACATCGCAACGCCGCAAACAGACCGCTGGCAATCCCCAGCCGAACCTGCACCAACTGGTTGTCGACTTGGGGGCCGAGGACCTCGGAGAAGGCCGCCGCCCGGACCGGGGTACGGTCCAACTCGCCCAGCAATTGGCCGATCTGGTCGATCCGAGCGACGGGCAATGGGGGACTCTGCCCCAAAACGGCGTTATCCACAGGCACTTGCGGCGAGGTGCTTTCCGACATCGACTCAGCTCTTGGCTGCCAACTCTTTGTAGAGGTCGTGCCCACGAAAGAAGGGGATTTGCCTCGCGCCGACTTTCGCTGGAACCACTAGACAAACCTAGGTCAACTGGGCAAAGTGGTCAAAACAACGCAACGCGATAGGAGGATGGAGGCCGTGTCAACATCATGAATGAACTGCACTTTTGGACGAATCGGATCGAGACCACCCCCCCCTGGTATGGACCACGCAAAATCCCTAGCGCATCTGTCGGGAATCTGTCTGCACTACGCGCAAGGAATGCGAGTTGGCAAGCCGTAACACTCGGGACGACCTTGCCGTGCATGTGGTTGGCGGCCCTGAGGGTGGATCTATCGGCTTCAAGAGGTGCAGTGGATTCCGCAGACTGCGGCGGCCGAAGCGTGAGTACGCAGAGGCCGCAACCATGTATTTCCGCCGAACCGGCCCGCTGGACGACCGTCGCCGTCGCGTGCTGAGCGACCCGCTCTTGGCGTCCGCGCTGGGGCTCGGGTCTCGAACTGCGCGCTACCGTCGCTCGTCGGGGCGACAAGTCCGGCTGTTGAGGTCGGAAAACTACGGCGACGCCGAGTTCCTCGAGGACCAGGCCCGCCTGATCGACTTGATTCCGCTGCGCGGATACACCGTGTTCTTCGTGTTCGCGGCGGGCGTCTTGGCGGTCGCGGGACTCCTGGTCTTGCACGCGTGGATGCCCCGGCTTGCCGCGTGGATGCCCTCGGGCCGGCTGGCGGCCTTCGACCTCGATAGCCCTCGCTCGTTGGGAACGTGGTTTTCGACGCTCGTGCTGGCGGCCGCCGCCTTCGCCGCCGTGCTTGTGTTTTCGGTCCGGCGTTACAAGATCGACGATTATCACGGCCATTACCATGTCTGGTTGTGGGCTTCGTTGTGCTGGCTTTACATGAGCGTCGAGCAGACCACGTGCCTTCGCGAGGCCATCGCCGATCTGTTGATCGCCGTGTCCGGCGCCCGGTTGTTTGCCGAAGGCGCGGCATGGTGGATGATCCTTTACAGCTTTCTCATCGGGGGCGTGGCCATGCGTCTGTTGATCGACATGCGTTCCTGCACGTCGTCCAGCACGGCGCTGGTGGCCGCGGCAGCTTGCTATGTCGTGGCGGTGCTCGCGCGGTTCGGCCTGGTCCAGGAGTTCTTCTGGGGCGAGCCCGCGGCGCTGCGTCACGGTGCGGTGATGTTCGGGAACCTGCTCGTGTTCACGGCGATGCTGCTTCACGGCCGTCATGTGATCCTCGACGCGCTGGGGCTCTTGCCTCGGAGCGAGGCGCCCACCGAGTTGCTTCGCCGCGGGGCCCAGATCGCCGAGGCGGCGCAGTTGTTGACCGCGTGTTCGCGCGCCGTGAAGGTCCATCCGGCCCACCGCGTTCCCCGACCGGCGCCGTCGACCTCGTCCGGCACGCCGCAGCAAGTGACCGTGGTGGTCGCTCCCACCCCGCAGGGGTCGAATCCCAACGCGGCCAAGCCGGCTGCGGCCTCGGATTTCATTCCCTCGGTGGCGAGAAAGCTGACCAAGGAAGAACGCAAGCGGCTGCGCGAACGGCTGGAACGCGAACGACGCCAACGCGAGGCGTTGGGTTGACCGCCGCCTCGACGCTCAAGCCGCCGACCGCCGGGCAACCATCACAAGATCCGCGCTGGCCGACTCGAGGTACGGCTGCTCGTGGTAGTCGCCGAAGAACACGATCGTCGACGCCCCGGCGCTTCGGGCCATCTCAGAAAGCACCGCCGCGGGTAACCCCAAAAGGGGAACCGATTCGGCGTGGCGCAGCGGTCCGCCCGCCGGATCCGCCAGCACGAGGTCCACATAGCCCCGCTCGCCGCAGCGGCGTACGCCCTTGATCGCCAACGTCGGGCCGCACGGCAACGCGGTCCGCACGGACTTTTGCCAGACGCAGGGCCCGTCGGGCAGGTGCCAGAGATCGAGTACCTGGACGACCACGGCGCCGCCGGGCTGGACCGCGCCGAACATCGCCGCGACGGCCCGGCCGGCCGCCGCAAGGTCGGGTGCCAGCGCCAGCGAGTTGCCCACGCAGAGAACCACGTCGAATGGCTCGGGCGAATCGACGGGCTGGTCGAAGCGGCGCAGCACCCACCGGAGCCGCTCCGACTCGCCGAAGCGCGCCCGGCATCCCTCGATCATGCGCGGCGAGGCGTCGGCGCCCTCGACGCGAAGGCCCCAGGAATGAAACATCGCCGCGTGGTGCCCGGTCCCGCAAGCCACATCGAGCACGCTCCGCGCTTGGACCTCATCGAACCGCCGGCGAAAGAATGGCGCCTGGTTCGCCAGGCGCTTGGGCCAGTCGATCATCGCCTCGTACACGTCCGCCAGGTCGTCGAATGCAAGAAGACCCACGACGATTCTCCGGTTGGTCCCCGTGCTCGCTTCGATCTCGGCCCCGCTGCACGACGGATGGCGCCACCGCGAGTGTACCGAAGCGTCCCCAAGATGCCAAGGGCGGCACGACGACGAATCTCCGGCGCGCCGGGCCCTTTGGTGGCTCGGCTTGACGAGTCGCGGCGGTTCGGCGAGGATGGCGACGTACGAGGTACCGCGGTCTAGCGGTTCTCTTGGCAACTTCTGGGAGATCTATCATGACCATTTCGCGACGCGAATTGCTGAAGTTCGGGGTCGGCGCGGCCGCCCTGTGGACCGTGGGCGCACCCCACGCGGTTCAGGCCAAGGAGCAGAAAAAGATTCCCATCGGCCTTCAAGTCTACTCGGTGCGCGAGGCCGCGGCGAAGAACCTCGCCCGGGTGCTCCGAGCCATCGGCGAGATGGGGTATCAAGGCGTCGAGTTCGCCGGGTACTACAACCACACGGCCGAGGCGATCCGCAAGATGCTCGACGACAGCGGCTTGAAGTGCTGCGGCACCCACATCGGACTAGACACCCTGCTGGGCGACCAGTTCGCCAAGACGGTGGAATTCAACAAGGTTCTGGGCAACCCGTACCTGATCGTCTCGTGGATGCCGGAATCGCGGCTGGCCTCGCTCGAAGTCATCCGGAAGACGGCGGCTTTGTACACCGAGCTGGCGGCCAAGGCCAAGGCCCACGGCATGAAGGTCGGCTACCATGCCCACGGCGGCGACTTCAAGAAGGTCGGCGACCAGACCGCCTGGGAGTTGTTCTTTACCCACGCCGGCCCCGACGTGGTGATGCAATTGGACATCGGCAACTGCATCCAGGGCGGGGGCGACCCGTACGCCATTCTGCGAAAATTCCCCGGTCGCTCGGCCACCATCCACCTCAAGGAGCACGGCGGCAAGCCGGGCGCGCCCGTCGGCGAGGGCGAGGTGCGGTGGAAGGAGGTCTTCGAGATCTGCGAGACCACCGGCGGCACCCAATGGTACATCGTCGAGCAAGAAAGCTACGCCGTGCCGCCGCTGGAGAGCGTCAAGGCATGCCTGCAAAACCTGCGGAAGATGGGCAAGTAGTCGCTACTTCGCCGACCCGATCCGCTCCACCGGTACTTCCCAAAGTGGCGTGGGCAAGCGCTCGCTGGTCAGATAGAGCGTCTTGCCGTCGGAGCCGTAGCAGATCGACTCGCCCTGGAGCCGGTCGGGCAGTGTGATCTCGCGCGGCGGCCGCGCCAAGGCCGCAAACCAGTTCTCCTTCTCCCCACGGACGAACTCGAAGGCGTGGTTGTACGTCACGACGATCGCCCGGCGCCCGTCGGGCGAGACATCGAGCCCCGTCGCCTGGCGAAGCCGCAGCGTGGCTGCGAGCCGGGCGACGTGGGCTTTCTTGACGTCTTGTTTCGGCCAGGGCAAGACATAGGCATGGCACTCGCGGCCGCGCTCTTTGCTCACCAGCAGGATGGTCTTGTCGGTGGGGTCGATGCCCACGGCCTCGCAATTACGGTAATCGTCCTCGAACGCGAAGTAGATCGTGCGCGCCAACGGCACGTCGCGAACGAGCACACCCCGCTCGGAATCGACCGACGGCTCTTCGATCACGTGGAGCATGTGGACCGCGGCGGCCAGGTTGTTGTTGCCCGTGTCGGCTATCAAGAGGTACGGCTTGCCCTCGTCCGTGAACGAGGCGATGTCTTCCCAGTCGAATGCCTTGGTGCCCTGGATGGAGCACCAGCCGAGATCGCGACCCTGGCGATCGAACAGGTACAGCTTGGCGTCGTTGTCCGAGTCGTTATGCGACCAGAACAGGCCTGGCGCGCGGCGCGACACGGCCAACCCGCTGCTCTCGTCAAGCTGCCGGCAGGCCAGATCGCAGAGCTTTCGCCCTCGCCCGTAGCGGATCGTCTCGGGGCTAGGCCGGGGGGCCAGGGCGGCGCGCTGGGCGTGCTCCTTCTCCAGCAAATCTCGGACGTAAAGCTGATCGGCCTCGCTCAGCGCATCGAGCGGAATGTTGAGCCTCCTGCCGTTGGGGACCCTCAGCCACACCCGGCCGTTGTTGGCGTCGATGAAATCCGCCTCGACAGTAGGGTTGCCCGACTTGGGGGTCCAGGCGCGCACCTCGGCCGAGGCGCGCTGGCCAGGCATCAGGCCCACATACAGGGGTACCAGAATCAGCAAACCCACCCCGTCATGCCATCGGTGACGCACGCGCGGCTCCTCGGTCGAATCGTTTACCCCTCGTATTCTAGAGCCTGGCGGCATACGGGCCAATCGGATGTGGCGCGGGTCAATCGGCTTTCCGGCGCCGGCGGTGCCGCGCACGGCGGTGCCGGGTGGCATCGAACGTCGGCAAGGGCAGTTCCGCGACCAACGCCTGGAGCCGTGCCTCGTCGAGTCCTGGCCGCGGCCGACCCCAGCCCCGGAAGACCGGCAAACCCATGCGCCGAGCCATGATTTCGCGGCGTGTGCGTCCTTCGGGGGCATCGGGCCAAGGCCCTTTCTGCTCGTGAAACTCGAAGAAACGCGGCACCGTGGCGGCCATGTACTGCCAATACGCCGGGTTGTCGGTCTGGATCACCAACAGCCCGTCCGGCACCAGCGATCGGTGAACCAAGGCCAGAAAGCCCGGGGTAACAAGGCGGCGCTCTTGCTTTTGTGTCTGACCGTACGGCTGGGGGTGGTACACATGGATCTCGTGAATCGAGCGCGGGGCCGCATACCGTTCGAGGAACTCGTGCCCGCCGCACACCGCGAACCGCACGTGGTGCAGACCGCGCTGGTTCGCTCGGCGGGTCGCATAACGGATGACCACCGGCAGAATATCGAGGCCCACGTGGTTCATGTGGGGCCGGCGCAGGGCGCTGGCCAGCACGAACCGGCCGTTGCCACAGCCCACGTCGAGCACGATCGGAGCCGACCGCCCAAAGATCGCTTGCCCATCGAGCGGTCCTTCGGACGGCAGCTTCTTCAATGCTGTCTTGGCCCATTGCTCTGGAGGTAAGATCACGCCGGGAATCGGTACGCCCAACTCAGATTCGATCTGGCCAGGATCAGGCATGGGACGAGTAGGCGGTCAACAAGCGGGACGGAGAACTACCAGACCAGCGAGTTCGCTCCCTTGTACCCCATGTCCTTTCCGAACACCAGATCCGCGACACGGCAGCCCCATGGCCGGGGGGGATCGATCCACTTTGAGGATCTGACCGCTTCCGCCCCGAAGTCCTGCCTGGTATGCTGGTTGATTCTTAAGCGATGGCAGCGGATGGCGTGCCCCGCGCCGGGGCGAGCATCCGTCGAGAGACTGGCTGGACACCGGAGATCCGTCATGGCTGTTACAACCGAAGCGATGGAAGCCTGGTTGCGGAACATCTTGGAACCGAACGCCCAGGTCCGCGCGCTGACCTTGGGCGATTACCTGAAGGCGATCCCCACACTGGAGCACCTGACCGAGGTGCCGCGCGGCACGCCCGTGCTCGTCCGGGGCGACGTGGATGCCAAGCCTGGCGCCAAGGTGGGGGAGGGCGACATCCGATTGCGGTCCATGGCAGAAACGCTCCGGTTCGGACGCCAGCGCGGCTGGATCCAAGTGATCTTCGGGCACATTGGGCGCGACCCGAAAGGCTCGCTCGAGAAGGTCCGCAAACGCATCGGCGAGATCCTCGATTGCCAGGTGGGCTTCGTGGCCGACTGGCTCGACCCCGACGCGTTGACCATCCGGGCCGAGGCGGTGGCCGCGGTTCGGTCGGCCAAGCCGAGCGACGTCATCGTGCTGGAAAACACGCGCAAATACCCCATCGAAACGGCCCTCTGGAAACTCAAGCCGGCGGGCATTCCCGAGACGGCGTCCAAGATGGCTCGATTGGCCAGCGAGTACGCCGACAAGATTGCCAAGGTCTACGTCAACGAGGCGTTCTCGGCGGGAAGCCTCGATGCCTCGACCGTCGTCGTGCCCGCGGCCATGGACCGGGTCGCCTTGGGCAATTACGTGGCGAACCAGTTCCGCAACCCGCTGATGGATTGCCTCGATGCGCAGCTCGTCGTCTCCAGCGGCTTGAAGATCGACAAGCTCGACGATCTCGAGGCGATGATCAACCGCGGCAAGATCCGCTGGGTGTTCACGGCAGGATCGCTGGCCAACGGCCTGAAGAAGGCAGCGGCCGAGTTGGAGGGGAAGCGCTTCTCGATCGGCGTGGCCGAAGACGCCTCGCACCGCGACAAGCCGTACTACATCCCGCGCGAACGCGTCGAACAGGCCAAAAAACTGATCGCCGAAGGCCGGCAGAAAGGCATCGAGTTCGTCATCCCCGTCGACTTCGTGCTTCAAGACGGTCGCGTCTCGGCAGAGATCGGTCCCGGCGATCAGCAATTGGACGTCGGCCCCGCGACGAGCGAGTTGTTCGAGAAGAAGATCGGCGAGTTTCTCGAGAAGACCCAAGGCCAGTCGCACCGGGTGGCCTTCTACAACGGGGTCTTCGGGATGTTCGAGGACCCTCGCTTCGAAGCGGGCACCAAGCGGTTCATGCGCCAACTGAAGCGGATGAAAGACGCGGGCGTACGTGTCTACGTGGGCGGAGGCGAGGGGGGCAAAGCCCTCGAACAGTACGGCAAGCCCGACTGGGTCACCCACAACTTCACCGCGGGCGGCACGGTGCTCAATGCACTCGGAAGCGAACCCGTGCCGTACCTGGTCGCCCTCCGCACCGCGGCAATGAAGCAGTAGTCCCGCGCGGGTCACGCCCAGCCGCCAAGAAAGCCCACGGGACCAACCCGTGGGCTTGTTCCAATCCTGTTCGGCACCATTATTGCTCCAGCCG
>DYLT01000128.1 GCA_020721945.1 Blastopirellula marina
CCTTGAAGGGTTCAGAAACCAGATCGCGGGCCCGCACGGGATTGCCCTGCGCGTCGTACCGGAGCCACTGGGGGTCGCCCCGGCCGTCGTCGCCGTGACATTTGTCGCAGCCCAGCGCAAGGTAGACGCCCCGGCCGCGGCCAAGCGACGCCTTGGTCGGCGACCCGAACGAAGGCGGACGGATCGTCTGGCCGGGCGTCGTGCATCGCTGGACCGCCTGCCGCACCTCGTCTTCGTCGATCTCCTGGCCTGCGTTGCGGAGTTCTTCGACGATCCGATCTTGCTCGCCCTGGCGGCGCAGACGGATCACTTCGTCGACGAGTAGGGCGCGTTCGGCCTGGCTTCGTTGCTCGAACGACGGCATGGACGCCCCCGGCAAGTTGCGGAGCAGGAGGGACTCGAGGTCCTCGCGCGTCGGCACGCCGTTGCGCGTGCTGACCAACTGCACCGCGCCGGTGCGGAGGTTCCGCGGCCTAGGGAAGAGGTGGCGGGCGGCGCGGCCACGTCCATCGCCCGTCGCCCCGTGACACGCCGCGCAGTGCCTGGCGTACAACTCGGCGGCGTCCGCGGCCGGGCCAGCGCCGTCGGGCGCCGCGGACCGCCAACCCAGGTCGGTGCGCAGTATGGGAATCGCCGCCAGACGCCGCAATTGCACCGCCGCTTCCACATCGTGGGGGTCCGCATCGAGCCGGACCCGATAACGGTACTGATCGAGTGCCCGATCGCTCATCATGGCGATGCGTTCCAAGAGGCGCTCGGCGGTCTGGGGCTTCCCGGCCAGGGCAAACGTCCTTGCGGCGGCCGTGAGCAAGCGCGCGTCGGTGGCGTCTTCCAATCCCAGTTGGCCAAACCACCGGAGGGCCTCGGCATAATGGCCCAAGGCCGCCTCGACCTCGGCCATTGGGATGGCAGCCGCGGGCAACGGATCGGATGGAGAAACCAGCGGGTCCAACACGCGACGCGCGTCGCGAAATCGCCCAAGGTCGTACAAGACCCGGGCGAGTCCCAACGCGGGGGCCGGCGTCCCCAGCGAGCGGTTGGCCAGCTCCACGTAATGGGTGAGGGCCTCGTCGAAGCGGCCCTGCTCGTAAAGCATGGCGGCCAACTCGGCTCGCGCGGGCTCGTGCTCCCCGTGGCGGCGGAGCGTGCGCACCAGCCGCGCTTCGGCCTCGGTGGCATTCTCTGCCCGGCGCAGGTAGACCCCCCAGAGGTAATCCCGCTGCGGTTCATCGAGGATCCACTCCAGCCCCGATTCGAGAAACGTGCGTGCCGCGTCGCGGCGGCCTCGCGCCAAGAGGCCGTCGAGGACCGCGGCCGCGGCATCGTGCGGGGCGACGCCAAGGCGCACGAGACGTTCGGCGGCGGCGCCGGGGTCGTCCACCTCGCCCGTCAGAACACGTCCGATCTCGCGTTCGAGGGCAATCGCCTCGGCCGGGGCCGCTTTGCCCTGGGCGGTTTCGAGGGCTTCGTCCCATGCCTTCTCTTGACGCAGTTGCCTCAGGCACGCGGCCCGGAGCAAATCGACCCGGTAATCGTCCGGAGCCAAGCGTTCCGCCCGGGCGAGCCATTGCTGAGCGGGACCCAACGCGCCGGTCGCCATGCATTGGGCGGCCATGTGCCGGGCAATCGTCGCCAAGAAGGCGGGTCCAACCCACCAAAGCACCCCGCCAGCCAGACATAGGCCAATCGCCGCAAGCACCGGCGCATGCCATCCAGCGCGGCGAGATGCGGTTATCGGTGCCCTAGTCGTCCACAGTCGCATGCACCCAGGATTCTATGGCGACGCGGCGCGGGCGCAAAGAGTCTGTCGTGCCCGCCGGGCCGGCCTACGCCACCGCGAAAAGCCATGTCCCGGACGCCAGGGCCTTGCCCCGAGTCCGTTCCTTGCGAGATACTGAATCGCGTTGCGTGATCCTGGACAAGCCGTGGCACACCCGCCGCGCGACGCATGAGGAATCCCGCCGCAGATGAGACCCTCGACCCACCCTCGGCGGCACTGGACCATGGTTGTCGGGACTGGTGCCTTGGTCGTTGCCGCGACGTTGCTGGCGCTATGGGCGTGGGCCGTGGTTCCGGTGTCGGCGCCGGGGCCGTACGCCGAGTTGTTGAACGCCGCGACGGCCGAGGAGCCACTCGACGAGGAAACCGTGGCCGAGATCCGCGAGTTCTGCGGCGATTGCCATGCGCTGCCCCAGCCCGAGAGCTTTCACCGCGACGCTTGGACCGAGGAGGTCGCCATGGGCTACGACTTCTACGCGCGGTCTGGGCGGACGGATCTTCTGGCCCCGCCGATGGAGCGTACCGTGGCCTATTTCCGCGCGCGGGCTCCGGAACGCATCACCTACCCCACGCCTCCCGAGGCCCCGAGACCCTTTGCCGCGACGTTTGCCGTCGAGCGTCTTTCGCCAGGCGGCCCGTCGCGGTGGTTGCCGGCGATCGCCGACCTGCGCTGGTGCCAGTTGCGCGCGGAGAGCCGACCGGTGTTGGTGGCGTGCGACATGAACGGTCCGGTCGTCGCCCTCGACGGGCTCCGGCGCCGGCAAGGCATCGAGACCCTCGCCGTGCTCCGGAACCCCTGCCATGTGGAACCGTGCGATCTCGATGCCGACGGGCTCATGGACCTCGTGGTCGCCGACTTGGGCAGCTTTCAGGCTGCGGACCACGACCGAGGCCGGGTCGTGTGGCTCCGGCAGAACCGCGCCGGGCGCTTCGACGAGGTGGTCGTGGCCGCCGGCTTGGGCCGCGTCGACGACGTGCGGCCCGCCGATGTCGACGCCGATGGCGATACCGATATTCTGGTCGCCGACTTCGGCTTTTACCGCACCGGCAAAATCCTCTGGTTGGAAAACCAGGGCCCCCGGCAACGTCCGCGGTTCGAACCCCGCGAGATCGATCCCCGGCCCGGCACGACGACGCTGCCCCTGGCCGACTTCAATGGCGACGGCCGGCCTGATTTCGTCGCCGCGGTCAGCCAGGAGTACGAGAGCATCGATCTGTTTTTGAATCAGGGCCAGGGCCGGTTTCATCGCCGCACCTTATGGAGCGGCCCGGACTTGACCTTCGGCATCAGCACGATCGAGCTGGTCGACCTCGACCGCGATGGCGACGCCGACGTGCTCTGCGCCAATGGCGATTCGTTCGACAACCGGTACGTGCCGCCCTGGCACGGCGCGCAGTGGCTCGAAAACCTTGGCGATGGCCGGTTCGCATCCCATCGACTGACCGACCTCAGCGGCGCCTGCCGGATTCGCGCGGCCGACCTCGATCTCGATGGCGACCTCGATCTGCTGGTTACCGCGTTCCTTCCATCCGAAGTGAAACCCAGGACCGCCACGCCGGAGAAGTGGGCCTCGCTGGTGCTGCTCGAGCAGATCGGGCCCGGGCGCTTGGTGCGGCATACGCTGGAAACCGGCTATCCCTATCATGCGTCGCTTGAAATCGCCGATTTCGATCGTGATGGCGACCTCGATTTCGTCGTGGGCACGCATGGGGGACCGCGCGACAAGAGCTGCTGGTTCACCATCTGGTGGAACGAAAACGTGCCGCGAACGGCATCGCCATAGGGGCTCGGCAGCGGCCGGACTCGTTAAGATGGGTAGTGTGCGGGAAATGGCAAGATCTTTCGATCAAGACAAACCGCGCCGAGCGGAACGCCAAGTCTGATGCCAGCCCGACGCTCCGACGTATAATAACCTCAGGGGCCCGGACAACCGTCGCGTCAAGGGAGTGCGACCATGCGGTGGATTGGCATCGTTGCGACGCTAGCGTGGGGGCTGTGCCATGCCGCATTGGGTCAGAACTACGGTGGCCTTTCCTACGGGATGTTCGGCCAGCGAACCCTCGGAGCGACCCTTCAGCCGAAGCAACGCTCGATGGTCGGCGGGATTGTGACGGGTCCCGCGGGCGAGTTCGTGGGTCGCGGTCGGGCCGTTGGGATGACGTTCAATCCGTCCCTGTGGCAGTCCGACACCGCGCACGCGGCGCAGGCCGAGGTGCGCGCGCGTCAGATCGAGGCTCGTCGGGCCACCCAAGCGCCCGCCCCACCGGCGCCCCGGGAGATGCCTGCGCCGGCATCCGTCGAAACGCCAAACCCACCCGTTGAGGAGTGGTTCCGTGCTCCGACCTCGGGCAGGGGATCGGGCCGGGAAAGCGCGGCCTTTCCGGCCGCGTCCGGTCGAGGTGTTGCGCCGGCGTCCGCGGCCACGCCCACGCCGCGGCCCCTGCCCGTGAGCCTCGGATTCGCGGCCAGCCCGGTGAACTACGATCCCGCGGCCTCGGTGGCGGGTCTGTTGGGCCGCACCTCGCGGATCGCCCGCCTTTCGCCGATCTCGGTGACCATGGAGCGCGAGACGGCCGTACTGCGCGGCCGGGTCCGCACCATGCGCGACCGCCAGCTTGCCGAGGACCTCGTGCGCATGGAACCGGGCGTCTGGCAGGTCCGCAACGAACTGGTCGTGGGAGAAACGCGCTAGGGGGTCGGGAGTCGTCTTGGGGCGTGGCCACCCCGATCTCGCCGGCGAGAGAACGACGCCCGCCCCACTTCGGCCGCGATCGTCAGGCCTCTTCGACGACCTTTATCCCGAGGGCCTTGGCCAGCTCGAACACGGGCTCCTTGACGTCGCCGTAGACGGTCACGCGGTGCCAGCTCCACTGGTCCCACTCTTTCATCAGCTTGTCGATGTCGCCTTTGACCTCGACGGCCAGCTTGGTGCGGCAGGCCTTGTCTTCGTCGACGTTTTCCACCGACTTGCCCTGGTGGAAGATGACCTCCTTGCGGACCGGGTGGAATTTGACCGTGGTGGTCATGTAGCCCAGCGGCATGAGCGAGCGAATGGCCGCGCCCTTGCGATCCTCGGAATGGTTGCGAAGGTGGTAGGGGTTGGTCGGTCCCTTGGGGCCGAACACCTTGTTCGGGGCCACGCAGTGGGCGTAGATGATCTGGTTTTTCGAGGTGTCGATCACCGGGTCGGAGATGTAGCCCGGCCGCCCCACGAGGTGCGTCAGGGTCAGCATGGTCATGGCCGAGATGATGTCGGCCTCGCAGCCGCCCACCAGGCCGTCGTTGTTCAGTTGGTGGAAGCCAAGGCAGGGATAGGCCGTGATGTGGCCGCCGTAGAACCCGCCGAGGCAGTTGATCGTGATGCCCTGGGCGCCGTGGCGCTTGAGCATTTCCTTCATTCCCAGGTACATGGCCGCGCCCTTGACGATCTCGTCGCGCGACGGCTCGATGACCCGCTCGGCGCCGCGGATCCACTGCTCGGCGCACTGGGCGGCCTGGTCCTTGTCGGCCTTCTGGTAGCACTCGTTGAGTTCCTTGAAATCGAAGGGCACGACGGTCGTGCCGAACACCTCGGCGATCTGCTTGTACAGTCCGCCGTGGTTGGCGCCGATGACCAGGATCTTGGACTGTTTCAGCCGCTTGAGGCACTGGCCGGGGCTGGCGGCTTGGACCGGGTCGTCGAGGCAGACCAGGTCGCCGGCCGGTTTGGTGTTCTTCTTGCGGGACGCCAGCACGGCGGCGACGAACGCCTCGGGCGTGCCGCCGGGCTTCTTGAGCAACTCGAAGCATCGGGCGGCGTCGGCCACGTCCTCGATGCGCGACGACGAAATGCCCCCCACCTTCAGCCCCTGGCGCCGCACCGCCGAGTAGGCGATGAGGAACTCGCCCGAGCCCCCGTAGAGATCGTCGGCGAAGATCGTGGGCTTGCCCGCCGCCGCGATCGTCTGCGGCACGCCCCCCCAACACGCCATGAGCACTACCAGGTAGCCGTCGATGTTCTTGGCCTTGTCTTCCTCGAGCAGCTTGCGGGCCTGATCGGCATGTTGCACGGTCACGGGCAGGAACTCGACGCCCGGGCAGAGCTGAACGATCTTCTCGGTAAACCGCTTCTTGGGCGGCTCGAAGTCGTAGCCGATGTTCGGCCAGATGGGACCGGTCGACGGCGTGTGCGAGAAGACCAGCCGGACCCTCGGCTTTGCCGGGGCGGCGCCCTGGGCGTTTGCCACGCCCGGCGCACTCAGTCCGGCAACGCCCGCCGCGCACGCGGCGCAGCCGGCCAGGAACTTCCGGCGGCTCAGCCCGCACGAGCCGCAACCCGATCCGAAGGCAACAGGCAAGTCGTGGTTCATCTCGTGGTCCTCGCGGAAAAGGCAACGGTCTGGATCGACGACCGGCAGGATAATGGATCCGCGTGCGCGCGGCAAGCATGGCCCGACCGTCGCGTGGGACACTGGCTCCGGCGAGAGTCCTCACCGGCCGCAGGCAAGCCACGCCACATCCCCGACATGCCCAGGATCGCGCAACGGGGGGGAATCGAGGGGCCAAGCGCATATCCGAACGCGGATGGAAGGTTCCAGGAAGATGGCAGCCATGCGACGAACCTGACACCTCCATCTGCTGGGCAGGGTCGCCATGGTGATGCAACTCGGCGATGTCAGGGGCCAGGGATCCGCCACCGCGGAGTCCTGATCCCTTTTCCGCCCGTTCGTCGTTACGGCGATCCAGGAGCACTTAATGCAACTTCCAAAATGATCGTCAACAGCAGCACGGCGCAAGAAACGTACGCCGCACGAGGTTCGACCTTCCCTGCTGCTGGACCAAGCCCGAAGTGTGAGCCAAGGCGATTCCAAAGACACAAGCCAAGCAGAAACGTCACCACCCCAAACAACCAGAGGCACCACGTCGGGCTTCCATGCCGCAGCATATCCCCTGCATCGCCGATTCTATTGAACGATCCGACGCCGATGTAAGCTCCGTTGGCGATGAGGCAGAATCCCGCGAAGAACTGGATCAGGTATGCCATCGGCAACCCACTCGCCTTGAAGACTACGAGTAGGGCACCTGGCAGAAGGACCCCGACAATTGGCCCAGCCCAGACAACCGCCAGAGGATGGGGATTGGGAGATACCTCGGTTCGAGAAATCGTTAGCGGATGAAGGACCACTCGTTCCACCACGCCGCCCGTTGCCCTAGCCGCAAGGACATGCCCGAGTTCGTGAACTGCCATCATGGCCAGCCAGCACAGCGGCAAGAATGTGGCAAAGAGCAGAACTTGGTGAAGGCGTTTCATAAAGTCAATGGCCGTAGGTCAGGCACCGCGGCCCCGACACGTCCATCGGCCGGGCAGGCAGGCAATCGTCAGGCACGGGGTGGCTGACCGGCGGCACTCAGCGGCTCAATGGTGTTGCACGATTCTGGGAAATGCCGGGGCGCGGGCATCTTGCCCGCACCGATGCGGCCGAGACGGCCGCGCTTCACGATCCCGCAAGTCCATTTAGGGCAGTGCCGGCTCGGGGGGGGTGGGGTCCAGATTCCCGGTGCGGACCAACTCGAACACGTCGCGTTGGGCCGCGTTTTGCCCCGCGCCGACAAATGCCCACTGGCGTCCTCCCGCGATGACCAGCGGCTTGAGCCAGCGTTGCGGCGCGCCTTGGGCCCCCGAAGGCAGCGAAACCTCGGTGGTGCCCAGCCGCTGGCCCTTTTCCACCTCGATCCAAGTGAAGACGAGCGGGCCGGCGGGCTTGCCCTGCGCCTTGGCCGGGGCGACGAGCACGATGGGGCCCGTCGGGCCGCACAGCCGCACGTCGAGGCACTCGCCGGTGCGCGCCGTCCACAGGACACGACCCTGGCGCGCGTCCAGCCCGATCAAGCCGTCGCTGGTCTGAACGACGAGCCGGCCCGCGGCCAGCCCCACGACGCGCGTCAGCGTGCTGAGGGGCTTGCGCCACACGAGCCGTCCGGTTTCGAGGTCCAGGCACTCGACGCCAAAGACGCCGGGCTGGGTGGCATACACCCGCGTGTCGGCGACCAGCGGGGGTTGGGGCACGTGATCGAACCACCCGCGCGCGGCGGCGTAGTCGTGAACCGGCGGGGGAACCCAGATCTGGCGGCGCACCCATTGCACCCGGCCGGCCGCGTCGCACGCCAGCACGCACGCCCCGGCAACGGCCACGATGCGCCCATCGACCGCAACCGCCTGGCAGGGGAACTGGCGGTTCCACACGTCGCGGAACTCGGCAAGCGAGGTCCGGCTGCGCGGGCGACCCGAGGACGGCCTCAACGCGACCAGCGCCAGCGACACGCGGTCGGCCCCATCGTGGACCGCCGAGAGCACGAGCAGGTTCGAGCCGATAAACAGCGGGTCCGAGGCCACGTAGCCATCGGGCCGGATGTTCCACAGCACCTTGCCGTCGGCGGCCTCGAGGCAGGCCAGCTCGGGCCCGTCGTTCGAAAGCCGCCGGACGAAGATCCGGTTTCCCGCCACGACCGGCGCCATCGGCACCAAGCCCCAAAGCTGCCAATCCTCGCGCACCGGGACGCGCCGGAGCCACCGGCGCTGGCCGCTGTCCAGGCTCAGGGCCAAGAGTTCGATCCGATTGGCGACGAGCATCTGCCGGCCGGTCACCACGACCGAGGTCTGAAGGCCGGCCCAGTCGACGCCCCGCTCGGGCAAGCCGGCGGGCCGGCGCACGTCCTGGCCTTCGACGTTGGACCACGGCCGGGCCTCGTAGCGACCTGGGAGAAGCCCGACGACGACGCCGGGCGCATGTGCCGCGCCCGGGGCGCGGTTCGCTTCGCGCGCCTGCCGCACCATCTGCTCGAAGTCGGCGGCCGACAGCCAGGTCGAGCCCAGTTGCACGCCGGCCGTGACGGGCTGTCCGACCTCGAGGCCCATCATGGCTCCGGCCAGTCGACAGCGGGCGCCCAGCGGCCCGCGCTCGGCGGCCGGGGCACTCTGGAGCGCCTTGCGGTAGTGCTCCAGCGCCTCGACGAACCGGCCGGCCGACAGCGCGCGGTCGCCCAGCCAGCGATGGGCCTCGGCGGCCGCGTCGGTTCCGGGAAACTGAAGGGCCACCGTCTCGATCGCCGTGGCATGGCCTGACCCGGCCGCCTGCTTGATGCGCAGCTTCCCGACGGACGCGTACTTCTCCTGCATGGTTTGGCGCAGGGCGGGGTACTCGCGCATGGCCAGCTCGACCGCCAGCGGAAACGTGACCAAAAGATACGGGTCCTTTCGATCGCCCAACAGCCCCAGCGATTCCGGATCGGCAATCGCGGCGATGAGCTGGCAGGCCTCGCGGTACGACTGGCCGTCGATCGCGGCGTGGAACTCGGCGACCGTGTTGAACGCCTCTTTGTTCGAGGGTTCGAGGTAGGGGTGGCGGGCCAGGTGCGGGCTGCGCGGTTTGCGGTCGTCGCGGCGCGGCAGGTGGGGATCGGTCAGGGCATCGGCCCAATCGACCAGATAGTCGAAGGGCGGTCCCCACAGCGGCTCGCCCTCGCGCAGCACGCCGCCTCCCCAGTACCGCAGGCGATCGACCAACGCGCGCACGTCCTCCCACGATCCCGACGCGGCCCGCACGAACAGCTCCTGCCGAAGCCATGCCTCCGAGAAGACCGGCAGACGGCGCACGTGCCACAACGGCGAGTGCATCAAAGCGCGCGACAGCACGGTCAGCGGGGCAGGGTGCCCCTGGCGGATGAGCGTCTGCCCGAGCCGCTCGGCCAGCGCCCGAAAACGATCGACCGCATTCCATTCGTCCGGACGATACAGCAGGGCCGCCTGCTCCAGCAGGGCGAGCCGGGGGCCGAGGTCGCCGGGTTCGTCGAATGCGGCCTCGAGCAGCAGGTCCAACAGCGGCTGGGCGAGATTGCCCTTGGGGCTCTCGACGAACGTTTGCACCGCGCAGGCCCGCCACCACCGCTCCCAGGGCACATCCAAGGGCCGCTGCTGGATGACCTGTTCGCGCCAGGCGGCAAGCGACGTGGTCTTGGCCAGCGCGGGGCCGCACGCGCGCGCGGCATCGAGCGACAGCGCGGCCAGGGCGTCCAGCGTGCGGGCCTCGACGGCGCGGAGCCTGATCGTCCGCTTGGCGTTGGCCGGCAGGCAGTAGAGGCCGACCATCGCGCAGGCCCCCTCGGCGCCGAACCACCCTGGCGCGACCGGCAGCCAGCGCTGCCCGTCGCCGCTGGTCCAGGCTCTGGCCACATTCGCGCCGTACACCACCCGAATCCACTGCCGCGCCCCGCAGAACGGCACGGGCAGCCGGTTGGCATCGTACGATTTTTCGACCTCGTTTGCCCAATTCGGCACCAGCTCGAAGGCCGTCTTGCCGCTTTCTCGATGACGGACCAGCGCCAGGCGCACCAGGTGGCGGCCCTCGGCGTCGCCCAGGAACACGCCGGTACCCGGTTCGGCGTTCTCGATTTCAAACACGAGATCGAATAGCGCCGGTTGTTCGAGGCGCACTCCGAACTGGCCCGAGGTGGCCTTCTCGCGGGCCGCCAGTTCGACGGCGCCGTCGTCGAGGCGGTTCAGGGTGACGCCCTCGACCGGCTTGCCGATCCACGAGAGATCGGCGGGCCGATGGCGGTGCCATGCGGCGGGGGTCTGCGCAGTCGCAGGCGCGGTCCACGCGGTCGGCACGAACTCGATCCCGCGCACCAGCGCGCTGCCTTCGAGATAGATTTCGGACGGCGGGGGTTCGAGCGGCGCGCTGGCCAGCACCAGATCGCCGCGGACCATGAACAGGGTGCCGCCTCGGTGGTGCAGTTCGAACGTGCCCAGGCCGCTGCGCCGGTAGAGATCGCCGGTGGTGCCGAGAAAGACGTGGCTGGTGGGGCGCGGCTTGCCGGGCTCGCGCGTCGTGGCGTAGACCGCCCAGGTCTGGTGGAACTCGGGATAGTAGCGGAGCGTCAGCCCGCGCTGCCCGCTGTAGAGGTGCAATTGCAGCCCGTTGGGTTCGAGCAACGACAGGCGCAGGGCGTGTCCGGCGGGCCAGGCCGGGCCGAGGCGCGCCAGACCGCTGGCGCGGCGCAGGGGTCGGTCGTTCTTTCGAGCCTCGGCGATCTCGTAGGGCTCGCCCGGCGTGCGCACCAAGATCTTCTGAAGCGCTTCCGCGGTCGGATAGCCCTTGGCGTCGGAGAAGTCGTCGAAGGTCCCAACGGCTGGCGGCGCGACGCCCTCCGGCGGCGCCGCGGCGCCGCGCGCCGTGTCTGGCACTACCGCCGCGGCAACCATGGCCAAGAGCATTCGCGAAATACAAGGCGGGCAGGTCAACGGCCGGCGATCCATGAGAGAAGCCTCTTCTCGGTCGGCTGGGAAACACCCCCTTTGGATTCTTGGCCGGGGCCGCGGGCGATGTCAAGCGAATGGTGCGTGCCGGCCCGCTCGATACGTGCCGCCGCGCGCCGAAGCGCCCAGCGGCGGCATGGAAAGGGGATGTCCGAAGCGGGCTCCGGCCGGCGCTGGGTGCTTGAGGGCGCGTCCTGTTCAGGGTATGCTTTGTCATGGCGGTTCGACTTCAGGGGACAGAATGGCCCAGGTGCTTCCCTCGGCTGCCCTGAGCGAAGCTCGCCGCGTATCGTGCAGATGGTCATGCCTACCGCGTCGTTGATCTTAACCAACGTGGGTCCCATGGAGCGGGCTGAGGTCGAGTTCGGCGACCTCACGGTCCTGGTCGGGCCCCAAGCGACGGGAAAGAGCATCTTTCTGCAATTCCTCAAGCTGATCGTCGACGCCGGCGCCGTGCTGGACCATTTGAAACGGCACGGTCTTCGCTGGGACCGCCAGATAGGCGACTTCCTCGACGTGTACCTCGGCGAAGGGATGCGGGGTGTCTGGAACGAGGGACAGAGCCAGGTACTCTTTCAGGGCAATGCGCTCGATCTGAATGGCCTGATTGCCCGCCAGAAACGCGATAAGCGCGAGACCTTGTTCTTCATTCCCGCTCAGCGTGTCTTGACCCTGGGCAAGGGTTGGCCACGGCCCTTTACCGACTACAGCCCAGGAGACCCGTTCACCGTCCGAGACTTCAGCGAGAAGATCCGTGTGCTGGTCGAGTCGGGAATTGGCCACGAGGAATCGCTCTTTCCGCAAACGAGACGGCTTAAGGAGGCGACACGCAGGTTGCTGTTGCAGACGGTCTTCTCCAGCTTCGGTCTGCGCATTGACAAGCACGGCGCGCAGAAGCGGCTTGTCCTGCGGTCGGAGAACAGCGAGTCGCTTCCGTTCATGGTGTGGTCAGCGGGACAGCGAGAGTTCGTCCCCCTGCTACTGGGGTTCTACTGGCTGCTTCCGCCCGCCAGGGTCGCGTGTCGTGGCGACATTCAATGGGTCGTCATTGAAGAATTGGAAATGGGGTTGCACCCGCGAGCGATCTCGGTGGTGTTGCTCCTGGTCATGGACTTGATCTCGCGCGGGTACCGCGTATGTGTCTCCACGCATTCTCCTCACGTGCTCGATGTCGTGTGGGCGATCCGCGTGTTTCAGCAACACCAGGCAGACCCGCGCAAGTTGCTCGATCTCTTCGACGTAAGGCCCACCCCGAGCATGCGATCCATGGCTGAGACCGTCTTGGCGAAGGAGGCGCGGGTCTACTACTTCGACCCTACATCGCGGCAGTCACGCGATATCTCGGGGCTGGATCCAAGCGCTGACGATGTGTCGGAAGCCGGGTGGGGTGGTCTGGCGGAGTTCAGCGGGAGGGTTGCCGACGCGGTCGCCGACGTGGTGGCCCAGGCAAGGGGATGACGCGGCCATGGGCTTCGAAGGCGCCGTGCAAGGAACCTCCGCGCTGAATAACGCCTACGAGGCCGGCCTCCAAGCGCTATCGCGTCGAGATCGAGGCCGCATTCAGTGTGCTAGGCCGGACGACCTGGTTGGAAGCGTCCATCTGGACCACGCCCTGAAGGCGTCGCACCCCAACGACCCGCGGTGGGATTACGGCATCGGCCTTCGAAGGCCCTCAGGCAACGAGGTGGCGCTCTGGGTAGAAGTGCATCCCGCCACCGCGCATGGCGTCGAGGAGGTTTGTGCGAAGCACACCTGGCTTCGGAACTGGTTGTCGTCGTCAGCCCCGCTGTTGGATGCGATCACCGAGGGCTATGTTTGGATCGCCAGTGGAAAGGTCGCGTTCCCTGGCGATGCTCCCCAGAGGAGGACGCTCGCGTCGCGGGGGATCCGGTTCGTGGGGCGGAACTTGCGCCTCTGAAAACCAGTTCCGAACCGAGGCCGTCGGAATCGCGCATGGTTGCTTGTGATCGCCCGGCGGATTTTCTACAATCGGCGCTGGTCGGGTACCTGCCGGTTCGAGTCCTTGCCGTGGGCGAGGATGCCCTGGCGCCGCGCGGCAGGTCGCGGGTTTTCTTCCCACGAGGCGTGGAGAACGGCGATGAGCAAACGTGGCGTGATTGCGGCGCTTTGGGTGTTGGCGCTGGCCGTCGGGGCGCGCGCGCAGACCCCGGTGGTCAACGAGTCGGCGCGGCGCATTCCCGTGGCGTACCAGGTCGATGTGGTGGTCGTCGGCGGGAGGACCGGGGCGGTGTCGGCCGCGGTCGCGGCGGCCCAGTCGGGGGCCAAGGTTTTTCTGGCCGCCCCCAGGCCGTACCTTGGCGAGGACATGACCGCCACGTTGCGGCTGTGGCTCGAAGAGGGCGAGGTGCCCACCACGGCCCTGGCCAAGGCGATCTACCACGACCCGGTCCCGATGCGGCCGATGATCGATCCGAACCGCATCGCGTGCCGGTACGAGGCCGACCAACCCAGCGCGAGCCGGCACAAGGACACGCAACCGCCCTCGCGCCTGACCGACGGGGTTTACGGCAACGCCGCGAAGGATAGCGTCGAATACGCCGGCGATGTGAACCTCGTGGTCGACCTGGGCAAGCCCGACGAGATCCACGGAGTCCGCGTGATGGCCTACCTGCGCGAGGGCTCCGAAGGGTTCAAGGTCCAGAGCGTCGCGATCTTCACCAGCGACGACCAGAAGGGTTGGCAAGCGGCCGGCGAGGCCAGGCACGAGCCAGGCGCCGAGGCGTTTGGGGCTGGCGGCGATCCCTGCGTGATTCTCTCGGCACCGTTGAAGGCGAAGGCCCGCTATGTGAAGCTCGCGGTGAAGAAGGCGGCCGACGCAAGCCGGATGCTCCTGGGCGAGATCGAAGTGACCGCGCCCGGGCCGGCGGCGCCGAAGACCGA
>DYLT01000503.1 GCA_020721945.1 Blastopirellula marina
GGTCACGCGGACTCTTCTTGCATCCTCGCACGGCTGGTCGTAGAGCACCTCGTACTCGGCCCGGCGGGCGATCGAGGCGTCGATCTCGCGCTGCCGGGCGAGCCGGGCCGACCAGAACTCCTCGAGCGGCTTGCGGGCCTGCTTCGGCCAGTCGGCCGGGGCCTGACGCGGCACTTCCCACTCGACCAACTCATAGGCCTTGACCACCTGGCCGCTGGGCATGGTGAACGTCTGGCCCCTGGGCGCGTCGAAGTGGACCTCGTGCCCGGCCCGGCCGCCCGTGGTCACCTCGAAAGGCACCTTGTGGCCGCGCAACGCGGCATTCAACTCGGCCAAGGCCGTTTCGACCTGCGCCTGCCAGCGGGCGTGGATGGTGTCGATTTCCTCGTTGTTGGCGATGCTCTTGAGCGTGATGTGCGGCACGCGCTTGTAGACGAACCCCTTGCGGACATCCTGCGTGGAAGTGGCTGCCGGTCGATGCTTCTTCAGGTACGCCTTGATCTCGCCCTCGTCCGTCATGGTGGCCGCCTGCGGGTAGTCGTCGGCCAGGTAGTAGTAGGGGTACCGGGCGGCCATCAAGCGGGTGCGGGCCAGCGTCAGGGCCACCCGGCTGGTGTCGATGGTGATCCATCGCCGGCCCCACTGCTCGGCCACGTAGGCCGTCGTGCCGCTGCCGCACGTCGGGTCCAGCACCAGATCGCCGGGGTCGGTGGTCATTAGGATGCAGCGCTCGATGACCTTTGTGTTCGTCTGAACGACGAACACTTTGTCTTCCGTGAACTGACCTGTGAGCGTGTCAGTCCACATGTTGTTCCGGCTCTTGACGGCGAAATCGTCTGCAAAGCGAACGTACTGGATTGTGTTTCGCGAGACGTGGAACCTGCCCGCCAGTGCAAGACGGCGCATGCCGTCGGGAAATTGGGCCTTCCAGTGCGAGTTGGCGCCCGGGCTGTATGTCTTGCCGTTGTACTGGTAATCCTGGCACTCCGAAGATGCGCCCTGTGAAAGCGTATTGTCCGGCTTATACAGATGCCCATTGTGAGGGGGTGGCTCTTCGCCCCGCACTTCTCCGGCTGTCAGGGCGCGGTAGCTTCCGTCTGGAAGCGTGACCCACCGATACCCACTATCGCCCGCCTCTTTCTGCGCTTCCTCAAACAAGGCCCTGACTTTGACACCCGCTTCCTTATTCTTCGCGTACCACAACAGGTAATCGCCCCCACGCGCAAGTTCTTTTGTCTCGAACCCGCTGGTAGTAGCGAACGCGATCAGCGATACGAAGTTGTCGGGACCGAACACTTCATCCAGCAGGCAGCGGACGAGGTGGACGTTTTCATCGCCGATCTGGACGAAGATGGAGCCGGACTCGGTGAGCAGGTCGCGGGCGACGACGAGGCGGTCGCGGAGGTAGGCCAGGTACGAGTGGATGCCGAGTTGCCACGTGTCACGGAAGGCCTTGACCTGCTCGGGCTGGCGGACCACGTCCTCGGCCCTGCCGTCGCGCACGTCGCGCTTGCGCGTCGAGACCTGCCAGTTGGAGCCGAACTTGATGCCGTAGGGCGGGTCGAGGTAGATCATCTGCACCTGGCCCTTGAGGGCTTCCTTCTCGGCCAGGCTGGTCATCACCAAGAGCGAGTCGCCCAGGATCAGGCGGTTGGACCAGTGGCCCTCGTGGTGGTAGAAGTCCACGCGGTCGGCGAACTCCTCGGGAAGCCCGTTGAAGTCGGAGAACAGGTCGAGCTGAATCTTGTGCGGGCTGCCCTCACCCCCGGGCCCTCTCCCAGAGGGCGAGGGGAGGTTGCGGCGGAAGTCTTCGATGATGGCCTGGGGGTGGATTTTCTCCTGAATGTAGATGGGCACGGCCAGCACTTCCAGCGGCGCGGCGTCCTGCTCGTCCTTGCCCTTCCAGACAAGCTGCGGGTCGAGGTCGGGGTCGCGGGGATAGAGCACCTTGCGCGGCTGCTCGTCTTCGTCGCGCACGAAGTCGCGCAGCTCCTCGGTGGGGATGTTCTTGCGCTTGTCCTTATGCCGCACGGCCTCGACGGG
>DYLT01000129.1 GCA_020721945.1 Blastopirellula marina
AATTGGCCTGCCAGTTGCAGCGTACGAGCGTCCGAGCCGCCGGCCGTCGGGAAGACCCTTCAGCCCGCCGGTGGGCGGCGCGACGACATGGCCCTGCCCCATGGGGAGCACCGCACGTGGCGCGAGCCGCCCTTTGCCGCTCGACGGACCGTCACCCGGATTTGCGCGGCGCGTCTCCGCGCAACTCTAGAAGCCCCAAGGCCGTTGGCTGGGTCGATCTGTACGGGCTGTGCCTCTTGGGCGGCGTCGTGGCGCATGTCACTGGGGCCATCGCGGTGTTCTACGAGCTGCTTTTCCTGGCGATCGACCTGGTGGTCTCGGACTGGGATCTGGGCGCGGCCAGCATGGCACGTGGGCTGGGGTTGGTCTTGGTGGGCGTCTTTCTGGTTCGGACCGGCCGATATCTCTGGGACGTGACCCGGGGCTTGGTGACGCCGCGCCATGAACCCGATTCGGAGTTCCTCCGAGGCATCGAGCTGGAGGGTTCCGTGTACCGCGAGTTGCACGAGGCGGTAGCCGAGGCGAGTTGCCGCGTGGGGGCGCCCAAACCCGACGAAATACGGGTCAACCACCGGCCGGCATGTTGTGCCGCGGAGTTCCGCGAATTTGGCGTGCGCACCCAGCGGCGGCTGGTCGTCGTGCTGGGGTTGCCAGTTTTGACGGTCTTCAACGTGAGCGAGTTGAAGGTGATCCTCGGCCACGAGCTGGCCCACATCGGGCGCGGAGACACGCGATTGGAAGTTTTCATGGTCCGGGTCCTCGAGATGCTCGGGCGCCAAGGGCCGCAGGACCGCCGACGGTGGTGGCGGTGGTTCGACCCCGTGGCGTGGTACGCCTGGGGATCGGCCGCGTTGTTGGCGTCCTTGTTGGGGCCGATGTGGCGGCACCAGGAGTTGCGTGCCGACTCGCTCAGCGCTGCCGCGTACGGCGGGGATCTGGCGGCACAGACCTTGCTGAAGGATTGGTTGGCCGCGCATGAGTTCGCCCAGGCCGCGCTTTCCTTCGATAGCGACGGACGCCCCGCCGCGGGCTCGTCGGCGCGGTCCGCGTTCCACCGTTTTGCCGAGCGCTGGCAAGAGTTTAGTCGCGTTGGACAGGAGTATCTCGAACGCCGGCTTCGAGAGGAGGAACGACCCTCGTTCTGGGATTCGCACCCGACGGTTCACGCCCGAATCGCGGCGATGCGTCGCTTTCCGCCGCGCTCCGAGGAGGACCGACGTCCCGCGAGGGAACTGCTCCCCGATTTCGACGCCCTGGCGACAAAGCTCCACCAGGCAGCGATGGACGACATCGGCGGCGGCGCCGAAGACGCGGATTCCTGGCAGGCAGCGGCAAAACAACAAGTTGGGCAATTGGGATCGTCGTAACCGTTCCCGGGGACTGTCCCTTGCGGGCTTGTAGGGGACAGGCACGCAAACGGTTGCGAATCGTCCCGTGGGTTCTTTCGCGGCTTCGGACCGCGGGTCGCGCGAAAGCGGGCCGCCCCCTTGGCGTGCGGCGGAAAGCGGGCTACGATTCGGCACGAGAGCGAATCTCGTGGGAGTCTCCGGGCCGAATCGAGGCGCGGCGTGTTCTACGCGGACCTTCACATTCACTCGAAGTTCTCCAGGGCCACCAGCCGGGAATGCGACCTGGAACATCTCGCGTTCTGGGCCGCGACGAAGGGCATTGCGGTCGTCGGCACGGGAGATTTTACCCATCCGGGCTGGTTTGCCGAGATCGAAGAACGGCTGGTGCCGGCGGAGCCGGGGTTGTTTCGCTTGCGTCCCGACCTGTTTCGGGCGATGCGCGCAAGCCTCGCCGCGCCGTGGGGCGCGGCGTGGGGCGATGTCCGCTTCATGCTTCAGGTCGAGATCTCGACGATCTACAAGAAGGACGGCCGCACACGCAAGGTGCATCATTTGGTGTACGTCCCCGGGCTGGACGAAGCCCGGCGCCTGACCCAGGCCCTCGCGCGGATCGGCAATTTGGCCTCCGACGGCCGCCCGATTCTCGGCTTGGATTCGCGCGACCTCTTGGAGATCACCCTGGAGGCCGGTGAGGGGTGCTACCTGGTGCCCGCGCATATCTGGACGCCCTGGTTTGCCGTCTTGGGGTCGAACTCGGGATTCGACTCGATCGAACATTGCTACGGCGACCTCAGCGGCGAGGTGTTCGCCCTGGAGACGGGGCTCTCGTCGGACCCCGAAATGAACTGGCGTCTCTCGCGTCTGGACCGCTACGCGTTGGTTTCCAACTCCGATGCGCATTCGCCCTCCAAGCTGGGGCGCGAAGCGTGCGTGTTCGACACCGAATTGAGCTACTTCGAAATGCGCCAAGCCCTGCGCACCGGCCAAGGCTACCAGGGCACGGTCGAGTTCTTTCCCGAGGAGGGAAAATACCATCTCGACGGGCATCGCAAGTGCGGCATTCGTCTTACCCCCGAGGAGAGCCTCAGGCACGGCGGCAACTGTCCGGCGTGCGGCAAGCCCGTCACGCGGGGCGTCATGCATCGCGTGGTCGAGCTGGCCGACCGGTCTGGTCCACCTGACCCGCGGCCGCCGCGCGCCGCGCCGTTTCGAAGCCTGATTCCTCTGGACGAAGTGCTTGCCGAAGTCCTCGGCGTGGGTCCCCAGACGCACACCGTGCGCCGGGCCTTCGACGGGTTGGTGGCCCGGCTCGGGCCCGAATTGTCGATTCTCGAAAGCGTTCCGGTGGAGGATCTCCGCCGGGCCGGCTGGTCGCTCTTGGCCGAGGCGATCGCGCGGATGCGCGAGGGTCGGGTGATCCGCCAGGCGGGATACGACGGGCAGTACGGCGTGATCCGATTATTCACGGACGAGGAACTGCGGCGTGGAAGTGCCGTGTCGCTGTTGTTCACGATGCCGGAGGACGACAGGTCGGAGCCGGCCTGCCCGATCGAGCCGGTCCAGTCGCACGAGGCACCACCCCCGCTTGCGTCCGGCGAGCCCGGTCCGGCGTGCCCCGCGGCGCTGGCCTTCCATCGTCTGGCCGCCAGCGCGATCCTCGAGCCACTCGACCCGGACCAGCGTGCGGCGGCCGAGGCGGTCGATGGGCCGGTGCTCATCGTGGCCGGCCCAGGTACCGGCAAGACCCGAACGCTGACCCACCGGTTGGCCCACCTCGTGGCGGAGCGCGGCGTGGCCCCCGAAGCGTGCCTGGCACTGACCTTCAGCCGCCGTGCGGCCGCGGAGATGACCGAGCGGCTGGAGCGCCTGCTGCCTGGCCGATCGGCTCAGGTGCCCGTCATGACCTTCCACGCCCTGGGCTTGCGCTTGCTGCGCGAGTTCGGGGGGCGCCTCGGTCTGCCCGCGTCGCTTCAAGTGGCCAGCGACGCCGATCGCGCGGCGATGCTTGCCGAGTCGCTGGCAATCAACGAGCGCGCCGCCCGGTCGTGGCTCGGCCGGATCGCGCGACACCAACGCGGCGCGGCAGGCGGCGCCTTGGCGGACCGGGGTGCGGAGGTCTTTGCCCTGTACCAGCGCCAGATGCGGGCCCGGGGCTGGATCGACTTCGACGACCTGATCGAACTGCCGTTGCGGTTGCTCCACGAGCATCCCGAGGTGCGCGAGCAACTCCAACGGCGTTTTCGTTGGGTCTCGGTCGACGAGTTCCAGGACCTCGACGCGGCCCAGTACGCCTTGCTCCGGTTGCTGGTGCCGCCGGACGGCCACCTCGCCGCGATCGGCGATCCGGACCAGGCGATCTATGGGTTCCGCGGCGCCGACGTGGGGTGCTTCCAGCGTTTTTCCGAAGACTTCGCCAACGCGCGGACCTTCCACTTGACGCGCAACTACCGCTCCACGCAGACGATTGTCGACGCGGCGCTGCAACTGATCGCGCCGGCAAGTCTCGTGGCCGGACGACGCTTGGAAGCCGGCGGCCTCGGCCCGGAAACGATCGAAATCCATGCCTGCGCCACCGAGCGGGCCGAGGCGGAGTTCGTCGTCCATTCGGTCGAGCGACTGGTCGGCGGTTCCACGTTCTTCTCGCTCGACAGCGACCGGGCCACGGGCCACGAGGCCGAGGGACTCTCGTTCGCCGACATCGCCGTGCTCTACCGCACCGACGCCCAGGCTGATCCTCTGGTCGAGGCCTTCGAGCGCTCGGGCATGCCCTACCAGCGTCGGTCTCACGAGCCGTTGGCCGAGCATCCGGCGGTGCGGTCGCTCATCGGCCGGATGCGCGAGGTCGGCCACGGACCGGGTCCCGACACGACGGTGCGGGAACGCCTGGAATGGGCGGCTGCCAAGGCGGGGGACGACGCTCGCCAGGTGGCATCGCTGCTGGCCGCCCTGCGCGCGGCCGCGTCGCGCTGCGGCACCGACCTGGCCCAGTTCTTCTCGGAGCTGGCCTTGGGTGCACAAGTCGATCTGTGGGACCCCCGGGCGGATCGCGTCTCGCTGTTGACGCTCCATGCGGCCAAGGGCTTGGAGTTTCCCGTCGTGTTCCTCGTGGGCTGCGAGGACGGGCTGTTGCCGCTTCACTGGGGGAACCCTGGCGAGGCGGCGCTTGCCGAGGAGCGACGGCTGTTCTTCGTGGGGATGACGCGCGCCCGGCGGCGCCTGGTGTTGACCCACGCGAAGCGGCGGTTGCGTCACGGAAGCGTGCGTCCTGCCAACCCGTCGCCGTTTCTAGGCGACATCGAGCCGCGCCTTGTGGCCCGGCACGAGGCGCGGCTGGCACGAAAGCCATCGCCCCGCACTTGCCAGCGGACGCTGTTCGAGATCGAGTGACCGTTGGCACGGCCTTGGGACGGAAGCGGGTCGTGGTTGGCGCCTAGGGCCCTCGCCCTCTTGCGGCGGTGACGCGCTGGTCCGATAATTCGGCGGGTCAGAGCGAACCCCGAGGAAAGGCTGTCATGGCGACATCCATCCGGCGCGTGTTGGTCACTGGGGCCAGCGGCAAGCTCGGCGCCCCGTTGTGCGAGGCCCTGGTCCACGAAGGTTATCAGGTGCTTGGCTTGTGTCACCGCTATGCGGTGGGGGTGCCCGGCGTTGAGGAGGTCCGCGGCGACGTGGCGGACGGGGCCCTGATGGAGGCCCTTGTCGCCCAGAGCGACGCCGTCATCCACTTGGCCACGTGTAAGGAAGACCGCCAGGCGCTACTCCAGGTCAGCCTTCAGGGCACGTTCAACCTGCTCGACGCCGCGATGCGCACCAAGCGGCCGAAACGGGTCATCCTGGCCAGCGGCGACGCGGTCCACGGCATCTACTACCGTCCCCAACCGATCCCGCTGCGCGAAGACACGCCGCTGGCTGCGTATCCTGGCTACTATCCGCTCTCGAAGGTCCTCGAGGAGGCGATGTTCCAGCAATACTATCACCAGGCCGGGGTGCCGACCGTGTGCCTGCGGATCTCGTGGATCCACGCGGAAGACGACATCCTCAACCATCTGACCGTGGCGGGCGAGGGTTTCGGCGTGCCGGTGTGGAAGGAGTTGATGAACGACCAAGAGCGGGCGTTGTATTCGGCCGGGCGGGATGCGGCGGTCGCCCTGCGCCATCCGGACGGACGGCCCATGCGCCGCCACCTTGTGGCCGTCGAAGACTGTGTCCAGGCGTTCTTGTTGGCGCTGCGGTGTGAAGGGATCGAAGGTCAGACCTTCATGATCGCCATGACCGACCCGTTCGACTACGTCGAGGCGGCCGCCTATACGGCCCGGCGTCTGGGAATCGATACCCTCGACCTCGTGGACCCCGTGGGCCAGGACTTCGCCATCGACACGACCAAAGCGCGCTATGTGCTCGGCTACAAGCCCAAGTACGATATTTTCGGTCTGATCGACCACGCGATCGAGTTCCGCACGTCCGGCGCGCGTCGCCGGCAGCGATCGGGATACCAAGGGTAAGAGTCGACCTCCAGGCGTCACGGCATAGGACGCTCTCCACGCTTCACCGTCCCCAGATTGCGAGCAGCCCATGCATCTCAAAGACAAAGTCATCTTGATCACGGGCGGGACCTCGGGCATCGGCGAGGCCTGCGCCGAGTTGTTCGCGCGCCACGGCGCGAAGGTCATTGCCATGTCGATCCAGCAGGACGCCGGCACGGCGCTGGCCAAGCGGCTCAGCGACGAGGGGCACGTGTGCCTCTTCCACTACGGCGATACCAGCCACGAGCCCGATGTGGCCGCAGCCGTCGAGCTGGCCGTCACGCAGTTCGGCCGGCTCGATTGCGTCCACGCCAATGCCGGGGTGCTTCGCAACCAGAAGATCACCGAGATCACGCTCGACGACTTTTATGCCCTGATCGACGTGAACTTGCTCGGGCCGGTTCTGGTGGCCAAGCACGCGATCCCGGTCATGGAGCGCCAAGGCCAAGGGGTGATCTGCTTTACGACCTCGGTGGCGGCCGAGATCGGCTTTCCGGCCCATGGGGTCTATGCCGCCTCGAAGGCCGCCGTGGTGGCGCTCATGCGGAGCCTCACGACCGACCACAGTCCCAAGGGCGTCCGGTTCGTGGCGGTCAGTCCGGGCACGATCGACACTCCGATGCTGGCCGCCTCGTGTGCGGGTTGGGACACGCCCAAGGACGTGCTCTACGCCCAGGTGGCCAAGAAGATTCCCGTGCAGCGCATGGGCAAGCCCATCGATGTCGCGCACGTGGTCGGCTTTCTTTTCACCGATGAAGCGGGCTTCGTCAACGGAAGCGTGGTGCACCTGGAAGGTGGAACGCTCTGCCTGCCCCCGTGGTAAGCGTCACCGTTCGTGGGGACGGCCCCCGTGTTCGCGGCGAAGCCCGCGACCGTGGGACGCCGTCCGCCGGGCGGGACGAAAAACGGTCGAAGCCGTCTGGCGACGGACCTGCCGACCGGTACACCATCAATGAGGGCCCGCCTCCGGATCGCCGCCAAGCCGGCGCAGTTGTCCTGCCAACCGATCCGCGCGCTGGCGTTCAGCCTCGGCCCGCTGACGTTCGGCCTCGGCGCGCTGGTGTTCTGCGTCGGCGCGCTCGTGTTCGGCCTCGGCACGCTGGTGTTCGGCGTCGGCCCGCTCGCGTCCCGTAGGGATCAGCCGGCCTTCGGCATCGGTCCAGCGGAGCCAGTTCGCTTCCATGTCCTCATACCAGCCATGCCAGACGCACAGCCCGAGGCCCACGTCGGGAAAGCGCACGGGTTCGTCCAATCGCTGGAAGTTCATCCCAACGAGCCGGTACGCGCGCACGGGCTCGTTGCCGAGCAGCCCATCGGGGTCGAAGATGGTGTAGTAGCGGATTCCCAGCCGGGCGTATCCCGCGAGTTTGTTGGTGTCCTCGCCGCCGTCGCGGTTGGAAACCACCTCGACGACGAGGTCCGGCGGTTTGCCGTAGAGCCAGACGAAGTACGATCGATGGGCTTTGAGCCGGATGTTGGCCGGCAAGGTCACATCGAGGCTCACCAGCGTGTCGGGCACATAAGGGGGCTGGCACACGTGGTAGAACAGCCCCACGTTCGACATCGCGACGAAGGGCCGCCCCGGGCCGGGACCGCCCCAAGAGCTGTGCAGTGCCTCGGTCAGCAGGCGCTGCTGCTTCTCGGCAAAGACGTTATCCACGGGGGTGTCATCCTCGGTGACCAGACGATCGACGTTCGGATAGAGTTCCGGCGGGATCGTCAGCATCGGGGTGTCGGCTGCCGTGTCAGTGGCCATCGGTCCAACTCGCCCAAGGGGTCCGACACGCGGGATGGTAACCTCGACTCCTCACTCTGCCGAGGTGTCTAACGGTATTATATCCTGACGCCAGGGGATGACGGGAGCAATATCCCCACGGATAAGGGGCTCGGTGGAAAAACGTCCGTCCCCGGACCACAATACGGGGTCACTGCGTCAGCCAACGCAAGAACTTCCGCTAGGCCAACCCGTACCCATGTGGGTTCCCAATCTCTCTGGCGACGAACTGGCCCGGTATGCCAGGCAGATCGGTCCCGGCACCCTGGGGGTCGAAGGGCAAACTCGTCTGAAGCGCGCGGCGGCATTGGTCAGTCGCGCGGGCGGCATGGGCGGGCCAGCGGCATTAGCCCTGGTGATGGCGGGCATTGGTCGCCTGGTGTTCGCACACGGCGGCAACTTGACCACACCCGATCTCAACCGCCAGGTGCTCGGTTCGGAAGAAGGGCTGGGCAAACCGCGCGCCGTGTGTTTTTCCAAGACCCTCCGGGCGATGAACCGCTTTGTCGAGGTCGAGGCGATCGACCACGAGCCCGACGACGAAGAAGCAGTTGCCCTGGCTCGCCGCGTTCAGGTGGTCCTGTCGTGTGCCCCGACGTTCGCGGAACGGCTTCGATTGAATCGGGCCGCCGTCGCGGCTGGCGTGCCGTTGATCGACGCAGCCCAATGGGGGATGACGGGCACACTGATCGTGGTCGATCCAGGACGCACCGCGTGCCTCCAGTGCTTGTACCCCGTCGTCCCGGAGTTCGAAGAGATGTTTCCCGTAGTCGGAGCCATTTCCATGGCCGTGGGATCGTTGGCGGCCCTCGAGGCGATCAAGATCCTCGCTGGCAGCGGCAACCCGAGTTTCGGCCGTCTCCTGTTGATCGACGGTCTTCAGGGCCGTTGGTCACAGATCGAGTTGCGGCGCGACCCCCAATGCCGCTGTTGCGGCGCGTGCAAGCCGCGGCCATGATCGGCACACGAAGCCCATCGTTCGGAGTCCTTTCTTGATGCACATTCGCGTGGTGTTTGCCGGACGAAACTACGACCGCACGCAGGCCGTGCCCGCACGTCTCGAGCTGCCAGACGGAGCCACGGTCGAAGATGCCTTGGAGAACCTCCAAAGGCTTCTTGCAAGAGAAGGCATCGAGCTTCCGCCGAGCTGTCTGATTGCCGTTTCGGGGGTGCATCTCGGCACGCTTCGAGCCCATCAAGTTCACCCACTTTGCGATGGCGACGAATTACTCCTTTTGGCCCCGGTCGCGGGGGGGTGACCCGCGGAACAAGCTGGGTCGCGCCGGTCACGCGGCCAGCCCAGGGTTGCGCAGCACGTTGGGAGTATCTTCCCCCTGGGGGAGGCACCTTCCCGGTACGAGCGGATACGTGTCGTCAGCCGCCCGCGGCATCCTCGGCCACGGTGTCTCCCTCGTCGGGCAGATCGAAGTCGACCTCCGAGGGTGTGGTCACCCCGGGTTGGGCCTCGCCATTATCGCCGATGGCCGGGGTGCAGCCGCCTCCACTCATCAGGCTTGCCACAAGGATCAGGGCGGCCAGAAGGAATCGTGCAATCTCCATGGACTCTCCCTTAGGGATGCGCAAGGCGGGAAGGCTCGCTATTTTAGATCAACGACTCCGAACCAGCAAGGCAAAACCCAGGTCGCGGACGATACAATGCCGCGTGAAGACCTCTCCTCGGATTGCCTCGTGATGCCATGCCTGAAGCCCGACGGCTTGCGCCACTTCGCCTCGGTCCCGTGTCGATCGAGTTGCCCATCGCCTTGGCGGCGATGAGCGGGTACAGCGATTGGCCCACCCGGGTCGTGGCGCGGCGCATGGGGGCCGGGTATACGATCGGCGAAGCCCTTCTCGACCGGTTCGTCGTCGACGTCTCGAAAGGGCGCAAGGCGCGCCGGTACTTCCGCGTCACCGACGACGACCATCCGGCCGCCGCGCAACTGATGGGCAGCACCGGGGAACAACTCGGACCGGCTGCCCGGCGGCTTGTCGAAGCCGGCTTCGACGTCATCGATCTGAACTTCGCCTGTCCGGTCAAGAAGGTGGTGGGCAAGTGCCGCGGCGGATACCTGCTGGGCCGACCCCGCGAGGCCGTGGAGATCGTCAGCCGGGTCCGCGATGCCGTGCCGGCGCACGTCCCCGTGACGGTCAAGTTGCGGCGTGGAGTGGACGATTCGCCCGAGAGCCGCGACGCCTTCGACGCGATCCTCGAAGGCGTGTTTGTGCGCGGTGCGGCTGCGGTTACCGTCCATGGGCGCACGGTCCGGCAGCGTTACGACGGGCGAAGCTCATGGGACTTTCTGCGCGAGGTGAAACAGCGGGTTGGGCGCCGCCTCGTCTTTGGCAGTGGCGACCTCTTCACCGCGCAGGACTGCCTGGCGATGCTCGACCAAACCGGCGTCGATGCCCTGACCATCGCCCGGGGCGCGATCGGCAATCCCTGGATCTTCAGCGAATTGCGGGCCCTGCTGTCGGGCACGCCCGTTCCGCGGCCCCCGTCGGTGGCCCAGCAGCGCGAGACGCTTGTCGCGCATTACCGCCTGGCCGAAGGTCTCTACGGTCCGAAGCGTGCGGGTTTTGTCATGTGCAAGTATGGCATCAAGTATGCCCGAGTCCATCCCCGGCCACTCGAGGTCCGCGACGCCTTCGCCGCTGCCCGCAACGCAGAGCACTGGTGGGCCGTGCTAGACCGGTGGTACGGCGTCTCGGGCCACGACCCCTAGGACGGCGCCGTGGTTTGCGCCGTGTTGCTTGGCCCGTTGCCGTCTCTGGCGGGGGGCCGGTAGAATGAGTCCGCAGTCCTCCCGTGCGCTCGCAAGACCTGGCCGGATGAACCAGACCCTTCCGGAAGTGTACGACCGTTTGTTGGCGGCCTATGGTCCCCAATCGTGGTGGCCCGGCCAATCGCCTTTCGAGGTTCTGGTCGGCGCGGTTCTCGTGCAGAACACCGCGTGGCAGAACGTGCGCAAGGCCATCGAGAACTTGCGGCAGGCCGACCTGTTGGAACCTTGCGCCCTGTACGCCGTGCCGGTCGAGGAGCTGGAGGAGTTGATCCGGCCGGCAGGATATTACCGGGTCAAGGCCCGACGGTTGCGGAACCTCTTGAACCTGGTCGTCCAGAGTTACGGCGGCTCGCTCGAGGCGATGTTCCAGACACCGCTTTCGGCGCTTCGCCGGCAGTTGCTTTCGGTCCACGGGATCGGCCCGGAAACCGCCGATTCGATCCTCCTGTACGCCGGCAATCTGCCGACGTTCGTGGTCGACACCTACACGTACCGGGTCTTTGCGCGACACGGTTGGGTTGCCTTCGACGCGACCTACGACGATCTTCAAGAGCACTTCGAGAGCGGTTTGCCGGCCGACGTCGCGCTGTATAACGAGTATCACGCCCTCTTGGTGCGGGTGGGCAAGGAGCACTGCGGCAAGACGCCGCGGTGCGAAGGTTGCCCGCTGAAAGACCTGCTGCCGCGCGGCGGGCCGCTGGAGCCCTGACGCCATGTCGTTGTTCGACGCCGCCGAAGAAGCCAACCGACGCCGGGCCCAGCCCTTGGCTGCCCGCATGAGACCCCGCACCCTCGACGAGTTCGTCGGGCAGCGGCACTTCCTCGGCGAGGGCAAGCTGCTGCGCCGCCTCTTGAAGGCCGACCGTCTCGGGTCGGTGATCTTCTATGGTCCGCCGGGCACGGGCAAGACCACCCTGGCCCGGCTGCTGGCCACGGAAACCCGAAGCACGTTCCGCCAGCTCAGCGCCGTGACCAGCGGCGTGAAGGAACTGCGCGAGGTGCTCCACGAGGCCCGGCAGCAGCTTTCCGCCACCGGTCGCAAGACGCTCTTGTTCATCGACGAGATTCATCGCTTCAACAAGGCCCAGCAAGACGTGCTCTTGCCCGAGGTCGAGGAGGGAATCGTCGTCCTGGTCGGCGCCACCACCGAGAACCCCTTCTTCACGATCAACAGCGCCCTGGTCAGCCGAAGCCGCGTCTTCCAGTTCCGGCCGCTGTCGAACGACGAGATCCGCGAGTTGGTGCTTCGGGCGATGGCCGACCGCGAGCGCGGGCTGGGGCATCGCGCCATCCGCATGGACCCCGAGGCCCTGGCGTTTCTCGTCGAAACCAGCGATGGCGACGCGCGCCGGGCGCTGTCGGCGTTGGAGATCGGCGTGCTGTCGACCGACGCCTCGCCGGTCGAGTTCACCCGCCAGCTCGCCGAAGAGTCGGTCCAACGCAAGGCGATCCAGTACGACCGCCAGGGCGACGCGCACTACGACTCGATCAGCGCGCTGATCAAGAGCCTTCGCGGCAGCGATCCCGACGCGGCCCTGTACTGGCTCGCGCGGATGCTCGAAGGCGGCGAAGACGTGCGGTTTCTCGCCCGGCGCCTGGTCATTTTGGCCAGCGAAGACATCGGCAATGCCGATCCTGCCGCGCTGCCTTTGGCCGTGGCGGCCGCCGAAGCTTGCGAGATCGTCGGCCTGCCCGAGTGCCAGTTGAACCTCGCCCAGGCGGTCACGTACCTCGCGTGTGCTCCGAAGTCGAACGCGGCGACCGTGGGAATCGGCGAGGCGCGAAAGGACGTGCGCGAGGGCCGGCTGCTGCCGGTGCCCGTCCATCTCCGCGACGCGCACTACGGCGGCGCGAAGCGCCTGGGCCATGGCGAGGGCTACCAGTACGCCCACGATGATCCAGAGGGAATCGCCGCCCAGGACTATCTCGGCGTCGCGCGGGAATACTATCGTCCCACCGACCGGGGCTTCGAGCGGGAACTGCGCCAGCGGCTCGAGACCATCCGTGCGCGCTTGCGCGCCGCGAAGCCCAAGGGCTGATCTTCCCGGAACCGCCGACCAGGTGCTACCTGATCCCCTCGTGGTACACGGCCAGGATGTTCTCGGGCGGCACGTCGGGCTGGAACAAGTGGGCCGGCCCCAGGATGTAGCCACCTCCGCGTCCGAGCGTCCGGCAGTAACGTCGCACCTCCGCGCGCACCTCGTCGGCACTTCCCCGCGGCAGCAGGTGTTGCATGTCGATGCCCCCGTGAAACACGAGCCGATCGCCGAAGTCGGTCTTGAGCCGTTCGGGCTGCATCTCAGGCCCCACCGGCTGGATCGGATCGAGCACGTCGATGCCCAGCGCGATCAGCTCGGGAACGAACGGGCCGATCGCGCCGCAGCTATGGTAAAGCACTCGGCCGCCCAAGCCGTGGATCGTGTCGATCATCTCCTGGAGGTACGGAGCCACGAACCGCCGGAACATGGCCAGCGAAATGAGCGGCCCGGTCTGGCCCCCCAGGTCGCTGATCAGGAGGTAGAGGTCGATCCGGCCGTGGGTGACCTCGGCCGCGCGGGTATAGTCTTCCTTGTAGAAATCGGTGAACTTGCGGCACAGGAAGTGGACCCATTCGGGCCGCTCGGCCATGTCGAGAAACATCCCTTCCCATCCCCGCACCAGCCCCGGGCGCTGCCACACGTCGGCAAAGCCGTACCGCAAGGCGTGGCGGTCCCAACGGCGGCATTGGGCTGCCAGCGGCGCATGGTCGAAGACATCGGGCGTGGGCCAATCGAAGCCTTCGAGATCGGCCAGGCTCTTCGCCTCGGCCAGCGCCCCGCGCACGTCTTCGCGCATCGGCCCCCAGGGCGTCTGTCGGTACACGTATTGCTCGCCCCAGAAGTTCCGGTACAGGCCGTTGCCAAGCGCCTGCTCGGGAGGGCTCGGCACCTCGAGGTGCCGGACGTCGACGCCCAAGTCGTCCAGCACGCGGTCGCGGTCGTCGTGCCCCACGTGCGCCAGCAATCGCCGCCACGTCGGCTCCTCGGCCCAGAAGTCGGTCGGGGTGCGGTCGGGTTGGCAGTGATGCAAAGCCGCTAGCACTCGGTCACGCGGTGTCATGGGAGGGCCTTCGCACGGGGTGGCGGAGTTCGATGGTTCTTCCAGCATATTCGCCTTTCTGGTTTCGTACCAATGCCGACGCGGCCGCGCCGGGCGTTTGCTCGAACCGAGGTCGGTCGCTATGATAGGGCACGGCGTTCCTCGATCGATCACGCACGTGCGGAGGCGAAAACATGCCTGGCGATGACGACCTTTCCCGACGGCAGTTCGTCGGCGGCGCGCTGATGGCGGGCGCCGGCGCGACCTGGCTCTGGGCGGTCCCGGCCGCGGCGGCCGAGCCCGCC
>DYLT01000504.1 GCA_020721945.1 Blastopirellula marina
CGGCGTATTTACCCCCTACTGCAACGCCTGGCTCAAGAAATTCCATGCCGATGGGCCGGAGGCATACCCGATGGCGCCTTATTTGGATCATCTGGCGCGCATGGCGCCCGTCCCGACTCATCAACCAAAGATGCGGCCAGCCGTCTTGGTCGGTGCGCACGTAAGCGATCCAGCGGCCATCGGGCGAGCCGACCGGCGATACTTCGCTGGCGTCCGCCGTAAACGTCAGGCGGATTTGCTCGCGACCGTCCGGCAACATGCGATACAGCTCGCCGTTGCCGTCCCGATTGCTGGCGAAGAGCACGAGCGGCGACGCAGCATCCCGGATGACGGTAATGGCATCCCCTTCGCGGCTGGTCACGTAGACGATGTTGTGCGCGGCGTCGAGCGCGATCCCTTCCTCCGCGCCCGACGGCACAGCGATCGTTGTTACGGGCGCCCAATCAAGCGTCCGATAGACTTTCACCTGATCGCCGCACGCGATGTAAAGGTGGCCGGTGCGGCTATTCACAGCCGTCACAAACGGTTCGCGATCCAGGCCGATCGCGCCAACGATCGTCCCGGCGACGGTATCAATCACGGTCACCGAGTGGGCGACGCCCCGGTTGGCCACGTAAAGCCGGCCGTCGGTCGGGTCGAACGCCAGGCCGTACGGCTCTGCGACGCCCGGGTAGACGCCGATCACTTCGCCATTGCGCAGGCGCAACACCTCATTCGCGCCATGCAACGAAAGATACACGTCGCTGCTCGTCGGGTCGGCAGCGAAGAGCGCCGGCTGATGGCCAACGTTCAGCTGCCGGACGAACGCACGGGTTGCAACGTCGAACACGGTCACAGAATCGTTGCCGAAGTTGGCGATATAGCCGTAGCCGCCCCCCACGATCACGCCATCGGGCTCCAGTTCGGCGGCGATCTGCCCGACCACGGCGGCCGGCGGGCCGGGGTTGACCACCGACGCATTGGCCGTCTGGCGGTTGGCGACGACGACCAGGCCGCCGGCGTCGAGCACGGCGACCCCGTTCGGCCCGGTCGCGTCGGCGCTCAACGTGATCTGCGCGGTGAGCGTCAGCAGCGCCGTGTTGATGATGCCGAGTGTGCGGCCGCTGTGTTCCACGCCGTGAAACGCAACATAGGCCGTGTTGCCCGTCGCGTCGAGCGCAATGCCGTGCGGATGACTGCCCGCCGGCAACGCAATCGTCGCGATCACCCGCGGGGTCGGCCAGACGCCGGGCTGAGCGGTCGGCACGTAGATCGTGGTCGGCGTGGCGGTCGGCGTCGGGCTGGCAGTGGACGTGGGGGTCGGCGTCGGTGTGACCGTCGCCTCGCCTGGCGTGGCGGTCGGCGTCGGCGTGACCGGCGGCATGGGGGTGGCCGGCGCCGGCGGCACGACGCTCAGATCATAGAGAAACACGCCGAACGGCGTCGTCGCGTAAAGTCGGGCCGGCAGGCCGTCGAGCACCAACAGATCGTTGACCTCCAGCGCATCGAACGCCTGCCCGGCCAGTTTGTACCAATAGGCGGTAGCGCCATCTCGCGCGTAGAGCCCGCGGCGCGTGCCCAGGTAGAGGCGATGTGTGAGTTCGACCGGATCCTGCGCCAGCGCATAGAGGCCAGACGGCCGCACGCCGCCGATCACTTCCTCCAGGCCCTGCGAGTTATTGATCCAGCGCTCGCCCCCATCTGGGGTGTAGAAGAAGCCATAGTACGCGGGCGCGTAGACATAGCCGCTCCGGTAGCGATCGAGCGTCACGCGCCCCGGCCAGCCGATATCCGCAACTCCCGGGCCCGGATAGCTGAGCGCCCAGTTCGCACCACTGTCGCGACTGACCAGCACCCCACCGCCGCCGCCCTCGCTCACTCCGCCGATCCATACTTCGCGCCACGCCGGCTCGACCGGCGCGATGGAGTTCACATCATAGAGGCCGAAGAGCGGATCACCCTGGCGCGCAAAGCTGGCGCCGGCGTCCGTGCTGAGGTACGGCCCATCGCAGCCGGCGGCATAGAGGCGTTGGTCGCTGCCGTGCGCCGCCAGCGGCTTG
>DYLT01000505.1 GCA_020721945.1 Blastopirellula marina
GCCGCGCCGATCGAGGTGCGCAAGGGCGAAAACACGGTGCTTCCGTTCGGGCCACCCTACCGACCTGTCGTGAAGATCGACTATGCCGACCCGCGGCGGATAAACCTCTCGCTGGTGCTAACCGGTGCAACGGGCGAGGTCTGCACGGACCTGCGCATCGACGGCGGTCGCCCCGGCGAGAAGCCCGCCTTCACCATCAAGGACCCGAAGGGCCAAGTGGTCCACGAGGGCTTCTTCGAGTATGGCTGAGGCTTTACCTGCCGGTACTCGTGGCGAGTACCATCGGAACGTGCCGAGGAATACCACATTCGGGTGAAGATGAAGGTCGAGGGCATCGAGGTGCCCGAGCACGAAACCGTGATCCGCAAGGCCGATTGGGAGGCGTTCACCGCGCCGAGGAAGGCGTCGTAAAGGCCGGGAACCGTTCGCGGGGACTGTCCTCGCGACGGCTAGGGGCCGATCGCCCCGGCCTTCTTCATGGCCTCGTCGGCGGCCTGCGTTTCGCCCAGTTGGCGCAACGTGGCCGAGAGGCTACGGTAAAGTCCACTGCGGAAGAGGCGGATGCCGCGCGACCGCGCGTCGTCGTCTGAAGGGATTCGCTCGATGGTCTGAATCGCCTTCTCCAGTTCGACGCGTGCCTCGGGCAGGCGGCGCGTCATGCGGAGATACTCAGCCAGCGCGTTGCGGTAAGAGGCCAGCAGAAACGCGAACGACGTGACCCTGGGGTTACGTTCCACCAGCACCTCGCAGAGCTCGGTGGCCCGGCGATAGCGTCGTGCCGCCTCGTCGGCCTCCCGCTGCGCCCCGAGGAACATCGCCGACCTTGCCAAGGTGCGCGCGAGGAACAGGGTATACTCTGGCACCTGGGGGTGGTCCTTGTGCAGTTGCTCGGCGATCGCCACGGCCTCCTCGAGCCGCGATTTGGCGTCGGCCGACTGGAACCGCGCCCAGGGCGGGCCGCCCGGTGCCGCCAGACACTCGGCCAACTCGCGCCGGTAGGCGGCCACCGTGGGGTGCTCCGCGGCCAGCTCGCGTAACAGCCGGATCGCGGCGGCATTGGCCTCGGCTGCTTCCCGGCCGGCGTTGCGCCACACCAGCGCCGTGGACAGGTACTCCTGGCTGCACGCCAGCGCGAAGCGGTACTCGGGATTCTGGGGCGATCGCTCGACCAGCGCCTGGGCCAGGCCAAGCGCCTGCCGATGGTGCTCGACGGCCTCGGCCCCGCGGTCGGATGGACGCGGGCTATCGGGCCCACGACGTGGTCCATCCGGGTTCGACCGCGGGCCCTCGGGGCCCGGCTTGCCGCGCGGTCCACGCCATCGTCCCAGCCCGGCAAACGCCATGGCGCGCCCCAAGGAATTGTGCGCCCGGATCAGTTCGAGCCGTCCGCGGTCCGAGTCCGCCTCCGCGGCGTGGCGCAGGGCCTGTTCGAATGCCTGGCGCGCCTCGTCGAACCGATTGGCCGCTTGAAGGGTCGTCCCCAGCAGGTTCCAGGCGGTGGCGATCTCGGCCGCGTACTTGTGCCCCCCCTCCTCCTGCGACAGGGCCTCGTACGCGGCCAGCGCTCGGCGCAAGGCGTCCTCCGACTTGTCGGGCCGGCCGAGGATCTGCTGGATCGCGCCGACGCGGCGGTACGCCTTGGCCGTGCTGGCGCGCAACCGCTCGTTCGCCTCGTTTCCCTCGGCATAGCGTTCGTAGAAGCGCAACAACTCCTCGAGCAGCGCCAGATCGTGCTCCGACGGCACGGAGGGCAGGGGCCAGTCGATCTCGGGATCGTCGGAAAGCGCCGCCAGGCTATCGCGCCCGGCCAAGCGGTTGAAGATCGTCTCGAAGGCGTCCAGCGAGAGGTCGAGGTTCGCTTCGGCCCGCCGGGTGGCGGCCTCGGCCGTCTCCAGCGCGGCGGTGGTCTGGAGGTACCCGATCCAGCCGATCGTCGCGGCCAGCACGAGCATCGCCAAGGCGACCCCGCTGAGCGACGCGACCGCGCGATGCCGCCGGCACCATCGCCACAGGCGCTCGAGCGAGCCGACGCGGCG
>DYLT01000130.1 GCA_020721945.1 Blastopirellula marina
CCAGTGGCTCGCTCGTAGTCCCCGAGAATGCCCCGCGTCGGATAAAACACCTGGAGAAAACGGTAATCGGTGAAGTTCTGCACGTAGACCGCTTCGTTGAGCGTCGTCACCGCGTACCGGCCATCGGGCGACAGGCGCGAGAGGAACCCGATCGTCTTGTGCCCTTTCGGCTTGTCGTCGTAGGAGTTCCAACTAATCACCTGCTTCTGCTCGATGACGGTCTCGGGCGCGACCGGGGCGATGACATAGGCCCCCTTGTCGCCCGCCGGGCCATCGAGGTCCATGCCCAAGGTCTTGCCGTCGTCGGAAAACGAATGGCAATTCGCGCAGGTGAGCATGTCGGTCAAGAGCAACCGGCTTTCGGGCTGGGAGATATCGCGGAGCCGCCAGGCGATCAGCGGAAGGAAGGCTTCGCTTAGCGGTTTGATCACGCCCTCCTGGGTGTCGGAAGGCGCCAGGGGCACGTCGCGATAGAAGATCGGGGCGCCCACGGGGTCCTTCGACGTGGCGATCGTGATCTGGCCTCGCGACAGGATCGTGCCCGGCTCCTTGCTCCGAAACCCCCGAATAGCCAGCGTGGCTGGCCGCTGGACCGAATGCCGCTGGAAGGCGGTCCATACCCGAGCGTCCACCTTCCACGCCTTGGCCGAGGCCTGGTAGGGAGTCCCGCGGTACACCTCGTTGGTCGCGGTGATGCACCGCGGGTCGATCGGACCCTGCGCGGGCCGATCGCCGGGCAACAGGATATAAAGGCGGCCTCTGCCATCGGCGAGAGCCCATTCCAAGAGCCACGTGTCCGCCTGCTCGGCCGGATCGTGCCACAGAATAGTCGGAGGCACGATGTCGGGCGGAAAGACCGTTTGGTCGAGCGGATAATCGAAGGTCACCGCCGCCACTGTGCCGGGGTCTTGCCCCGACCGGAACGCCGCGCGGATCACCTCCCGAAGCTCCGGGCTGGCCGTCGAGGGCACCTCGTCGGTGCCTTCGGCCAGAATCGCCTCGCCGGCTTCGTCAAGCAGCGGGTGCACGGCCCTGCCGGTGGAACGCGCTTCGTCCGTGCCGGTTGGCCGACTCCACGTGCGTTCGCCCGAGGCCACCGCGCGATGGGGCGCGTCGTCGCGTGCGCGCGGCGCATCCAGCGGCCTGGACTCGGGTTGGCCGTGCCACGGCCCGAAGTACCATGCGGCCAGACCCACCACCAGGATGGCCGCCACGATGCCGAGAAGCACCTTGCGCACGAGCGACTCCGAATCAGACTGCCGCGTGTTCTTCTTTCAATATTGGCTGGGGGTGCGGCCGGTGCAATGCTTCGAACGCGGGGACTTGGCGGCTTGACGGGGCTTGGGGAACCGGGCAAGATGATGGACCGCCGCCACCTTCTGGAGTTGCCGCGTCATGAGCGAACTGACGTCCGCGGAGCGGGTCCTGCGGGTTTTGCGCCGCGAAGAGCCCGACCGCATCCCCCACTTCGAATGGATCATCGACCGCAAGGTCCGCGAGGCGATCTGCCCCGGCGCAAGCATGGAGGAGTTTACGGTGCGCATGGGGCTCGACGCGATCCTCACCGCGCCCGACCTCCGGAAAGAGCAGATCGGGCCGAACCGTTTCCGCAACGAGTGGGGCGTGGTGCTCGAGACGACCAGCGAGGAGCACGGGTTTCCGGTCGAGGGGCCGATCAAGTCGCTCGACGATTTCCGCAAGTACAGCCCCCCCGACCCGCACGCCCCCGGCCGGTACGAAAGCCTCCGGCGTCTGGTCAAGAAGTACAAGGGGAAGCTGGCGATCGGGGTACATCTGAACGACGTGTTCTCGATTCCGCGGTACCTGGCGGGCTTCGAGGGGTTGATGATGGCCCTGGTCGATTCGCCCGAGTTGGTCCGCGGCCTGGTCGATCTGTCGGTCGAAATGAACCTCGCCATGGCGCGCGAGGTCGCCCGGTTCGGGGCCGATTTTGTCTTTACCGGCGACGACTATGCCTCGACCGAGCGGCCGTTCATGTCGCCCAAGGCATTCCGCGAGTTTTTCGAGCCCGGGCTGCGGCGCGTCATCGCCGGGTTCCACGAGGCCGGCCTGCCGGTCATCAAGCACACCGATGGCAATATCCGGCCGCTTGTGGACATGATTCTCGACACGGGCATCGACGCCCTCGACCCGATCGACCCCGTCGCCGGAATGGACCTCGGCGAGATGAAGGCGAAGTACGGCCATCGCGTCGCACTGAAGGGCAATGTCGACTGTGCCCACACGTTGACCTTCGGCTCGGAGGCCGAGGTCGTCGCCGAGACGAAGGCGGTGATCCGCAAGGCCGGCGAAGGCGGCGGGCTGATCCTCTCGTCGAGCAACAGCATCCACTCGGCGGTCAAACCGGGCAATTACCTGGCTATGTGGAACGCCCTCCGCATGTACGGCCAGTACCCGTTGCGCCTGGACCCCTGGCCGGCCTCTGGAGTGGCCGAGGCGTTCTGACCGGACCCGAACACGCCGCGCCGGCAGCCCCCGCGTGCGGCCCGCCGCCGACAAGCTGCGGCTCGCGGACCGGCGGCAAGCCCAACTCCCGGCCTTGCGCGGCACCGCTTAGCGGTGCGAGAAGGCGATCCCCTCGATCTCGACCAAGAGTTCGGGCCGGCAGACGTCGGCCACCGCGTAGATGGTGGGCAGCTCGCCCAGGCGCGATTGGCACACGGCGCGGATGATCGGGTAGTCCTCGGGGCGCTTGATGTACACCCGAACCAGCACCAGATTCTCGAGCGAGGCGCCGAAGCCGGGCATCTGGTGGCGGCCGAAGTTGTGCTCGGAGATCAAGGCCGCGATGTTGTCGAGCGTCTGGTGGGTCTGCCGCGCCGGATCGTTGTGGAACCGGCTTTCGGAATTCGTGATGCTGGCCGTGCCGGAAACGAAGATCGTCGCGCACGAGCCCGAGGTCAGCGCCAGCGCCCGGGCGAACTTCGGACTCTTCGGCCCGTAATGGCAACTGTAGTCGAAGGCCGAGGTTTGCAGCGGGTTCTCCAGCGGCAGGATCGCCAGGTCGTCGCGCTCCGTGGCGATCGCAATGCAACTCATGAGAATGTCGTGATTGTCGGTTCCGATTCCGGTGCTGGCCGGGTAGACAGCCCCGTTGACCCCCGGCGCCAAGTGGCCCGCCCCGAAGCCAATGCCCTCGTAATAGTCGGTCCGGGCGCGGTTCAGCTCCTTGTAGCGCTGGGTATCGGCCTCGGGACCGACGATGTCGCCCAGGTAAAGCCACGTGCGCACCACCTGGCTGAAATCGGCGTCGGCCCGCTTGAGCACCTCCCGCATCTTCCGGAACGCGCTGAGCGACCGGCCATAGACGCCGACCTCGTGAGGGTCGGGCAGGACCTGGCTGACGTGGATCCACGAGACGCCGCTATGCCGGGTAATGACCAGGTTCTCGGAGCACCGGAGGATCTGCACCTCGCCTTGGCCCCGGCCTATCCCGAGGGCCTCGATCGACAGCAGTTTGCCGTCGCACGGATGCTGGGGGATGTACGTCGTGGCCGGCAGCTCGGGGCCGTAGAACGTATGCATGATCTGCCGGCACTCGTCGACCCGTTCCTTGTCGCGGAGGAACACCGCCTGATGGACGATCGAGCCCCGGACGCCCTCCTCCTCGCTGACCCGTTCGATGGTCCGCAAGGCATCGCGCGCTTGTTCCTCCAGGGTCTGGCCGCTCTGCGGCACCGCGGAAACGAACACATGGCGCACGTCGTGGAGGTCGACCACGCTGTAGCCGATGCCGTTCCTGGACTCTTTCCGGATCATGCGTGTCCTTTGGGCGGGGGCGGCGAGGGGCGGGAAGGTCATGGCGGACGTTTGCTAAGGTCCAATCTAACCGGGCGCAAATCCACTTGTCAACTAGGTGCAAACCGATCGACCCCGAGGCGAGGGCCAGAAGCCGCCGCCCCCTCGACACACGCCTTCCAACCCGATATTCTTAAACACCATACGGCGATGGAGGTTCCGGTCGCCCCCCCCAGTGGGACCCTGGGTGAACGAATGGATTGCCTGGCCCGCGACCACCTCTTGGACCCCCTGAACCCCCAACAACGGTTCGCCGTCGAGCACGGCGAAGATCCCCTCTTGATCGTCGCGGGGGCTGGGACGGGCAAGACGGCCACCTTGGTCCACCGCGTCGCCTGGCAGATCGCGCAGGGCATCGATCCTGGCCGTATCCTCCTGCTGACCTTCACGCGACGCGCGGCCGCCGAAATGATCCGCCGTGCCGAACGGGTGATCGAGCGGGCCTTCGCCAAGCCCGATTCGACGCCCGCGCGGGCACCCATCACCCGGCTTTGGGCAGGCACGTTCCACGCGATCGCCACGCGGCTGCTGCGCCGTTACGGCAAGGCGATGGGTCTGGCCCCTGACTTCGGCATCCACGATCGGAGCGACTCCGAGGACCTCATGCACCTGGTCCGCACCGAACTCCGGCTGGCCAAGACCGACCAACGTTTTCCCCAGAAGGGAACGTGCATGGCGATCTACAGCCGGTGCGTCAACGCCCGGCAGCCGCTTCCCGAAGCCTTGGCTACCCATTTCCCCTGGTGCACGGACTGGGCCGAGGAACTCGCCCGCCTCTTCGACGCCTATGTCGACCGCAAGGAACAGATGGGGGTCCTGGACTACGACGACCTGCTCATCTACTGGCATGCGCTGTTGACCGCCGACGGGCCGGGCGACCTCGTGCGCGGGCAGTTCGACCGGGTGCTGGTCGACGAGTACCAGGACACGAACCTTCTTCAAGCCGAGATTCTCTACGCGCTGTCGCCCGAGGGCCGCGGATTGACCGTGGTGGGCGACGACGCCCAGGCCATCTACTCGTTCCGCGCGGCCACGGTGCGGAACATCCTCGACTTCCCCAAACACTACCGGAACGCCTCGATCGTGGCCCTCGAAGAGAACTACCGCAGCCGGCAGCCCATTCTCGACGCGGCGAACGCCGTGATCGGGCAGGCGTCGGAACGTTACGCGAAAAACCTCTGGTCCAAGCGGCCGGGGGGAAGCCGGCCGGTTTTGGTCACCTGCGAAGAGGAAGACGACCAGAGCGATTTTGTGATCCGCACGATCCTCGCACATCGCGAGGCGGGGATCGCCCTGCGGCGTCAAGCCGTGCTGTTTCGCGCATCGCACCACAGCATCCTGCTCGAGGCCGAGCTTGCCCGGCGAGGCATCCCCTTCCACAAGTACGGCGGTCTGAAGTTCGTCGAAACCGCCCACGTCAAAGACCTCATCGCGTTTCTTCGGCTGGCCGAGAACCCGCGCGACGTGGTTTCGGGCAATCGGATTCTGGCCCTGCTGCCCGGCATCGGGCCGCAGACGACGGCTCGGCTGATGGGCCGGCTGGCCGAGGCGGGCGATTTTCGCGTCTGGACCGAGTGGAAGCCGCCTGGCGCCGCGACCGAAATCTGGCCGAAGTTCGTGGAGCTGCTGTCCGGCCTGCATGGGACACAGGCCGACTTGGCGACCCAGGTTTACCGGGTCCGCCTGTTTTATCAGCCCATCCTCGAGGACCGGTACGACAATCCCCACCCGCGCGCCCGCGACTTGGAACAACTCGAATCGTTGGCCGCCCGCTATGCCGATCGAGCCACGATGTTGGCCGAAATGACGCTCGATCCGCCCGCGTCGACCCAAGACCTGGCCGGTCCGCCCGCCCTCGACGACGAGTACCTCGTGTTGAGCACGATCCACTCGGCCAAGGGCCTTGAGTGGGACGTGGTCTACGTGATCCATGCCTCGGATGGGAACATCCCCTCGGACATGGCGACCGGCACCCCGGAGCAGGTCGAAGAAGAACTGCGGCTGTTCTACGTGGCATTGACCCGGGCAAGGGACTGGCTCTATGTCTGCGTTCCGCTGCGGTACTACCACTACCGCGGCGGCGACCGCTTCTCGCTGGCTCAGCGAACCCGGTTTCTCTCGAAAGCAGTGCTCAAGCACTTCGTCGGTCGGACGGCCCTTCCCGAGCCGACCGCCGACCGGCTGGCCCTTGGCAACGAGTTGCATCCCCACGTGACCAGCCCGTCGATCCGCAAGCGCACGAAGCGGTACTGGTCCTGACCCGTTCTCGCTCCCTCACCCTTTTTCGCTACAGGTTCTGCCACAGGCGCTCGTAGGCCGAGACCATGGCCCGAAGGCTGAACTGCTGTTCCGAGCGCCGCCGGTTTTGTTGCGCAAGGGCCGCGGCCGCTGCGCGATCGGTGAGCAAGTGGACCAGCCGTTCGGCCAACCGCGGCGAGTCGCCGAAGGGGACGACCTGGGCATCGGCCGACTCGCCGAGGAGTTCGCGAACGCCTTCGACGTCGGTGGCGACCACGGGCAGGCGACTCGCCATGGCTTGAAGAACGACGTTCGGCATGCCTTCCCAACGGGAGGGAAGCACCAAGAGATCGCTGGCCGCCAGCAGTTCGGCCACGTCGGGCCGCCAGAGCGCGAAATGGACGCGCGAAGTCAAGCCGAATCGCTCCCGAAGCCGCTGGAGAGGGCGGAGTTCTGGGCCACTGCCCACCAAGAGAAGGTGGCAGCCGGGCACCCGGTCCATCCACGAGGGCGCACCGGCCAGGAGCCAGTCAAGGCCTTTTTGCCGATCCAATCGACCCACGAAGGTCACGACCCGGCTGCCCGGCGGGATGCCCAACGGGGCCAAGTCGGCCGGCCTTGGCGCGGGATACTGGTCCACGTCGATGCCGTTGGGGATGACCACGAGCCGGTCGGCGGGCAGGCCGTGCCGGGCAGCGAATTGGGCGACCGATTGGCTGACGCACACGTGGCGGTCGACCCATCGGTGCGTCAGGCGATCGAGCCAGAGGTGCCACCGTGCGCGCCGCTCGGCCACGCGGATACCCGAAACCACGCGCGGCACGCCCGCCCAGCGCGCGGCAAGCCGCCCCACGATATTGGCATGGAACAAGAATGTCTGCACCAGATGGGGACGCTGTTTTCGGAGTCGCCCCTCCAGGTCTCGAACGACCCGCCAGACATCGCGCGGCACCCGGCCGCCCAGACAATGCACCTCGACCCCCGCCGCTTCCAAGCGCGGAACACACGAGGCCTCTGGGCGGTCGGGTCGAGGCCCAAGGCAGTACACCACGGGAGCGAATCGTGCGCGGTCGATTCGGGTGGCCAGGGCCACGAGGCACAACTCGGCCCCGCCCACGTCGAGATCGGTGATGCACAGCGCCAGTCGCATGGAACGCATCGCGTGGTCTTCCGTCCCCGTTGGTCCCCTGCCCTTCGTGCGGCGTGAGGCATATACTCACGGGGTCGGACCCCGAGGCTGTCTTTCCATCCTACCTCACCGCCATGTCGGATCTGGAGCAATACGACTATGAATTGCCCCGGCGGCTGATTGCTCAAGCGCCGTTGGCCCGTCGGGCCGATGCGCGACTGCTGGTGGTCGACCGGACCAGCGGGAATCTCAGCCACCGTCATGTGCGTGATCTTCCAGAAATACTACTTCCGGGGGATTGTCTCGTCTTGAACGACACGAAGGTAATCCCCGCTCGGCTGGTTGGGTACCGCACCAATACCGGGGGGAGGTGGGAAGGGCTGTTCCTCGAATCGACCCACGAGGGGCTTTGGCGGTTGATTTCGAGGACACGGGGTCGGTTGGTGCCCGGCGAGACCGTGACCCTGCTGAACCCTCAGGGCCAGGATGACATTCGTCTGCGCATGGGCGTGCCGCAGTCCGAGGGGGAATGGATCGTTCGGCCCGAGTCGGGCGAGGACGCGATGACGATTCTCCAGCGCGTCGGACGGGTACCGCTGCCGCCCTATATTCGCAAGGGCGAGATGGTCGATGCCGACCGCGAGGCGTACCAGACGGTCTTTGCGCGCACGCCCGGCGCCGTGGCCGCGCCGACCGCGGGCCTGCACTTTACCGAGCTGTTGCTCCAGAAAATCGAGAAAGCCGGGGTCTCGATTGCGTGGTTGACGCTGCACGTGGGCGTCGGCACGTTCAAGCCGATCGTCAGCCAAACCCTCGGCGAACACCGCATGCACGCCGAATGGGCCCAATTGTCCGAGGAAACCGTCGGCCGCATCCAGGCCGCCAGGCAACGGGGTGGGCGCGTCGTGGCCGTCGGCACGACGGTCGTGCGCGTGCTCGAAACCGCCGCGCTGGACGGCCCGCTGCGACCGTTTGCCGGCTGCACCAGCCTGTTTATCCGGCCTCCGTATGGGTTCAAGGCGGTCGATGCCCTCTTGACGAACTTCCATCTGCCTCGCACGACGCTTTTGGTGCTGGCCTACACGTTCGGTGGCCGGGACCTGATCGCCCGGGCCTACCAGGAAGCGATCCGCGAAGAATACCGATTCTACAGCTACGGCGATGCCATGCTGATTCTCTAGGCCGGTCCATGCGAAAGGACACTCCCTTGCCGGAAACTCCAACGGAACATGTTCTCGTGGTGCCCACGGAGGTCTTTCACCGATTGGGCTACTTCCAGGGCTTTTGCGGTGACGTCGAACGCTATCTCGGCCAACTGCTCGATCCGAAGCACATCGGTTACCGTCCGCGGCACGAGGTCGAGCAGGACCCCCGCTTCAAACAGTTGATTCCCTACCTCATCTTCTGCCACACCGATGCGTCCGGCCGGCTGGCGATCTTCCGGTACACGCGGGGCGGGGCCCAGGGTGAGGCACGCTTGCGGAGCAAACGCAGCATCGGTGTCGGCGGACACATTTCGACCATCGACCGCGGCGCCGACGGCAGCGCCGACCCCTATGCCGAAGGCATGCGCCGTGAGCTGGAAGAAGAAGTCGTGCTCGACACCCCTTACACGTCGCGCTGCGTCGGGCTGATCAACGACGACCAGACCGAGGTGGGCCGGGTCCACCTCGGCCTGGTTCATCGGGTGGATGTCGAGCGGCCCGCGGTCCGACCCAGGGAAAGCGAACTCGTCGAGTGCGGCTTTCACCCGGTCGAATCGCTCTTGGCCGACCTGTCGGGCTTCGAAACCTGGTCGCAAATCTGCCTGGAAGCGTTGTTCGCTCGGCACGCCGGGCCATGAAGGACCGTCGCAGGCCGCGGGCGTGAAGCGGACCGGCACGTTTTTTCCGCTCGCAAGGGGCCGAAGCGGGTGCCGGTCCCCAGCCTGCGGCCGGCTACCACCGCGCGGGGACGGCATCGTTCCCTACAACAGGCTTTCCAACAGCAAGCGCATCTTGCGCATCTCGGCGTTTTGATCGACGTCGGGCAAGGGTGGCATGTCGATGCACAAGGCCCGGTTGTAACTGAACTTGCCGAGTTGGATCACCAGTTTGCCGTACTCGATCTGGCCCTGGCCCACGCGCACCTGGAACCTCTCCTTGGTGGTGTCGCGGAGCCGCACATGGCACGTATACTTCGTCACCTGCTCGTAGCTAGCGCCTTGGTGCGGGCCGCAGACATAATGGCTCGGGTCGAGGGTCAGCGCCAGGCCCTTGACGTTGTCGCACAACACGACCGCCGTGTCGGGGTTTTCGGTCATCCGGCCGGCCTCGGTCAGCAAACCCACCACCACCCCCTCGGTCGACGCAATGGCCGACAACCGCCGAAGACGCTCGATCTCGGCGTTGAACGGCGTGCCCACTTCGGACGCGCGGACCGTAATCGTCACCACCTTGGTCGCCTTGGCCAGCTTGCAGCAAGCGGCAAACTGCCGATAATACTCCTCCTCGGATGGCGTCTCCATGTCCACGCTGAAGGCCGTGATCGTCATCCGATGCGTCTGGCGGCACAGGCGCAGCGCGCGTTCCGGGTCGGCCAGCACCTCCGACGGCTTCAAATGCCCCCCCGACTCGTGAATCGTGATCTCCACGTTGGTAAACTCGAGGTCAGCCAAGCGTTGAAGGGCGTCGCCCAGCGGCAACTCGGGAAAGCATCGTGTCGAAGCGGCAACGAACACCCTCTACTCCTTTCGGGCCAACAGGTCTGGAATACGGCTCCTTGTCTGACCTAAATTAGAGTGTCGATCTGGCGCGTTTGACAATCCATCCTAAGGGTATCGGGCATGGACCCCAACCAACATCCCCAAAGCAACTATGGCGTGCCGCCATCCACTCCACCGAGCACGACCCCGTTCCCCCCGCCTCGACGGAAGCGGCGTATTTGGGCCACGCTGATGGTCCTTCTGCTCCTCTTGATGTTGGGCGGGTCCCTGCTGCTCAACCTCGCCCTGATCGGCACGGGTGCCTCGCTCGGAGGGGAACCTCGTATCCAGGAGAGGCATTTCTCCCACGAGCGACTTGCCGAAAACAAGGTGGCCATCCTCCATGTCGAGGGAACCCTGCTGGAGGGGCACGGATACGTCAAACGGCAGATCGATCAGGCACTCAAAGACGATGCCGTCAAGGCCGTGGTTGTGCGCATCGACTCGCCCGGCGGAACCGTCAGCGCAAGCGACTACATCTACCACTACCTTCATAAACTCGGCAAAGAGAAGAACATACCCATCGTCATCAGCATGGGCGGGATCGCGGCCAGCGGCGGGTACTACGTTGCGATGGCGGTCGGCACCACGCCGGACACCATCTTTGCCGAACCCACCACATGGACGGGGTCGATCGGCGTCATCATTCCCCACTATGATGCGAGCGCGTTGCTAGCTGAATGGGGGGTCAAACAAGATTCGATCGTCAGCCATCCGCTCAAAGGCATGGGCAGTTTTACTCGCGCCATGACCGACGAAGAGCGCAAGATCCTGCAAGGTCTCGTCAACGAGAGTTTTGCCGAGTTCAAGAGCATCATCCGCGAGGGACGTCCCAAGTTCCAGAAAGACCCCCAGGCCCTCGATCGGCTCGCCACGGGGCAGGTGTACACCGCCCGGCAGGCGAAGGAGAACGGCTTGATCGACCGGATCGGCTATTTGGAGGATGCGGTCGCCCGGGCGATCGAACTGACGGGGCTCGGGCCGGACCAGGTCCACGTCGTCGAGTACAAGCGCGCGTTCTCGGTGGTCGACTTCCTCCTTGGCAGTCAGGCCCGAGGCCGCGCCTTTGATCCCGCGACGCTGGTCGAGTTGGCGGCTCCCCGGGCCTATTATCTCTGGACGTGGCTGCCCCCCGCTATAACGAGCGCCTTTCCTCGCGGCCGAGACTGAGAGGGCACGTATGAAAGCCATGCTCTTGCGGCGGACCGCGCCGATCGACTCGTCGCCGTTGGTTCTTGCCGAGGTGCCGTCGCCCGAGCCTGGCGCCGGCGAGGTCCGGATCGCGGTTTCGTGCTGCGCGATCTGCCGAACCGACCTTCATGTGATTGAAGGCGATCTGCCCCAGCCGGACCTTCCTCGGATACCCGGCCACCAGATTGTCGGCCGCGTGGATGCCCTGGGCCCAGGGTGTGGCCGGCTGCAAGTCGGCCAACGCGTCGGCGTGGCGTGGTTGCGGGGCACGTGCGGGCGGTGCCCCGACTGCGCGGCTGGCCGAGAAAACCTCTGCGAGTCGGCCCGGTTCACCGGCTACCATGCCGATGGCGGGTATGCCGAAAAGGCCGTGGTGGCCGAAGACTTCGCCTATCCCATCCCCGACGATTTCTCCGACGTCGAAGCCGCCCCCCTGTTGTGCGCGGGCATCATCGGATATCGCGCTTTGCGCCGGAGCCAGCTTCCTCCAAACGGCAAACTGGCCTTGTATGGGTTCGGGTCGTCGGCGCACGTGGTCATTCAGATCGCGCTGGCGCGGGGATGCGAAGTGTTCGTCGTCACCCGCGGCGAACAGCATCGTCGGTTGGCGCGGGCCATGGGCGCGGCGTGGGTGGGCGAGCACGCGACCGACATGCCCGAGAAGGTTCACAGTGCCATCGTCTTCGCTCCGGCCGGCGAGTTGGTCCCGCCCGCGATGGAAAGGTTGCGCAAGGGTGGGACCTTGGCCTTGGCGGGCATCCACATGACGCCCATCCCCGCCATGGACTACCAGCGCACGCTGTTCTACGAACGCGATCTCCGCTCGGTGACGTGCAACACCCGCGACGACGGCCGGGAACTGTTGGCCGAGGCCGCCGCCATCCCCATCCGGCCGCATACGACCTTGTACCCCCTGGCCGACGCGAACCGCGCGCTTGAGGACCTCAAACACGACCGCATCGCCGGCACGGGCGTGGTGGTACTGGAGTCGTAGGTCCCCCCGGCGCGGTCCTCCGGCAAGGTCGCCAGGCCGGGCAGGGCCGCGGCGAGACCCCTTGTTCGCCAAACGGCTTGCGGTATTATTCGTAAGCGTTGACGGGCCGGGACTCTCATTCTCCGGCGTGGCGATTGCCCTGGAAAAGGGAAACACTTATGGCACCGAAGCGGATCGCGATCGTGGGGGGCGTGGCGGGTGGCGCGGCGTGCGCCGCGCGCCTTCGGCGACTCGACGAGCACGCTGAGATCTTCATGTACGAACGGGGCGCCGAGATCTCGTTCGCCAATTGCGGCCTGCCGTATTACTTGGGCGGCGTGATCGCCGAGCGGCATCGCCTCCTGGTGGCCACGCCCGAGCGGTTCCGCGACTGGTTCCACGTCGAAGTCCGGACACGCCACGAGGTGCAACGGATCGACCGGCGCGCCCGGACGATCGAGATCCGGAATCTGGTCACGGGGACGGCCTCGATCGAGCGGTACGACGCGCTGGTCCTCTCGCCCGGCGCGCAGCCCATCCGGCCTGACCTGCCCGGCATCGACTTGCCTGGTATCTTCACGCTCCGCAACCTCGACGACATGGACCGGATCGGGGCGTGGATCGAGCAGCGGCGCCCCGGCCGCGCCGCGATTGTCGGAGCAGGTTACATCGGGCTCGAGATGGCCGAGAACCTTGCGCGGCGTGGCGTGGAAGTGGCCATGCTCGAAAAGGCGCCCCAAGCCATGCTCCCCATGGACCCCGAAATGGTCGCCCCGGTGTACGCCGAGCTGCGCCGCCACGGGGTGGACTTGCGCCTTGGCCACGGGGTGGCCGCCTTCGAGCCCGCCCCGCAGGACCGGCTCACGGTGGTCGCCGAGGGGGGCGAACGGCTCGCGGCGGGCGTGGTGATCCTGGCCCTGGGCGTGCGGCCCGACGTGCGCTTGGCCCGCGATGCCGGCCTCGAGATCGGCGCCGCGGGCGGCATCCGCGTCGACGACCAGATGCGCACCAGCGACCCGGCCATCTGGGCGGTCGGCGACGCGGTCGAGACCCGGGACGTGGTCACCGGCCAATGGACCGTCGTTCCATTGGCCGGGCCCGCGGGCCGTCAAGCGCGCGTGGCCGCCGACGCCATCTGTGGCCGCGACACGAAGTACCGCGGCACCCAGGGCACCGCCGTGGTCGGCGTCTTCGGCCTCACCCTCGCCCTGACCGGCGCCAGCGAGAAGTCCCTCCGTGCCCACGGGATTCCTTACGAGAAGAGCTACACGCACTCGCTTCACCACGCCGGGTACTATCCCGGCGCCGAGATGATCGGTTTGAAGCTCCTGTTCTCGCCCGAGGGCGGCCGGATCCTCGGGGCCCAGGCCGTGGGCCGGGCGGGCGTCGAGCGTCGGATCGACGTCCTCGCGGCGCTCCTCCAAAAGGGCGGCACGGTCTACGACCTGGAAGAGGCCGAACTCTGCTACGCCCCCCAGTACGGCAGCGCGAAGGACCCGATCAACATCGCCGGCGTCGTGGCCGGCAACATCCTCCGCGGCGACGTGTTGCTGGCCCACTGGGACCAGTGGCACCCGAGCCGCCAGCGGCAGGAACCGC
>DYLT01000131.1 GCA_020721945.1 Blastopirellula marina
CTGGATAACGGCCTGCGCCGCCGGACGCATCGTGTTGTCGAGCGTCAGCGCGCGAAGATATGCCTCTTCGGCCCGCTGCAAGTCGCCATACTGCGAGAACACGAAGGCAAGATTCGACAGGGCCTGGGCCTCGGTGCCATGCCGGCGGAACAGGGCCAGCGACTCGTCGAAACGACCCTGGGCCCCGACCGTCAGGGCCAAATTGTTCGTCGCGGCCACATGCTGGGGATCTCGGATCAGGGCTTCCCGCAGCGTCGCCTCCGACTCCGGCAAGCGATGCTGGAGGTAGTAGGTGTAACCCAGGTCGCTCAAGAGATCGGCGCTGGGTGGGGCGATCTCTTCCGCCGTCCGGAAGTGCGTCTCCGCCTCGGCGAACTTTCCCTTCTGCACGGCCAACACGCCCAGCCGATGATGGGGGGTCGGGTCCTTCGGGTACTTCGTCACCAGCGCGCGGTAGATCGCCTCGGCCTGATCTTGTTCGCCGCGCCGCTCGCACAGGCGCGCCATGGCCATTTGGCTGGCTTTGATTTCTTCGGGCGTGCGGGGTCTTGCGGGCGGCGGCGCCGGCGGCGCGGAGGGCTTGCCCTTGCCGAGCAGCGACTCGATCGCCGAAGGTTTTTTGGCACCGAATTGATGGCCCTGGTTGGCGGGCTGGACGGCATTCGAGGGGGGCGGGGAAGTGGGCTTCGAGGCCGAAAACCACGACCCCCACTGGGCGCACCCCGGCAGCACGAGGCCAGAGGCAACAACCAAGAGCAGAAACCGCATGGGTCGCTGTGCCATGAAATCGGGCTCCTCGAATCACATTGCGCGTCGGTCCGCCAAACGGAAGTCGTGGGGCACGTGCAACTCAGAAGAAGCCGCCGCCGATACCCCCGAACCCTCCGAATCCTCCGAACGGCCCGAAGGCGCCGCCACCATACGTCCCATACGGGCCGTAGCCATCGTACTGGAAGCTCCGCTCGTAGGCGGCGGAAGCCTCGGACGCCTTCATCGGGTGCGCGTAAGCCGGTGCCACCGCGACGCGCTGGTGGGCGTCGGTCACGCCCATCGCCGCCAGCGAACGCACCACCACTTCACGGCGCTGGAGATCGAGTTCGGCGTTCGGATGAACCGGGTACTGGAATTCGGTGTCGTCGCGCGCGGTCGTCGCGCCTTGCTCGATGACCACCGGCATGTCGGCCCCGCCCTGAAGCCGGACGGCGATCTGCCGCACGTGGTCCTCGCCCGCCTTGTTCAACCGCACCCCGTTGTACTCGAACTCGTGCTGGTAAATCACGAAGTCCGACGCCTCGGCGTTGGCTTCCTGGGTCTTCCACATCGGGTCGCTCAGCGTGCCGAGGGGCGAAGGGGGCGCGGGCGGCTGGTACAGGGCGCGCACCGTCTGGTGATATCGAACGCAGCCGCTGCACAAGACCACCGCCAGGCCGACGGCCACGACACCCATCGCGGGAAACGGCGAAGTTCTCATGGAACGCACACCCTTTCGGGACATGGGGCAAACGGACGACAGCGCCGGGGTCCTAGCGGGACAAGCCGTGCGCCCCCTGGACGTAGTATTTCTCGCATCGCTGGTAGCGGATCTGCTCCTTGGCCTCGCGCATCGCGCGGAGCTTGGCGTCCACCACGTTGGCCTGGTGGACCGGCCACACCGTGCTGCGGTGGTCGCACTCCGGACGCCCCTCGTGCCGGCCGAACAGGAAGAACTGCCAGTCGTCCGGCTCGGTGACTTCCATGCCGGGCAGCACCAGGGGCGTTTCTTCGTTTTCCATCGGGTGGACCAGTTCGGGGCTGACGAGGACCACCAGTTCGGTCTCTTCGCGTTTGACGCTCCGTTGGCTGAAGATTACGTCCAACAGGGGGATGTCGCCCAGCAGCGGAACGCGAATCTTGCTGCCGTGCTGCTGGTCCTGGAGCAACCCCGCAATGGCCAACCACTGCCCTTCCCGGAGATCGACCGTGGTGATGACCGCCCGGCTGTTGAGGCCGGGAATGCCGTTGACGGTAATGTCCTGGTTCAGGGTGCTGAACGAGGGCGCGACCGTCAGCCGGATCCGGTCCTTGTCGATGATCGTGGGGGTGAAGGTCAACTGGGTGCCGAACCCGCGGAAGCCCGTCGTCGCCGCGGCCACGCCCTCGACGCCCACGACCGTGGGCACGGCGAACTCGCCGCCGGCGATAAAGCTGGCGGGCCGGCCGTTGAGCGTCACCAGGTTCGGCTCGGCCAGGATCTTCGAGTAGCTGTTGGTGCTCAGCGCGCGGATGGCCAACGTCACGTCTTCTGTGTCGAGCACGGCGCTAAAGGGCGAGATCACGCCGAAGGCCGAGGTCAGGGTGAAATCGCCCGCCCGCGATTGAAAGTCGATCCCCATCTCGCGCAGGGCCGACCGGGTCAGTTCGGCGACGCGGACCTTGAGCATCACTTGCTGCTCGCCCGGAACGTCCAACAGGTTGATCACGCGGCTGGCTGGAAGATCGGTCGCGCTGAGCGAGGGTCGCGCGGCCGTGCCCAGGTCGACGAACCCCCCGCGATATCCCCACCCGGCACTCCCGGGACCCAACTGCTGCCCGGTCTGGTTGACGCTCTGCCCCGTGACCACCGCGAGGATCTGCGACGCCTCTTCGGAATCGCGGGCCTGACCGCGCACGATCAACTTGTCGGCAATGGGGATCAACTGGACCATGCTGTTGGGGAACATCTCGTTGATCTTCTTCTGGAGCTCCCCATACTCCACCTCCGCTTGTTCTTCGAGCCGATCGTCGCGGCTGACGCGAATGAGATATCGCAACGCCTGCTCGCCGAACCAGAGGGTCAGCGTGGTCCGGCCCTCCCGACCCCCAATCAGCTCGTACTCGGTCGGGCTGAATTGCACCACGTCGACAATGTCCGGGTCGGTCACCGAGAACCGAGTCACCGGCTGCCGCGTGCGAATCAGCTTCGATTTGCGCGGGTCGAGGTCCATCAGCACTTCGGGCTCCAGGACATCGGCAATCAGCGCCTTGACCTTCGCCTCGGATTCGGGGGCAGGGGTCGCCAGCTTCTCGTCGGGGTCGCTCCGGCTTGCCGGCTTCGAAGGGCCCTTGGACTTGTCTTGGGCTCCTGCTGGTGCGGGCGCAAGCGCACCGAAGATTCCAAGCACCAGGAACCCCGTCATGACCCAGGTTGGACGCCGGACGACGACTGCGTGCTCGCGTGGTGCCGACATCGGAACTCGACTTTGCTTCTTAGGGAGATACTCGAACCCAAAAGGCCGCTGGTCCGCTGGCCCTCAAGTCACCGGATGCCCCCCTACGGATATGGTCTGTCCCGCCCCGAACAGACGCGCAAGGGAGACTGTCATGGTTTAATTCGGTTGTATGACGTGAACGGATTGAGCCAAACTCACCGGGAGGATGGCTGGCAGGGGTCTTGCCAACCCGCCCGTGCGCGAACGTCGGCCCGGTGCGTTGATCGACCAGGTAGAATGGGACGTGGCGAGGGCCGGTACTTGGTCGTCGTTTCCTATGGCGTCGTCTCGGACACCTATCTATATGGACAATCATGCGACCACGCGGGTCGATCCGCGCGTGGTCGAGGCGATGTTGCCGTTCTTCACCGAAGAGTACGGCAATCCCGCCAGCGCTAGCCACCCCCTGGGGTGGGTAGCCAAGGAGGCCGTCGAGACCTCGCGCGCGGTGATTGCCTCGGCCATCGGGGCCCGCGCCCAGGAGATCGTGTTTACCAGCGGGGCCACCGAGAGCAACAACCTGGCGATCCGGGGGGTCGCCTTGCGCATGGCGGCTCGAGGAAAGCACTTGGTCAGCGTGGCGACCGAACACCCGTCGGTGCTCGATCCGCTTGCGCGGCTAGCCCGTCAGGGTTATGAGGTGACGATCCTGCCGGTCATCCCTTCACCCGACCCGCAGGCTGGTCGTGTCCAAGCCGAACAGGTGGCCAAGGCCTTGCGCAACGACACGATTCTGGTGTCGGTGATGCTAGCGAACCATGAGATGGGAGCCATCCACCCGCTGGAGGACATCAGCCGAATCTGTCGAGATCGCGGCGTGCTGTTGCACACCGACGCGACGCAAGCCCTGGGCAAGATCGCGGTGGACGTCGGTCGGCTTGGGGTGGACCTGATGACCCTGTCGGCCCACAAGATCTATGGGCCCAAGGGCATCGGGGCCCTCGTTGTTCGCCGGCGCGTGCCAAGGATTCGCCTCGAACCGCTGTTGGATGGTGGCGGGCATGAGGAGGGCCTGCGGAGCGGAACCCTCAATGTGCCCGGGATCGTCGGCTTCGCGAAGGCGGTCGAGCTGTGTCTGACCAATCTCCCCGACGAGGCACGGCGGCTCCGCCGACTCCGTGACCGGCTCTACGAAGGTCTGACGGCGACTTTGCCCGACGTGTGGCTGAACGGCCCGTCTCTTGGCGTCCCCCCATGGCGCCTGCCCGGCAACCTCAATCTCGGTTTCGGGAATCTCGACGGTCAGACGTTGTTGATGCACCTGAAGGACGTGGCCCTGAGTTCCGGATCGGCGTGCAGCTCGGCCCATCCGGGGCCAAGTCACGTCTTGAAAGCCTTGGGGCTGGACGACGACCGCATCCGCGGGAGTCTGCGCTTTGGCCTCGGGCGATTCAACACGGCCGAAGAAGTCGATTTCGTGATTACCCGGTTGAGCGAAACCGCCACTCGGCTACGGGCCATGGCCGGACCGAGCCTTGCCGCACCCCGGCCCTGACCACGTTTCAGCCGGCGTCGGCGTATCCGGCGTTGGGGGACGGCTGGCCTGGAGCGTTCTTTGGCCGATCGCTACCGCGCTTGGCGCAACCGACTGCGGCGCAGCCCGTACGCCAGGTAGAGGGAGATTCCGACGAGTAGCCAGACGGCGAATCGCACTCGAGCGATGTCAGGGAGTCCCAGGATCAGCCAGAAGCACGCGGCCGCGCCAAGGATCGGCACGAGCGGCACCGCTGGGGTGCGGAACGGCCGTGGCCGGTGCGGGTCGCGATGGCGGAGCACCAGGACTCCCAGGCATACGAGGAAGAAGGCCATCAACGTGCCGATGTTGCACAGATCGGCCATCTCCTCGAGGCTGGCCAGGGCCGCGGCCCCCGCCACGAAAAGCCCCGTCAGGATCGTCGCGACATGGGGCGTTTTGAACCGTCGATGGACGCGGGCCAAGCCGGGCGGCAGCAGCCCATCGCGCGACATCGCCATGAGAATCCGCGGCTGTCCCAACTGGAACACCAACAACACGGCGGTATGGGCGACCACAGAGCCGAAGGCGACCACGCCGGCAGCCCAGTCGTGGTGGACGACCCGCATCGCCACCGACAGGGGCTCGGCAACGCCCAACTCATTCCAGGGCACCATGCCGGTCAGCACCACCGCCACCACGACGTAGATCAGCGTACACGCGGCCAGCGACCCAAGGATGCCGATGGGCAGGTCGCGCCGCGGATTGCGACACTCTTCGGCCGTGGTCGAGACGGCGTCGAACCCGATGAACGCGAAGAACACCACGGCGGCCCCGGCCTGGACCCCTGCCCAACCGTTCGGCAAGAACGGGCGCCAGTTCTGCGGCTTGACGTAGAACATCCCGAGGAGGACAAAGAACCCGAGCACGATCAGTTTCACCACGACCATGACGGTGTTGAACCATGCACTCTCTTTGATTCCGACGACCAGCACGAGCGTCAGCGCAGCGACGATCGACACGGCGGGCAGGTTGAACACCAGCGGCAGGCCGAACACGCGCGGGGCCGAGGCGAGCAAGTCGGGATCGGCCAGGGCGCTGCGCAGGTCGGTCGCCAGGTACTTGGGGAACTCGATGCCAAACCCGCGCAACAGCTCGCAGAAGTACCCCGACCACGAGACCGCCACGGCCACATTGCCCACGGCGTATTCGAGGACCAGATCCCACCCGATGATCCACGCCACGACCTCGCCCAGTGTGGTGTAGGCGTAGGTGTAGGCGCTTCCGGAGATCGGGGCCAGCGAGGCGAACTCGGCATAGCACAGGGCCGTCAGGGCGCAGGCCGCGCCGGTCAGGGCGAACGAGAGCGCCAAGCCCGGCCCGGCCCCCGGCCTGGCGTGATCGCCCGCCGCGGCAGTCCCCACCAGCGCGAAGATCCCCGCCCCAACGATCGCGCCAATGCCCAACATCACGAGGTCCACCGGTCCCAGCACGCGCTTGAGGCGATGCTCGGGCGCCTCGCCGTCCAACACCGCGTCCTCGATCGGCTTGACGCGGAAGCTCAAGAGCCGCTGGAGGAGGCGGGGTGCTGGGCGATCGGGCAACATGGCGCGGTCCGTCGGGTTCGGGGCCCGGCCATTATAGGAAGGCCGACGCTCGGCGGCCAAGAGACGCGCAAGACATCGCGTTGGCAGGCAAGAGCCAGGTGCGTTTTTCGGCCCGCAAAAGGGCCGAAACAAGGTGCCTGGCCCCCGCACGCCCGCAAACCTCGACCCAAGTCCGGTCAATATGCCGACGCCTTCCCCTCGATCCGGCGCTCCGCCGCGCCCATCAGACGGCCTGCCGGTCGATCGATCCAGATCGGGTGGGCGTCTCCTTGCTTGGGGGCACGGCCATCAGAGGCTCGACGGTCGCGGTGTAGTCCATCCGCGCAAGTCCTTCGAACCCGACGCGATAGGCGCCGAGGCATCGTCCGCCCGGTTCGATCAACCATCCCAATGGCCGATGCGGCCGAGACGGCCGCGCTCCAGGATCCCGCAAGTCCATTAAGCGACGTCGGGAGACTGCTCAGGGCTTCGGCTGGTCGGTCGCGTCGAACGGTTCGACCACGGTCAGCTTGCCGTGGAGCGTGGCCGCCAAATCGGGCAGATCGTAGACCCGCAAGGCGCCGTGGACCGCGTTGATGAACTGGTTCTTGGCCATCGGGGTGCGCACCACCTCGGCCCACGACGCGACACACCGCCGGAGCGTGACCGTCGCGAACACCGCGGGCTCAAGCGACGCCGCGTGGAGGGCCGCGGGGCCGGTCAGGCCGATCGAAACGAGGTGTACCGGGCGGGGTTTGTCGGTCTCGTAGCCGGCCAGGAACCGCGCCGAAACGAGGATGTCCTCGGCCCTCATGCCGAGGTACGACTTGTCGAGCAGGTAGGCCAGAAACCCGTCGGTCCACTCCGGCCCGAGGAACTTCGCGTAGCCGGTATCCTTGCCGCCCTGGGTCTCGCCCAGTCCGCGGAGGTCGACTGCCAGCACAATCTGCCCTTGGCGAACGATCTGTTCGATCGGGCCGCCCGGAGCTGCATCGGCCTGCTTGCCGGCCGCGTGGAGGTACAGCGTGGCTGGGCCTGCGGGCCGATCGGGTACGAAAGCCAATGCCGGCAGCCAGATTCCGGGCTCGGGCCGAAGCACCAGCTTGTCGATCCGGTAACCCTGGCGTCTCACGGTGCCGGTCTTCTCGCATTTCGGTTCCGGCAGATCGGCGAGCCGGCGGATTCCCGCGATCCGGCGAACTTCGTCGAGTGTCGCCGCGGGGCCTTTGTCGGTCCAACGCCGCTTGCGGGCCTCGGCGCATTGCGCTTCCAACTCCCGATTGAGGTCGTACACGCTCCGGGCGCCGTCGAGCAGCATCACTTGTCCGCGTGGCGTGCATTGGATCTCCCGGTCGGTGAGGATCTTGGTTTCGGGTTCGGTGATCGCGTCGTCGGCGTTCAGAAGCCACCGTCGCATCCACCGCGTGGCCCCAACGCGCAACTGGGTCGAAAACCCGTGCTTCTCGTCCGTCTCGACCAGATCGACACGTTCAGGGTAGCCCAGCCGGGCGTAGAAGCGTTTGGCCTGGCGGAACGTATCCCAGACGCCAGTGATGTCGAAGTAGTCGTGCGTGGCGCAGCAAAGCAAGGTGGGGCGTGGGGCCCGCATCAGGACGTAGTCGGTATGGTCCATGCCGAAGGCGATCTGGGCATGGATGTTCTGCTCGGCGTCCTGCGGGCCGATGGTCTCGAGCAGCCGGCGGAACGTGGTCAGGTAGCAACTCGGGGCGGCGGCCTGGATCCGCGGATCGAGGGCCATCAGGTATGCGGTGAGCGTGCCGCCCCCGGAATTACCGGTGCAGCCGAGGCGTTTCGGGTCGATGTCGGGCCGGCTTTCGAGGTAGTCGAGGCTTCGGATGCCGTCCCACACGCGGTAGGTCGCCGTGTTGCGGCCCAGCAGAATGCTCCCCACGCCCGCCAGACAGTGGGCCATGGTGCCCCGGGCACGCGGCACGCCTTTCTCGTCGAGAAGCTGAAACCGCTCGCCTTGGTCGATCGGATCGTAGCACAAGGCGGCCATGCCGTTGCGGGCCAGAAGGATCGACGCCCGCTGGTACGGGTCCATCGCCTTGCCGTTGTCGCTGTGGCCGCAAGGGACCAACACCCCGGGATACGGCGGCTTGGCGTCGGGCAGATACAGGGCGGCCGTTACGTAATGCCTCAGCTGGCTCTGATAGATGACCTTCTCGACGCGGTACCCGTCGCGAGCGATCCGATCGACCACGCGCGGTTCCAGGGGCGTCCGCTTCGGGAACCCGCCGAGCTGCTCAACGAAGAACTGCCGCAGCCGGGTCTGGTAGGCGGCAAGTTGCTCGGGCGTCTTGAGCTTCTCGTATTCGGCGGCGCGGCGGTCCAGGGCCTCGCGGGCAAGCCGCATCAGGTAGGCGTGCATCATTTCCTTCGGCGCCGTGCCATCCAGCGACGGCGGCAGCACCTTGAGGTCCTCGGCCGACCACGACGGCGCGGCCTGCGCCGCCCACACGGCCACAAGACACACGGCGATGCCGAACGCTCGACTCATGACAGCCCTCCGGTGCGAGAGGTTGAGGGTAGGGGTCTCGGAACCAATCGATGCGACGAGCCTCGAGAATCCGAGGAAGCGAAGGGAGCCCGGACTCCGCGCTCGTTGAGCACGCCCAGCTTACCCACCGCGCGCGGTCCACGCAAGGAACCGCGCCTTGACACCCGCACCGGGTTCGGCACAATAACCGCCGGGGGCTTGGGCCGCGCCATCGGTGGGGATTCGCGGCTTCTTGATCCACGTCTTTTTTCGCGAGCGAACACGGCGATGGAGCAAGTTCGACAGACCAGGCGACGGATGCATATCGCAGTGGTGTACAACGCAGACCGCGATGTCGCGCCCGAGCGGCCCGAAGATCGGGCCAGCACCGCCGACCTGCGGCTGATGATCCGCCGCATGGCGCGGGCGCTGCGGAGCGTGGGGTACAAAGTCACCGTGGTCCCGCTGGCTCGCGATCTGTTCGCCTTCCAGCGGCGGCTGCGGTCGTTGGCCCCGGATGTGGTCTTCAACCAGTACGACGACGTGGCCCACGGCGCTTTGTACGAGATGCGCTTGCCGGCGTTGGTGCGGATGATGGGGTTTCGGGTGACGGGCTCGCCCGCGCTGGCCATCGGCCTGACCCGGTACAAGTACATGACGGCCAGCCTGCTTCAGGGCGCGGGCATCCGCATTCCGCCGTGCACCGTGCTGGTCGAGCGGGTCGGCGACGTGGACGCGCACAAGTGGCAGTTCCCGTTGATCGTGCAGCCGGGTCAGGAGCACGCCGGCATCGGGCTTGGCCGCGATTCGATCGTCGAGTCGAAGAAGGCCCTGCGCGATAAGGTGCGCCAGATCCTCCGCGAGTACAGGCAGCCGGTGCTGGTGCAGGCGTTCCTCCGGGGCCGCGAGTTCAACGTGGGCATTGTGGGCGGCAGGCGACCGCGGGTCATGCCCCTGGCCGAGGTCGATTATTCGCAGCTCCCACCCGACATTCCGCCCATCATGTCCTACGCGGCCAAGTGGCTCGAAACCACCGAGGAGTACAAGAAAACCTCGGTCATCTGCCCGGCCGTCGTCGAGCCCGACCTCGCCCGCGAGGTCATTTCCACGGCGTTGCACGCGTTTCGCGCGGTGCGGGCATGGGGATACGGCCGGGTCGATATCCGTTTGGACGACGAGGGGCGCCCCTGCGCCCTGGAGGTCAATTGCAACGCCTGCCTCGAAGAGGGGCACGGACTGGCCCGGCAGGCCGACCGGGCGGGCATCTCCTATCCCCGGTTGCTCCAGATGGTCGTCAAAGCAGCCCTCGAAGGCCCGCCGCACGACCTCGACATCCCCATGATCTGACCTCGAGGCCCAGGGAGAACCCCGTGAAGCTACAGTTCCTCGGGGCGAACCGGCAGGTGACCGGCTCGCGGCACTACCTCGAATCCGACGGCGCCCGGGTGCTGGTCGATTGCGGCCAGTTCCAGGAACGTCCCTACCTCGACCGCAACTGGGAACCGAGCCCCGTGCCGCTCGACCGGCTCGACGCGGTGGTGCTCACCCATGCCCACGTCGATCATTGCGGCCTGTTGCCGCGCGTGGTGCGCGAGGGCTTCCGCAGGCCGGTCTACACGACCGAGCCCTCGGCGGAACTGCTCGAGATCGTGCTCCGCGACTCGGCCCACATCCAAGAGGAAGACGCGGCCTTCAAGCAGAAGCGGCACCGCAAAGAAGGCCGCACCGGCCCGCACCCCGTCGTGCCGCTGTTCACCGCGCGCGACATCGATCGGGTGATGCCGCTGGTCCACGGCGTACCCTACGGCCAGCCCATCCAGGTGAACGATCACTTGGAGGTCACCTTCCACGATGCCGGCCACATCCTCGGCTCGGCGATCGTCGAGCTTCGGGTGCGCGAGGGCGGGCAGCACCATCGGCTGCTTTTCTCCGGCGACCTGGGCCAGTGGGGCAAACCCATCCTCCGCGACCCGACCCTCTTCGACCAGGCCGACTACGTCGTCATGGAATCGACCTACGGCGACCGCGAGCACCCGGTCCGCGAGGACATCGAGACCCAATTGGCCGAGGCGATCACCCAGACCGTGCGCAAGGGCGGTAACGTCGTCGTGCCCACCTTCGCCATCGAGCGCGCCCAGGAACTGATGTACCACATCGGCCGGCTGGTCGAGGCCGGGCGTCTGCCCCGCGTGCCCATGTACCTCGATAGCCCGATGGCCGTCGAGGTCACGCGCCTGTTCGACCGTCACACCGAATGCTTCGACGACGAGGCGCGCGAGCTCTTGGACCAGGGACGCCAGCCGCTCCATACCGCCGGCCTGAAGCTGCTTCGCACCGCCGACGAGTCCAAGGCCCTCAACAGCGCGAAAATGCCCTCGGTGATCATGGCCCCCTCGGGCATGTGCACCGCCGGCCGCATCAAGCACCATCTGGTCCACAACATCACCCGGCCCGAGTGCATGATCCTTTTCACCGGGTTCCAGGTGCGTGGCACGCTCGGCCGGCAGATCCTCGACGGCCATCCCGAGGTGCGGATCCACGGCCGCATGTGGCGCGTGCGGGCGCGCGTGGCCGAGATTCACGGGTTTTCGGGCCACGCCGATCGGACCGGGCTGTTGCGGTGGCTCGGCGCATTCGGCAGCCCGCCGCGGCGACTGTTCATCGTCCACGGCGAAGAGCAGAGTTCCCTCGCCCTGGCCGACCAGATCCTCCGCGAGAAAGGCTGGCAGGTCGATGTGCCCCACTACGGCGAACAGGTGGTTCTCAACGGCGCATCGTGACGCTCGCGTCCTCCGACCCGGCGTAAGCGGTGGGCCAAGTTGGCGACGCCCCACGCGCTCAATGGACTTGCGGGATCCTGGCGCGCGGCCGTCTCGGCCGCATCGGTGCGGGCAAGATGCCCGCGCTCCGGCATTTCCCAGAATCGTGCAATACCATTTAGACGTCCGCGAACGCCTGCGCCACCTCGGCCGGCGGCACGCCGTCCGCGTTCCACCCGCGTTTCTGGTAATAAAGGTCTAAGAGACGGTCGACGCGCACCGGGTCGATCATCTTGCCCGTCACGCACTCGTAGAAGACGGCGTAATGCTGCTCGTTGAGTCCCAACTCGATCCAGGGCAAGCGGCACACCCCGAGCATGTCGAACAACGGGCGGAGCGACTGGCGGTAGATCACCAGATCGACCTTTTCCTCGGCAGTCCAGTTGGCCCCCTGCTCGATCTCCTTGGCGCTGGTCCAGGCCCGGGTGTGGTGGGCCCCCATGTCGCTGGTCGCATAGGCCCGGGGGTTGCCGATGCCCTCGCGGCGCGCGAGCCGATGAACCGTTCGATGAACTCCTCGACGAGCGCCACGCGGCGGCAAGTTCCCTCGGCCGCTTGGCCTCGCCGAGCGACTGCTCGGGAATCAGGCGGATGGCCCCCTCGGGGCATTGCCGCACGCACGCCGGATCGCCGCCGCAGAGCCCCCGACGGACACGCGTCGACGCAGACCGGCACCTTGCACTGCCCACCCACGATCGGCAGACGCATGACCGGGTGGGGATAGGTGACCAGCACGCGCACCGCGTTTTGCTTCGGGTTGTTGACGCCAACAAGAGCGATCGAGCAAACCAATTCGCAAATCCGGCAACCGGAACAAAGCTCCGGGACCACGGCAACCTTCGTTGCCATAGGGACCTCGACGGACGTGTGGCACCGGCCGGCCGCGGAGTTGGGGGGGCCAGGCAAAACCTCGATTCCGCGCGGCCGCGACTGCCGGGTCAACCGCAATTCCCCAGCGCTCCACCATCAGCCGAGAGGGGCGAGCCGCCGTCGCGCGAGCCCTACCGCGCGCAGCCCGTTTCAGTGAATGGGAATTTTCATCCCTTTCAGCCGTCGCGCGGCCAGCACCGCGGCGCCCAGCGCGCCGGTGAACTGCGGCCGGGGAGCCAGGACCACGGGCTTGCCCAGGGCGCTTTCCATGGCAGCGTCCATGCCGGGCACCATGGCGACGCCCCCGGTGAAGATGATCGGCGCGGTGAGGTTCCTTCCTGCCATGGCCGCAACCCGCGTGGCAATCGAGGTCTGCACCCCGGCCACGATATCTTCGGGCGCGACGCCGGAAGCCAGCAGTCCGATGATCTCGGTCTCGGCGAACACGATGCACATGCTGCTGATGATCGCCGGGCGGCGGGTCTTGCGGGCCAGATCGCCCAGGCTGGCCAGCCGTACCCCCAGCCGCGTGGCCAAGACCTCGAGAAACCGGCCCGTGCCCGCCGCGCAGCGGTCGTTCATGGCGAAGTCGGCCACGGCGCCGTCGGCATTCAGGCGGAGGATCTTGCTGTCCTGGCCGCCGATTTCGAGCACGGTGCGGGCAGTGGGTAGGCAGTGTCGCACGCCCCAAGCCTGGCAAGTCACTTCGGTAATCGTCGCGTCGGCGGCGTGAATGAGCTTTCGGCCGTACCCGGTGGCAATCGTCGCGCCGACATCACGCCGCGAAAGGCCCGTCTCGGCCAGAAGCGTGTCGAGCAAATCCAGGGCGATGGCCTCTTGCTCGATGCCCTGGTCCCTGACGCCGGCGCCGACCACTTCGAGCGAGTCGGTCTCCAGGAGCACGACCTTGATGGTCCTCGAGCCAGCGTCGATTCCCGCACAGATCATCGCGTGGTCGCCTCCGAAGTGCGTCGATCGAGAACCCCCTCGATCAGGGCCTCGAGCCGGGTGCCGAGGGTCGGCTCGATGGCATCGATCACCGGCGGCACCTCGATTTCGAGGACCGGCAGGCCGGTGGCGCGCTGGATCGCACGACGGAGGATCGCCCCTTCGAGGCCGCAGTGGCTGGCGCCGGGAATGCGCGAGACGACGACCGCCTCGGCTTGGAACCGCCGCGCGAGAGTTGAACCTTGGTCCCAGGAACGAACGGG
>DYLT01000132.1:0-9109 GCA_020721945.1 Blastopirellula marina
CGAGAACGGCTCCACCTCCGCGGGCGAGGTTTGGGACCCGGGAGGTTGGGCGGTCGGCTCGGGTTCTGGGGTGGGGGGCTGGGACTCGGACTCGGACTCGGCCGGGGGGGCGCCGGCACGACGTCGTCGCTTCCCTGAGCGTCTGGAGGTGGAACCGTCGGACCCGGTACCCGTCCCACCCGGCCCGTGCCCAGGTAGACGATGGACCTCGACCTCGAGCGTCTGGAACATCTCGGCAACGTGGTCGTGGCAGGTAAAGACCAGCACCTGATGCCCCGCGCCCGCGAAATCGCACAGCACGCGCGCTGCCGCCTTGGCCCGCCGGGTGTCGAAATTGACCAGCACGTCGTCGAGGAGCACGGGCAGGGCGGCTCCCCGCCGCGCATAGCTATCGACCAGGGCCAGCCGCAGGCTGAGGAAGAGCTGTTCGCGCAGACCTCGCGAGAGGGTCTCGACGCCGTGGGGGTTCCCCTCGGCATCGTCCACCAGAAGCACCTCGTCGGACAGGGGAGTCCAGACGCGGAGGTAACGGCCCTGGGTCATGCGCTTCACGTAGCGCGAGGCGTCCTGGAGCGACTCGGGCTGCCGGGTCGCCTCGTAGGTCTTGCGCACGTTTTCGAGGACTCGGTGGGTAGCGGCCAGCACTTGCCAGCGCCGCACCGCCGCATCGAGCCGTTGTTCGATGGTGGCCAGCTCGAGCGCCTTGACCGCGCAGGTGCGGTTGTCGGCCAGGGCGCGGAGCTGCTCGTTGAGCTGCCCCCGTTTCTCGTACCGCTGCCGGACCTGGAACTCGCAGGCTTCCAGCCGCTTCTGAAGCTGTTGGCGGCGGGATTCGAGGTCGGCCGCGCTCGTCGATTCGATCGCGTCGCGCAAGGCTTCTTCGGAGCAGCATCCGGCCAGGGCCGCCTCGATGTCGCGTTGGAGGGCATCGCGCCGGGCAGCGAGTTCCTGGCGCCGGGCGTGGGTTGCCAACCGCTGGCCAAACGCCGACTCGTCGGCCGCGCCGACTTCCTCGAACAGCAGCCGACGCTGGTTCTCCAGCCGATCGAGCACGGTTTGCATCCGAGCGCGCTTCTTGCGGATCTGCCGAAGCTCGCGCCGGATGGCCCGGCGGCGCTCCATGAGGGCCTCTTGCTCGGCCAACTGCCCGAGGAGAACCCGCACTTGTTCGGCGGCCGGCCGGTTTTCGACACCGAGTCGGGTATCCTTGACGAGTTGGGCGATCCGCGCCTGGAGGCCATCGCGTTCCTTGGTGCGCTGGGCGAGTTCCTCTCGGGCGCGGGCGAGGCGGTCTTGGATTTGCCCGATCTGCTCGGCCGAGGTGGCGAACTGGCGTACCTGCTTGGGCGACAGTCCCTTGGGGAGGCCGGCCGCCGCGATCGCGTCCTTCCATCGGCGCACGGCGGCGGCCAGCTCGGCCTCGGCGTCGCGCACCCGGCCGGTCGCCGCCTCGGCCTCGTCCTCCGCGGCCTGGCGCCGGGCGTCCAGCGGCACGGCCTCGTGCAGCTCGGCCAGTTCGCGTTCGGCCTGCGCGAGGCGCGCCGCGGGCGGGCCTTCGCCCCGGGGCAATTGCCGGTCGAGGCTCTCGCGTTCTTCCTTGGCCTGCTGGATCTGGAGTTGCAGCATGCGCAACTGGTCGCGGCAATCCCGCACCCGCCGCACGGCTGCCCGCTCGAAATACGACTTGGCGCCCACCGCGCCGCCCAGGGCCGCCAGGCCGAGCACGGCCGTGAGCCAACCGGCCGGCTCGAGCACCGGGCTGGAAATGACCGCACCGGCGAGGCTGAACAACAGCAGGATCACGCCGACGATGAACAACCCGCCCACGCCCGCCAGCACCCATCCCGACAGCAACTGGCGATCGACCAGGGCCTGGCCCTGGTGGTCCAGCTCTGCCTGGTGGCGCGCGAGTTGCTCGAGGCGCTCGTCGAGTTGCACGCGGCGGCGCAGTCGCGAAACCAAACCCGAAAGCCGCTCCGTGGCCTCCGTCAGGTCGCGTTCGCCCCGCGACGACAAGACCTCCTCGATCTGTCCGGCAAGCGTGCGCGCGTGGTCGCGGTTTCCGGCGACCTCGCGGCGGGCGTCTTCCAGACGCCGGCGGGCCTGGCGCATCGCCGCGGCCGGACGCCCAAGCGCGGCCAGCGACTGCGGCGACACCGAGGGCCATTGGTCGGCCACCCCGAAACGCTTCCGCGCTTCGGCCAGGCGCGACTCGGCCTGGCCGATTTCTGCCTCCAACTCGAGGATGCGCGTTTCGAGCGTGTGGATCCACGATTCCTGCTCGGCCAGCACCTCGACGCGGGGCGCCAGACGCCAAAGCGCCCCATTGACCACCAGCCGTCTGGCCTCGGCGCCGAGCGAGGCCCGCCTGCGCCGAAGCTCGTCGAACCGCTCCTGTTGTTCCTTCCGGCGCGACTCGATCGCCTCGAAGCGCTCGGCCGCGCCGTCGGGCATTTTTTCGACCGGCCCCAGCGCGGCGAGTTGCTCGTCGAGCGAACGCCGGTCCAGCCAGCGCTGGCGCACCGCCAGGGCGATTTCCATCGTGCGGCATTGAAGGGCAAGCTGGCGGGCTTCCTCCTCCAGCCGAGCCGTCTCGCGGTCGATCTGGGCCCGTTCCGCAGCCAACCGGCCGTAACGGCGCGTCAACTCGCCGGTTTCCTCGAGTTCAACCCGGAGTTGGTCGCGCTGGGCGGCGAGTTGGGCGATCTGCGACGGCCCGCCCCCCGCGTCGAACAGCCGGTTCCGCGACGCCTGAAGCTCGCGCATGACCTCGACGAGCGAGACGCGGTCGACCCCGGCCGACAGGTTGTACAACAGCGCTGCGGCTTCGGTGGCGTTGAGCGTACTCAGCTCCTGAAGTTCTTCTAAGCCGACGGCAAAGACGTTCCGGAAGATCGGTTCGTCGAGGTCGGCCAACAGCGCCCGCAACACGTGCTCCCCCTGGCGCGACCCGTCGGCCGCGACAATCGCCAGATCGTCCGCAGCGCCTTGAAGACCCGGGCGGCGGGTGATCTCGAAGCGACCGCCGGGACCGGTCACCTCGAGGCGGCCGCCGGGCACGCCGCCGTGGACCGGCGGAAGGTAACCGCGGCGCTCGGGAGAGAAGCCGTAGAGCACCGCACGGACGAACTGCACCAGCGTAGTCTTGCCGGCCTCGTTCGGACCGAAGAACACGTTCAGCCCGTCCGAAAGCCCGTCGAGCCGAAGGCCTGTCCACACCCCGAATCCGTCGACCTCGAGCGCGGTGATTTTCACGGTCAGGGTCCCTCCTCCCCGCTGAGCAGGTCGATGCCCAACAGCGCCGCTTCGCATAGCACCCGTTCGCGGGCAGCCGGATCGTCCCAAGCCAGCATCTCGGCCGGCGTGCCCAGACGTCCGGCGTCGCCGAGATAGGCCTCCAGACCGAGGGGTGCCTCCGGATCCCTTTGGTACCGTCGCAGCTCGCGGAGGAAGTCGCCTCGGATGGTGTCCTGCTCGTACCATTCGGGCGGGAGGACGGCGGGCGGCTCGGCATCGAGCGACACGCTCCAGACGGCGGGCGAGGCGTGGCCGTACTCGGCACGTAGCATCTCGAGCAACTCGCCCGCCAAGGTGCCGCGGCGCAGCTCGGCGTGCAGCCGGCCGAAGCCCGCAACGCTCCACGAAATCAGCAAGTCGATACCCGGCTGGCTCTCTTTGACGGCCAGCACGCGGTCGTGAAGGCGGCTCTCGAGATCGGCGCGCGTGGCTGCGGAATCCAGCGCCACCCGCTCCACCTGCCAGCGAAGCACATCGCAAGGCAAGAACGTGGTGCGCACCTGGCGCTGGGCATCGACCTCGACCAGGGTGCAGCCATGCGGGCCGGGTTGCCCTGGGCCGCGCCCTTGCGGTGGGCCCGGGTAATGGGCCATCCGGGGCACCGTGAACAGGCTGGTCCGCGCGCCGCTTCCCCCCAGGGCCCAATAGTCGATCGCCCGGTCGCGCAAGGCCTCGGCCCGGACGTTGCCATGAACCACGGCGATCGAAAACAACCCACCGGGGTCCGGCGCGAATTCGCCGGCTCGGTGCTTTCGTTCGGGCGAGCGGCTGGCTCCGACCAGGTGGACCAAGGGCACGCCCTCGCGTTGAAACCGCGACGTCTCCACCTGGCCGCTGGGAAAATGGCACACGTTGCCCGGCAGGGGGATCTCGGCGGGCCAGGCCTCGGGCGGGTCCTCGCGCCCGCCCGCCCAATAGACCGGAATCTTCTGCTCGGCCAGTCGCGCGAAGTGTTCGGCCAGGAACAACGGGCCCCTGGGACCGGTTCGAAGGGGATGCACGAGGCCCCCGGAGAGGACGACGAAATCGACCCGCTCGGCCAGGGCCGTCTCGAAGACCCGCTCGGCCGCCCACCAGCCCGATTCAAGCAACAAGTCGCGCAAGTGGTCCGGAATCTCGGCCATGCCCGAGCAGGGTGATTCCAAGTGGAAGTCCGCGGCATGGACGAACCGGAAGGGCCAATTCGACATGGACGCCTCCTTGCATGAGGCGAGGGTCAACCTGCACGGCCGACTCCCGCGCGGGGGGGTGCGCGAACCCGCATAGTTTACCACGAAGGCAAAAACGAGGCCACAGCGGTCCTTCGACAATGCGGACCGGTCGTTTGGAACATCGTAACGGACGACATGGCAATGCATTGCGCGATATCGGGCGTTGGGGCGGCCTGGGTGGCGTGCGCCAAGTGAACCACCCCCCCGAGCGGATGGGTGTCGCAAGATCGGGCTTCCATCGGCAACGTACTTGTGTTAGTGAAAGATGGCTCGGTTTCTCAGCCAACGAACCAGACACGTTAGGAGGTGAATCGTATGAGCAAAGTAGTCGTTGGGTTGAAGCTCCGTACCTGGTTGATCTTGCTTGCGCTGGTGGCCGTGGTTGGACTGTTGACGGCCGGCTCGATCGGCAAGTATGCGGTGGGGCAACAAGGCGCCCGGACCGGTGCTTCGGACGGGGCGACAAGCGAAGAGGCGAAGGACTACGCGAGGACCCTCTCGAAGGCGTTCCGTGAGACGTCCGAGCAGGTGCTGCCCTCGGTGGTGGCCATCTTCAATCAGCCCGCCGCCACGCGAACCTCGGACCGGATGTCGCCCTCGGAGGAGGACGAGGACGAATTCGAAGGAACGCCCTTTGAAGACATGTTCCGGTTCCATCCCGAGTTGCGGCGATTCTTCCGCGAGATGCCATCGATGCCGCGCATGCCGCGGCCCGGCGGAGTGGGCTCGGGCGTGATTATCGACGCCAACGGGGTGATTCTCACCAACCACCATGTGGTGGCTGGTGGCGGCAAGATTACGGTTCGCCTCCAGGACGGCCGGGAGTTCGAGGCGGCCGAGGTCAAGGGCGACCCGAAGACCGATGTGGCCGTGGTGCGGATCAAGGGGGCCGACCACCTGAAGCCCGCCAAACTTGGCGATAGCGACAAGATGGCAGTCGGCGACTGGGTCTTGGCGCTGGGCGATCCGTTCGGCCTGGAAGGGACGGTCACGGCGGGCATCATCAGCGCCAAGGGGCGTGCCATGGGCATTGCCGACCGCGAGAGCTTCCTGCAAACCGACGCGGCCATCAACCCAGGCAACAGCGGGGGACCGCTGGTGAATCTCGATGGCGAAGTGATCGGGTTGAACACGGCCATCACCACGCGGAGCGGAGGCAACCAGGGGGTGGGCTTTGCCGTGCCCATCAATCTGGCAAAGTGGGTGGGCGACCAACTGCTGTCGACCGGGACCGTCAAGCGGGCCTACCTGGGCGTCATGATCCAGCCCGTGACTCATCAATTGGCTGAACAGCTCGGCGTTCACGCCCGGCAGGGCGTCCTCGTCGGCGACGTGCAACAGGGCACGCCGGCGGCCAAGGCGGGCGTGAAGACCGGCGACGTGATCGTCGAATTCAACGGCCGGAAGGTCACCAGGACCAACGAACTCCAGTTCCACGTCGAGCAGACCAAGATCGGCTCGACCGTGCCGCTGGTCGTGCTGCGCGACGGCAAGCGCGTCACGCTCCAAGTGACGCTGGAGGAGCAGCCCGCCAACTTCGGCCTGGCCCGGCGCGGTCTGCGCGGCGGCTTCGGCCAGCCCGAGACCTCGCAGTTCGACAAGCTCGGATTGGAGGTGGCTACGCTCACGCCCGAGGTCGCTGAACGACTGGGCGTCAAGGGCGGCGAAGGGGTGGTGATCACGCAAGTTCGACCGGGTAGTGCCGCCGACGAGGCCGGCCTGAGTTCCGGCATGATCATCGTCCAGGCCAATCGCAAGCCCGTCAAGACGGTCGCCGACCTCGAGAAAGCGGTGGGCGAGCCGGCCAGCGAGAAGGGCGTGCTCTTGTTGGTCCGCGATGCCCAAGGCTCCCGATTCGTCGTGCTGAAGCCCGAGAAATAACCGGCTCGGGCCGCCGTGGGGATCTCGAGCAACGAGGGGCGTGGCCGTGCCAGGACGAGGCGGGCCACGCCCCTCGCTTGGCGCCGCTTACCGCGGTACGTTCGCCTCCGATGGTTTCGACCGGTGCTATGGGTCCGGCGGCTGATTCTGTCCCTCGCCCGACGGCGGTCCGGAATCGTCGCGGCGTGCCTCGAGGATCGCGTCGACGTACGGATCGCACGCTCGGCGCGTGAGCACGTGCTCCAAGGCCTCGTCGAAGCTCAGCCCGCGGCACCAGTGCAAATAGGCGATCACGCTGCTCGGCGAACGATTCATGCCCGCGCTGCAATGCACATAGACCTTGTGGCCCGCCCGAATCAAGTGGTCGAGCACGCGCACGCACTCGGGCAGGCGCTCGCGCAGGTGTTCGCGGTCGAAATCGCGTACCGGGACCCGGCGGAACTCCATGCGGCGCCGCCGGTAGGCTTCCACCAGACACGGCCAGTCGATCCCCCAGTAGGCGAAATCCTCTTCGGTCTGGAGATTCAAGACGGCGGTGACGCCGTACTTCCGATGCAGCCAGTCGATATCGTCGACGGACCTCGGGCAGGCACCGACGAGAAGATTGGGCAGGATCTCGTCGAGGTCCGTCATCACGACTGCGAAAGGCTCGGTGCCGACGGATTCGGTGCGGCTTGGGGAGCTACCGGCGCGACTGGCTCGGCCAACGACGGCGCCGTTTCCGATGCCGAGGCGGGAGCCTCCACCGGCGGGGCAGACACCGATTGAGCTGGCTGTTCGGGCACCGGCCGGCCGGCCTTGCGAGCCCTCGTGGCCGTGCGGCGGGCCGCCGGTTTCGTCGCGTTCTTGGCGACCCTGGGCTTGGCGGCCTTGGCGGCCTTGGCCGACTTGGCCTTCTTGGCCTTGGCCAGAGGTTTCTTTTTCGGCGTCTTCTTCACAGGCTTCTTCAGGGATTTCGTCGAGGCGGGTCGCTTGGACGCCTTCTTGGCCGAACGAGTCTTTTTCTTGGCCATACGTCGAATCCTGCTAGCGATTCCTGAAATGTCCAACCCACCGAAGGGAACGATAACCGCAACCTCGTCCCATGACAAGGAGCCCGGATCCGAAATGCGGGGATTCTCGTGCCCCAGTTCAAGACACCGCGGGACCGGGTCGGCAATCGGTCCAGGAAGGCCGCGATCCTTTCCAGCAAACCACTCGGTTGGGGGGGTCAAATCGCTCTTGACCCGCCTGCCATCTTCGCCTACTTTCTGCCCCCACTATGAAACGCGACCATGCGAACTTTTGGTGGGCCCCAGGGCTCTTGGCCCTGGTGGCGGTCTCTTGCCTGGCGGTGTGGGTCTTCGCCCAGCAGCCCTCGGGCAGCAACCCTGCCGCAGAGCCCGAGTGCGTCCTTCTGTTGCGCAATGGCCAGACGCTTCAAGGCCGCGTGAGCGTGGCGGACGACCGTTACCAAGTGTTCGTTCCTGGCGGCGAAATCCGGGTGCGCCCGTCGGAGGTCCTCTGCGTATGCCGCGATTTGCAGGACGTCTATCAGCGCAAGCGGAATATCATCCGCTTGGACAACGTCCAAGACCGGCTCGATCTTGCGGAGTGGTGCCATCAGGTGGGGTTGCTTGAGGAGGCCGCCGAGGAGCTGTCCCAAGCCATGGTGCTGGACCCGACGCACCCGCTGATCCCCGTCATCGAGCGGCGGCTGAAAGTGGCGGCCGCGCCGTGGGAAAACGCCGATTCGCCCGGCAAGCCCCCAGCCCGTGGCCCGTCGAACTACGAACTCGACCTGATGATCCGCGGGATGCCGCCAGGCACGGTGGAGACATTCACCCAAGTGGTCCAGCCGATGCTGATGAATAGCTGCGCTGCGGCGGGATGCCACGGGCAGGCCTCGACGAACGGATTCCGGCTGCTGCGAGTCCCCCCCGGTGGGCTACCGAGTCGCCGCCTGACCCAGCGCAATCTCTATGCCGTGCTGGGGTGGGTCGACCGCAACCAGCCGGGCAAAAGCCCGCTTCTGGCCGTACCGGTGCGCTCCCATGGCACCGCCCGGGCGCCCATCTTCACAGACCGCCACGTGGCGCAGTATCGGCAACTGGTCGAATGGTGTTATCGTGTGGCGCAGGCCAACGAACCGATTACCCAGGTGGCGCACCAGGAGCCAGCCGATGACGGAGGACGCCCAAGCGCCCGAGGGACCCGAGCCGCCGGCGCGGCCCCACGCGGACCTGCCGCAGCACGCTCCCCGGGGAAATCGCCGGTCGTATCGGCCGTCGGCGTTGAACCGGCAGGCGTCGACCCGGCCGCGGCGAAGCCGACGGGCAAGGCCGGCCGCAAGGCCACCACTCCCCAATTCACCCCCTCCGACCCATTCGACCCCGAGGCGTTCAACCGGCAGTTCGCGCCCAAAAACCCCGAGGCGCCACGCTCGAACGAAGACCCCCCGTTGCCACCGCCACTGGATCGGTAGCAAACCAACGCGGGAGGCCAAGGAACCCCTCGACCTCCCGCTTGACGGCGACCCCGGCGCGCCGCATCGGCTAGAAAAGCCCGAGTGGCACACCTGGGGAATCAGCGCTTGGCCTCGGGCGCTTTGGGCTTCTCGGGCTCCTTCTTTTCAGGCTCTTTCTTCTCGGGCTCCTTCTTCTCCGTCGCCGCCGGCTTTTCCGTCGCCTTGGGTTTCTCGGGCTCCTTGGCGGCGGGCTTCTCGGGCTCCTTGGGCTTTT
>DYLT01000132.1:9209-13658 GCA_020721945.1 Blastopirellula marina
CTTCTCGGGCTCCTTGGGCTTTTCAGCCTCTTTCTTCTCGGGCTCCTTGGGCTTCTCGGGCATCGCGACCTTTTCGGGTTCCTTCGGCTTCTCGGGGACCGAGGCCTTTTCGGGTTCCTTCGGCTTTTCGGGCTCCTTGGCCGGCTTGGGGGCCAGCGGCGGGAGCCCCGGCAATTCGACATCCTTCGCCGGACTGGGCTTGCCCGCCTCGGGCACCGCTGGCTTGGCAACGTCCTTGCGCTGCTCGCTCGCCGTCGGCTTCTTCAAGTCGACCTTCTTCTTGGTCTGCTGCGGGCAGCCCGCCGCAAGAGCAACCACACACACCAGTGCGGTCAACAGGGCGAATCGTCTCATGCGCATCCTCCCATGGTGAAACAGTACGGTTTGCCGTGAACGTGTGAAGCATATCCCGGGGACGTTCGCGCGTAAAGGACCCCGGGCCGTGGTCTCGGGGGCCGTGACACCGTCCAGGCCCTTGGTTGGCCGGACGACTCCCCGCGGCGCTTGACACCCCCGCGCCCATCCTTCATATTCTCCAAAGTCACGCGATATGCTCGGGGTGGCGTGGTGCGCCCTCGGATCACAGGCAAGGAGTATGGACATGGCAGTGCCGGGAACCATGGGAAAGATCCTCCTGGTCGATCTGACCGATGGTACGATCGAAGCGCAAACGCCCAGCGACGAGGTGTATCTGAACTACGTGGGCGGGTACGGGTTGGGGGCCTACTACCTCTATCGGTTGCAGAAACCCGGGGTCGATCCGCTCGGGCCCGAGGCGCACCTGGGCTTGGTGACCGGCCCGCTGACCGGCACGGCGGCGCTGAGCGGCAACCGTTATTTCGTGGTGGGCAAGAGTCCCAAGACAGGCACCTGGGGCGATGCGAACTCGGGTGGCACGTTCGGCCCGGCGATGAAGGCGTCGGGGTTCGACGCGGTGTTCTTTCGCGGGCAGAGCCCCAAGCCGGTCTACCTCCTCCTGCGCAACGGCGCGGCCGAGTTGTGTCCCGCGGACGACTGGTGGGGGTTGGATTCGAACGTCCTTCAGGACCAGGTGGCACAGCGCTACGGGACGAAGGCGGTGGCAGCCTGTATCGGTCCGGCGGGCGAGCGCCAGAGCCTTTTGGCCGCGGTCATCAACGACACCGGTCGCGCCGCGGCCCGCAGCGGGCTGGGAGCCGTCATGGGCTCGAAACGGCTCAAGGCCGTGGTCGCTGTCGGCGACCTGCCGGTCACGGTGGCGGATCCCGAAGGCTTGCGCCAAACGGTTGCCCGGCACCGCGACTTCATGAAAGCGCAGGGCTTGTACAAGTTCCTCAACCAGTACGGCACGGCCGGCATGACGGCCGGGGCGTGTGCGACGGGCGATACGCCCATCAAGAACTGGGGCGGCGTGCCCGGCGACTTCCCCACCGTCAAGAAGATCAGCGACGACGAGGTCATGCTCATCCAGCGCCGCAAGTACGCCTGCTGGCGGTGCTCGATCGCGTGCGGCGGGGAGACCGTGGTCGAGGACGGCCCCTTCGCCTCCCACACCCACAAACCCGAGTATGAGACCCTCGGCGCCTTCGGCACCATGTGCCTCAACGATGACCTGGCGTCGATCAACCAGTGCAACGAGATCTGCAACCGCCAGGGCCTCGACACGATCGGCACGGCCTGCACGATCGCCTTCGCCATCGAATGCTACGAGAACGGCATCCTGACGGACCACGACACCGGCGGGCTGAAGCTGACGTGGGGCAACGCCGAAGCCATCGTCGAGCTCACGCGGCAGATCGGCGACGGCGTCGGCTTTGGCAAGGTCCTGGCCGACGGCGCCAAAGTCGCCGCCGAGCGGATCGGCCGCGGCGCCGACCGCTTCGCCATGCACATTCAGGGCGAAGAGGTTCCGATGCACGACCCGCGTCTGAATCCCGGTCTGGCGGCAAGCTACAAGATGGATGCCACCCCGGGACGGCATACCCAGCTCAGCGCGTGGACCGCCGAAGCCCAGTTCGCCCCGCCCGGACTCGTGACCGAGCCGGTCGACCGGTACAATCCCAAGGGCAAGGGCCGGCTCCATCGGCTGGTGAGCAACCACTATCACACCGCCACGTCGTCTGGCATGTGCATGTTCGCCTGGGTCTGTTTGCCCCCCGAAGCCGTGCCCGAGATGCTCTCCTGTGTGACCGGACACCCGTACACGGTCGACGACGCCGAGCGGATCGGCGCGCGCATCGCCACGTTGCGCATCGCGTTCAATCTTCGGGACAACGTGCGCAACGTGGACATCCCGATCCCGCCGCGGATTCTCGGGTCGCCCCCGCTCCCCGATGGACCGCTGGCAGGCGTGACGGTCGATGTCGATACCCAGGTTCGCGAGTACCTCGAGGCCATGGGTTGGGATACGGAGACGGGCGTGCCGAAGCGCGAGACACTCCGCGATCTCGGCCTCGATTTCGTGATCGCCGATCTGCACGGCGCGTGAACGCCGGGCGGGCGCAATCCGCCGCGCCACTGGTCACGGGGGCTTTCCCCAGCGTGGGAAAAGGTTTCTCCGCCGCGCCGCCCCCAAGAAACGAGAAAGCCCGCACCCTAGAGGCGGGCTTCCTCGAAACGTGTTTTGTCGAGCAAGAGGCGGTACGCCCACCGTGGTCACCTGCCGCCCATGTTTCATCTCGAGCCAGCGGTGCACCAGGTGTATCGGCCCTCGCTCTCGGCTGGCCAGCCAATAGAAAACCTAGCACGGTTTTTCGGAATCGGCAATGCCTCGATCGGGCGGGTTTCCCCGAACGAACCGTGGCAACCTCGCGCGGCTCAGTCCGCGGCCACGAGCCAGTTGAACTTCCATAACGGGTTGCCGCAGACCGGGCAGGCCTCGGCGTTGTCGAGCAATTTACCGTGGCAGGCGTGGCAATCGCGGATCGAGGGCAAGTCGAGAAGCTGACGCCCCCGCAGACTGCTCGCCTTGGCCTGGTCGCCAAAGGCCAGCGCCGTGGCGATTTGCACGGCGGCCGGGTACAGCCGGAAAAGCACCAACGGCGCCCGGCGCGACTCGGGCAGCACATCGGCCAGGACATTCGTGAATGCCAGCCGCTGCGGGTCGGCCGACTTCGACGCGTAGTGCGCGGCGCGGGCCAGCACCCGCGCGTCGTCGTAGGTCGGTCCAAGCCGCAACCGCCCCAGCCACGCCATGCACCACGCCACGTCGCGCACGTAGCCGAACCCCGCGGCGGCCGTGCCCGCCACGACCACCTGGAACACCTCGATCTCGGTCTTCGTGATCCGCTCGGTCTTTTCCGGCGAGATCGGCATGAGAATCGAGTCGCGTCCGACCGCCATTTCCACTTCGTCGTGGAGTCGCGCATACAGCGCGTCGCGCAGGATCGTCAGCCCTCCCGCAAGGCTCGAGATCACTTGGACGCCGTCGGTGCGGCCCTCGTGGCGGTTGAACTCGTCGGTGGCCTCGGTCCGACGCCGAACGAACTCGTCGAGGTGCATGGCCCGCCTCCATCGGAAACGAGGGTTCTCGTGGCATGATACTCCTTTTGCGCCACCGAGGGAACCATCGCTCGCGCAGGAAGAACCCTCACAACCGCCAGGCGAGGTACACCATCACGGCCACGGCCGCCACGACGATCGCCATCGTTACGGCCAAGGCCCTGCGGTTGACCGGCTCGCGCGACCCGGGCGGGGCCGGAGGCTCGAAACCCTCGGCAAAACCATGCCCGCACCACTCGCACTGCCGGGCATACCGAGGCGCGAACACCTCGTCACACGTGGGACAAATCACCCGCTCGATCGGCGTGCCGTCGGGTTGGGGATCGGCCCATACGAAGTCCACGCCCGCGGTGTAGCAAACCGGGCATCGCGTCAGCCGTCGGGCTCCGCAGCCGGGGCACCGCGGCCAGCGCGGCTGGTTATCACCCGGCAGGCAGGCATCGCGGGGAGGTTCGTCGGGAACGGCCATGACACGCTCTCAACGGGCGCACGTGGCGGACCGGGATGAGGGGGCGCGATTCCGGAATCCCGCCTGCGGCTTGGGCTTGCCGGCTCCGTAGTGCTCGGGCGTCCCGCGCAGCCCCAAGGGCAAGCTCCCGCTGCGACGCAAGCGCACCAAGGCAGCCAGCGGTTCGTAGCCGGTGCGGACGGCTTCGCCGGTCAAGGGATACGCCACCGACGCGCCCTTGCCAGTGCCCAAGGCGGGCGTCTTCTCGCGAGGCCATCGCAGTCGTCGGCCGTGCGGCATGTTCGCCACGGGAACGGGATCCTCCGGCATTACCGTCACGCCGTCGGAAGGAACCAGGTGGACCTCGCGCAAGAGCGGGCGGTCGGGCGTTGCCGCCTCCCAGCGGATGGTCACGGTATCGAATCGCGCATCGCCCGGCGCGGCAACGTCGCTTGCGTCCGAAACGCCGTCGGCGTGACGAGGCGTTTCACCGGGCTGAGCCTCGCCCACAAGAAGCCCTC
>DYLT01000133.1 GCA_020721945.1 Blastopirellula marina
GCAAGGGCGCGCGGCCGCGGAACACCCGCCTATCGAGCTACTGCCGACTGCCGCCTCGAGCGATCCAGCAATCAGAAGAGCGTGTAAATGAACGGTGCCAGCGCCGAGCCCTGCACGAAGAAGAGCGCCAGCCCCAAGAGCAAGAGCACGATCAGAATCGGCAGCACCAGGTAGTGACTGCGTCGAAAGAAATGGGCAATCACGCTGCCGAAGAGCACCGGCATGCTCCTCCGCCGGACATCGGTCGTCCGGAACCCCGGCTCGACCAGGTCGATCTTCTCCCAGCGGGGCCCGACCGCCGGGGCCGTCTCGGTCCACTCTTGGAATGGGTACGTGCCGCGCCGCCGCCAGAGCAGCCCAGCCGGCCAGAACATCAGGTAGTAGACGATGGTCAATAGCGCCGCCATGATCAACCCGCCGAGCATCTGGGCCAGGGCCATCCACAGGCGCTCTGGCCAGGCGAGCAGTTGCGGCAGCACCACGGCCGCCACCAGGTGGAGCCAGCCCACGACCATCAGCCCCCCCCAGAGCCCATCGACGCGGCTTGGAACGCAGACGTAGATGAAGCCTGCGACCAACGTGAGGACCCAGCCCAGGACGAGGCCATAGCCGATCTGCCGGCGCACCGCCTCGGCCGCGCGGCGCTCGGCGAGGCGACGGAGGTACGCCCCGGGCCGCGGCGCGGATTCCTCCGCGGGTCGCGGCGGCCGGGCGTCAGTCGATTTCGAAACGGCGGAGCCAGCGGGCGCGCTCATGGGCGTTAAGGGGGCGGTTTTTCTGTTGGTCGCGCTGGAGAAATCGGTTGCCAACGACCAGGCAGTCGATCTCGGTGGCCATGAAACAGCGGTAGGCGTCCTCGACCGTGTTGACGATCGGCTCTCCGCGGACGTTGAACGAGGTGTTGATCATGACACTGCACCCGGTGAGATCCCGAAACCGCTCGAGCACGCCGTGCATGAACGGGTTGCGCGCGCGGTCGACCGTCTGGAGCCGCGCCGACCAATCCACGTGCGTGACCGCGGGAATGTCGGACCGGGACGTTTGAAGCAGTTCGATGCCGAACCGGCCGGCGGTCTCGACCGGCCGGCGGCGCTCGTCGCGCACCGGATAGACCAAGAGCATGTACGGACTCTCTTGGCGCAAGGCGAAGTACTGGGGCGCGTCCTCCGCGAGGACCATCGGGGCCAAGGGGCGAAAACTCTCGCGGAACTTCACCTTGAGATTCAAGTGCGATTGCATCGTGGCCGACCGGGCGTCGCCAAGGATCGAGCGGGCACCGAGCGCCCTGGGGCCGAACTCCATGCGGCCGCGAGCCACGGCGACCACCTTGCCCGCCGCGACGGCCCGAACCATGCGGTCTTGGAGTTCTTCGTCGGTGAGCGACTCCCAAACCGCGCCGAGGCGGCGGAGCATGGCATCGTCGTCGTCCGAGGCGGGCAGGATTTCCGGGCCGAGGAAGGCCCCTTCCATCGCGTCGGGCGAGGCGGCCATGCGCGGTTGGCCCAGACGCTCGTGCCAGAACCAAAGCGCGGCCCCCAGGGCCCCGCCCGCGTCGCCAGCCGCCGGCTGTGTCCAAATCGAAGGGAACGGTCCCTCGATCGAAAGTCTGCCCACGGCCACGCAGTTCAGCGCCACGCCGCCAGCCAGCACCAAGCGATCGAGCCCTGTTTGGGCATGGATATGGCGGCCCATGCGCAGAATCGCCTCGTTGATCACGGCCTGGATGCTGGCGGCCAGGTCCATCTCGCGCTGGGAGATCGGGCCCTCGGGCTGCCGGGGTGGACCGCCGAAGAGCCGATGGAACCGGCGGTTGGTCATGGCGAGGCCCGTCACGTAGCTGAAGTACCGCTGGTTCAAGACAAGCGTTCCGTCGTCGCCCAGGCGAACGAGCTTGTCGAGGATGGTCCGGGCGTACTTCGGCTCGCCGTACGGGGCCAGTCCCATCAGCTTGTACTCGCCGCTGTTGATGCGGAACCCGCAATAGGACGTGAAGGCTGAGTAAAGCAGTCCCAGCGAGTTCGGAAAACGCATTTCCTCGCATAGCTCGATGCGGTTGCCGCGCCCGACGCCCCAGGTGGCGGTCGACCACTCGCCCACGCCATCGACGGTGAGGATCGCGGCCTGGTCATAGGGTGATGGGAAGAACGCGCTGGCGGCATGCGACAGGTGGTGGCTCGTGAACCAGATTCGCCGGTCGATGCCCAACTCGCGGGCGATTTCGCGTTCGAGCCAGAGTTTGCGCGTGAGCCACTGGGGCATCGCCCGAAGAAAGCTCCGAAGCCCGCGCGGCACCACGGTCAGGTAGCTTTGGATCAGTCGCTCGAACTTGAGCACGGGCTGCTCGTAGAAGACGACGTAATCGACGTCGTCGAGGTCGATCCCTGCGCGGTCGAGACACCAACCGATGGCGTGGTGCGGGAACGAGTCGTCGCCCTTGACGCGTGTGAACCGCTCTTCCTGCGCCGCGCCCACGATCGCCCCGTCCTCGATCAGTGCGGCGGCCGCGTCGTGGTAGAAGGCCGAAATACCGAGGATTCGAGTCGTCACGGGCCGGCCTCCTGCGCGAGGCTCGACGCCGCCCCGTCGGTGCGCGACTCGGCATATCGCGCGATGGCGGCGCGGCGTGGCGCGGCGGAGTGCATCTGGCTGGCAACCAGCGTGAGGCGCAGCTCGCGCACCTCGTCGCGCACGTCGGCCTGGAACCGCAGCATACTGAGATCGAGGCCCGCCAGATGGTCGGGAAGCGACCACCCAAGCACATCGCCCGATCGAGGACCCAGGTCCTGCCACGTTCCTTCGTCGTACTGCTCGTCGGGATGCAAGGTCGAAACCCAGACTCGGCCTCCGCGGAGGCCCGCTCCCTCAAGCTGAATCGCTCGAACCGGGATCGGGTAGCGTAGCGCAACCAAGGCGGTCGGCTCGTCCAGCGGCAGGCGCGGCATCCACTCGGTCGCGGCGGGATAGTCCAGTGCGAACTCGCCCGGCCCGACCGGCCGCACGTGGAGGTCGAACGGCAGCCAGTCGTTGATCACCAAGGCAGGAGGGCAGGCGCGGTCCGACCGTGGCCCAAGGATCTCAGGGAACTGGCGTTCCAAGAAGTCGGCCACGCTGGCGGCGAAGAAATGGGTAGCGCGCGGGCCCGGATGGCCGTCGCCCGGATTGATCGCCCAGGCCAGGGCCTCAGGCCCGGACTCGGGCGTTTCGCCGTAGCGCCCGACAAACGCATCGAGCGTATCGAGCACGGCAAGGCCCGCCTCGCGCCACAACGGCAGCACGGGCGCGTATCGCGGGGCGAAGTACGCCCGCGATGGCAACGTCGGAAGCGTCACCACGAGTCCCGGCCGGCCGAGTTCCTTCATGAACCACCCGACCTCGGCTACCGTCTGGCGGTAGCGAGCGAAGTTCTCGCCCTCAAGCAGCTTCAGCTCCCACTCGGGATACTTGTAGCCGTACTTGGGCCCGCTGTAGTACGCTTCGAGCTTCCGCGCCCGAAGCGACTCGAACTTGAACATCGCGTTGGGCAAGAGACGCCGGGCCAACACCTGAACGCGGTGAGGCAGCGGGCCGCGGTCTTGGGCATCGAAGATTTGCGGCACCAGACCCTCGTCCGGGTCGTTGGCCACGTAGCCCCAGATGATGAGGTCGGGACGCAAGCCTGGCACGGTCTTTTTTGCTGCTTCCCATTGATGCCGGGTGGACCAACCGGGTTTGCCCACGGCCAGGACCTCGACCTCCCAATACCCTCGCCGCTGTAGCTCGATCGCCAATTGCCGCCACCAGTGGTGGTTGAGGGTCAAATACGGCGTGCCCCAGACGAACGAATCGCCCATGACCAGGATCTTCCTGGGCGCCGGCCCTTGGCCCGGGGGCGGCTCGCCCATCCAACGGCGGGCCTGGAATTCGTCGGTGTCGGTCTTGCTGCGGTGGTTCTCTTCGACGAGCTGGTTGTGCCGTCGCCACAGGTCGCCGGCCGTCCACCCGCCGCGCTCGAGCGAGCCGAGCACAAGCCGATCGACCGCCAAGAGCACCAGAAACACCACCCCAAGCGACATGACGCCATACGCGACGCCTCGCAGAGGCAAGACGCAGATTGTCCGCCGCCCAAGGCGGAACGACCACAGCGATCGGATGGGTGCAATGGGACGACTCAAACCGATAGATCGACTACCTGCACATGGGAAGATGCGCACCCCCCACACTAACCCGACGCGGCAGCGTGGGCCACCACGAACCCGACGCGCCAGCGAGGGCCTAGGACCACTCCATCAGGTTGTACGGTTCGTGCTGGGCTCACGAGGCTACTTTCCCTCGCTTGCATTTTCTGCCCTCGCTCGTTTTCCATTGCCTCGCTTGCGCTTTGGGTTCGTCTGGGGGAGCGGGGGGAAGGCTGTCCCGTCATCGGCATGAATTCGAGATTACCTTCCCGAGTCGAGTTTCGCAAGGATCCGACACACCACCCTTCTGGTATGATATACCGTGGAGTGCGTATGCCATGTGCGGAATCGTCGGATTCTGGTCCCCTGCAAGCGGTCGCAGCGAACCGGAGCTGCGCGCCATCGTGTCGCGCATGGCCGACACGCTGCGGCATCGCGGCCCGGATGCCTCGGGGGCCTGGGCAAGCGCACCGTCGGGGCTGGCCTTTGGCCACACCCGGCTGGCCGTCATCGACCTTTCGCCTGCCGGGCGTCAGCCGATGGCCTCGGCCTGCGGCCGGTTCCAGTTGGTGTACAACGGCGAGATCTATAACCACCCAGAGCTTCGCCGCGAGTTGGAGGCGTGCGGGCACAGGTTCCGCGGGCACTCGGACACCGAGGTGCTCTTGGCTGCCATCGCCCAGTGGGGCGTCGAGGGTACGCTTCCGCGACTTGTCGGCATGTTCGCCTTTGCCTGTTGGGACGACCACCAGCGGCGTTTGACCCTCGTGCGCGACCGGCTGGGCATCAAACCCCTGTACTATGGCTGGTGCGGCGGTGCACTGGTCTTCGCTTCGGAACTGAAGGCCCTGCGGCAGTATCCCGGGTTTCGGGCCGAGATCGACCGCGACGCGCTGGCCCTGTTTCTTCAGCACAACTACATTCCCGCGCCCTGGTCGATCTACCGCGACGTGGTCAAACTGCCGCCTGGCACGCGGCTGGTCATATCGCGCACGTGCGACCGGCCCCGGCCGATCGCCTATTGGAGCCTCGAGGGGGTGGTCGCCCGGGGATTGGCCGACCCCTACCGGGGGTCGGTGGACGACGCGGTGTCGGATCTCGACGGCTTGCTGCGCGAGGCGGTGCGGTCGCGGATGATCGCCGATGTGCCCTTGGGGGCATTTCTCTCGGGGGGAATCGATTCGTCGCTCGTCGTGGCCCTCATGCAAGCGCAAAGTACCCGTCCAGTGCGCACGTTCACGATCGGGTTCGACGAGCCCGAGTACAACGAGGCCCCGTACGCGGCAGCGGTCGCCCGGCACTTGGGCACCGACCACACCGAGCAGTACGTCCGGCCCCAAGAGGCGCGGGATGTAATCCCGCGGTTGCCGGAGATCTACGACGAGCCGTTCGGCGATTCGTCTCAAGTGCCGACGTTTCTCGTCTCGCAGCTTGCCCGGCGACACGTGACCGTGAGCCTGTCGGGCGACGGCGGCGACGAGCTGTTCGGCGGCTACCAGCGCTACCTGCACATCGATCGGCTATGGCGGGTCCTCAACCGCGTGCCCGCGGCCGTGCGGAGGGTCGCGGCCCGAGCCCTCGGCGCTTGCTGTCGGATGGCTCCCTCGAGGCTTCGGTCCAAGCTCGCCGGGCGCGTCGACCGTTTGGGCATTTCGACGCCGGGCGAGATGTACTTCCGGCATAACATCCACTGGCCCGAGCCGCATCAAATGGTCTTGGGGGCCCGACCGGTTGCGACGATCGCCTCGCGGCCCGACGGGTGGCCCCGCGGTGTGCCGCACCTGGCCCAATGGATGGTCGTCGATACGGCCACCTACCTGCCCGACGACATCCTGGTAAAAGTCGATCGGGCGAGCATGGCCGTGGCGCTCGAGGCGCGCGTGCCCTTGATCGACCACCGGGTGGTCGAGTTCGCCTGGCGGCTTCCCCTGGCGTGGAAGATTCGCGGACAGACAGGCAAATGGCTCTTGCGCAAGGTGCTGGCGCAGTACGTGCCGGCCGCGTGGTTCGAGCGTCCCAAGACGGGCTTCGGCGTGCCCATCGACCATTGGCTCCGCGGCCCGTTGCGCGACTGGGCCGAGTCGCTACTCGACGAGCGGCGTTTGCGCCAGGAGGGCTTCTTCGATCCTGCCCCCATCCGCCGCAAGTGGGCCGAGCACCTTTCGGGCCGCGACCAGTGGCACTATCATCTTTGGGACGTGCTGATGTTCCAGGCATGGCTTGCCGGGTGGCCATCGCCATCAACCTGGACCGACGCGAGCCATGGACACGGGACGTGATCGTGGTACCCCGATTCTCTGCCGGGGTGGGGCACGAGGAGACGGAGCCGTAAGCAGGGCGGCGCAAGCAACCAACGCGGATCGAACTCGACGGGTCATTCGCCGGACGCCGTCGAAAGTCACCAGAGGGCATCACAACCTCGGCGTTGGTCTTCAGCGCCTACGTCGCAACCAAACCTTGGAACGCGCCTCAGAGCCTGGTCCCATCCGCGCGGACCTTCGGAACGTCGCGCGATTTGACTTCCACAGGGAAAAAGCGGTCGCGGGATCGGAAACGAACGTCGCTTCTGCTTCGGCGGTCGTGCGATCGGGGCCGTGTCAACTCGCTTACGCGCAGATCATGCCGATAGAGCTTCTCTAAATGGACTTGCGGGATCCTGGAGCGCGGCCGTCTCGGCCGCATCGGTGCGGGCAAGATGCCCGCGCTCCGGCATTTCCCAGAATCGTGCAACACCATTGAGCTTGTATTCCGCGACGAAGCGAAAAAAGGTGGACAAGACGGGCGGGTTCTCGACGATGATTTCGTTCATCTCGTCCAGGGTCGGGCCCCATTCGCGTAAGGAATTGCGCACCACGACGTTCGAGGGTCCATCGCCACCTTGATCGTGCTTTTGCCTAGGTGTATGATGCCGCGCGGGCACCGGGGTTGTGAGACGGTTACGTGCCCAGGTCGGCGTGACATCCCCATGAGACCCCTTCGCGTTTGCTGCGTGGCCTTGCACGCGTATCCGGCCATCGACCCCAGCGCGGAGGGTGCCTTTGGAGGGACCGAGACGCGGGCCTGGACGCTTGCGCGAGGCTTGGCTCGCCAAGAGGGCGTCGAGGTGCGTTTTCTGGTCCGTTCGCGCCGGCCGCTGCGGCGCGACCAATACGAGGGCGTGCGCCTGGTGCGCCGCGCCGCGCCGGGTTGGTGGATTTTGCACTCCGTGGCATCGGCCGTGGAACGGCTCGAGCGGTTCCCTTGGTTTCGCGTTCGCCGCTGGACCGCCTCGTTGCTGTGGCAAGCCCCCGTGGCCGCCGCGGTGCGCCTGCTGCCCGGTCACCGCGATCCCCGACGGCCGGATCCGTTTTACCAGCGGATCGATTCCGACGTATTCTGCGGTTTCGGTGTCCACCGCGATTCGGCCACGGTCATCGCCTCGTCGAGGGCAGTGGGGCGGAAGACCGTGCTCTTTCTCGGGGCCGATTCGGATCTGGACAGCCGGTTCACCCCGGACTCGACCTACCGGACTCCCTACGGCGAACGAGGGCATGTCTGCTGGTACGCACTGCGCCATGCCGACTGCATTGTGGTTCAGACCGAGGCCCAGCGGCGCATGCTGGCCGACCGTTTCGGGCGCGAGGGGGTACTCGTGCCCAACCCCATCGACCTCGCGGCATGGGAGGCCGCTCAGGCCGCCGACACGGCGCGACCCGAGGTGGACCGCGTGGCCCCCTACGCCCTGTGGATCGGCCGGGCCGATGCGTTTCACAAGCGGCCGTTGCTGGCCTTGGAGTTGGCTCGCCGTTGTCCCGAGGTGCGCTTCGTGATGATCGTGGCGCGCCGCGATTGGGAGATCGTCGATCGGTTGCGCCGCGACTGCCCAGACAATGTGCGAATCATCGAGCCCGTGCCGTTTTCCGACATGCCGCCGGTCTTCCGAGGGGCGGCGGTGTACGTGAACACGTCGGCGCCGGGCTACGAGGGGTTTCCGAACGTGTTCCTCCAGGCGGCGGCCAGCGGCGTGCCGATCGCCTCGCTGGAATTGGACTGCGGGTTTGTCGAGGCGGGGGGCGGTGGAGTGGTGGCCGGCGGCGATCTGGACCGCCTGGCCGAGTACGTGCGCGCGGTCTGGCACGATCCCCAGCGCCGATGCCAGGACGGCGCGCGCGGCCGCCAGTACGTGCGGCAGCACCACGACCTGCCAGCGATTGCGGCGCAGGTCGCGGGACTCTTGCGGGAAACGTGCGGCCAAGCGTAGCCGCGCCCGATACCGCGTTCCTTCTCAATACCGGGCCGTCGGCCGAAGGCCGAGCCCCTTGCGCCTCGCCCGGCGGCGGTTCACCAAGGCGCGCCAGCCGTCGATCGTCCGCCATGCCAGTCGCTGGAGTCTTGGATGCCCGCGGGTCCATTCGAGCAATCGGCGGGCCTTCGAGCCCTCGGGCTCGCCGAGGGCGTCTCCCGCGATGCCTTCGCGTTGGGCGTCGGCCTCGCGCCATTTGGCCAGGTACCAGCCCTGCTGCGGTAAGCGGTCGCCCGTCGACGACGCGGTACGCGTGGCCACGACGAAGATTTCGTACATCGCGTCGTCAAGTCCGCCCCACATCGCGCGGGCCGACAGGCAACCCGGCGTGTAATCGTACACGAGCCACCGATCGCGGTAGGGCAGGTGGCGGACGAGATGGAAGGTGTTGATCTCGAACGCGTTGACGCAGTAGTAGTCCCAAAACAACGTGGGCGAGAACATGTAGAAGCCGTGGTCGATGCGGTTCGTCGAGGGCGAAACGTGAATGACCCTGCCACCGGGCTTGAGCATGCAAAACACGTTCCTCAGCGCATGGGGCAGGTGAAACACGTGCTCGAGGGTGCCTCCGTCGAGCACCACGTCGAACCGCTCGCAGAGGTGAGCGGGGAGATCATCGCGGTTGAGGTCCACGAGGTCGTCGGGCTGCTCGTAGTCCGAATAGTCGATGCGCCGCGTCTCGGAAAAGCCCAAGGCGCGGAAGAAGGCGTCGTCCGACACGAAGCCCTGCCGGGCCAATTCCGCCTTGCGGTGCAGCGAAACCTCGGTCGGATGCAAGCCGACGCCGAATCGCCTCGATATGCGTCGCAATTGTTCGTAGGTGCAAAGCACGTCCTGGCGGCCCAACGTGGCCACACTCCCGGCGAACGGCCGCCGCGCGGCCTCCTTGAGCAACAGATGGATGGCGCCTCGTGCAAGTCCCATGGCGTCACTCCGTGGCTGGCCGTGTTTCGGCGCCCTCGTCCAGGGGCTCGGTGCACCAGGCCAGCCTGGGGCGGATCACCGGGCCCGCCCATGAACCGGTGTACTCTTCGCGCATGGCCCCCGTGTCGTGAACGTCGAAGGCGATCGTCGATTCGTCGAGCACGAGCGCCGGCTGAGGCACGCGGCCCAGCAACGGCGTGACGTGGTAGCGGCCTTCGTTGAGGAAGTTCCCCGGGATGCGGCAGACGGTCCGAAAGCGCCCCGGTGGATACGGCCGGCCGTACCAGGGATCGGGCGTCAGGTTCTGCGACCGGGCATTGTGGCTCGAAAGCACGAAGGTGCCGAGCTGATCCTTAAGCCAGATGCCGGCGTACAGCGGTGTACCCTCGATGAGGTTGCGGTACGTGATCTCGATCAGCACGTCCTTGGCGATATCGACATCGCCCGTGGGCTGCCGGCCGTCGTCTTGGAGAATCCGCACCGAACAGAGCTTGAACCCCGGGTCGCCCGGGGCGCGGTCCAGATCGGGCCATGTGATTTCGCCCGCGGCCGAGCGCACCGTCGCAAGGTACTGGTGCACCACGTCGGCGGGCAAGCCCTCGAAGACGATCCTGCCAGCGTCCAGGAGCATCGCGCGGCCGCACAAGTTGACGATGCTGGGCAGGTTGTGCGAGACGATCAGCACGGTCCGCCCCTGGCGCCGGACTTCGTCCATCTTCCCGATGCACTTCTTCTGGAACGCGACATCGCCGACCGAGAGCACCTCGTCGACCAGGAGGATCTCGGGTTCGAGGTGGGCAGCGACGGCGAACCCGAGCCGCACCACCATGCCGTTCGAGTACCGTTTGACCGGCGTGTCGAGGAACGGCTCGATCTGGGCGAAGGCGGCGATCGCGTCGAACTTGCGGCGGATCTCCCGGCGCGACATCCCCAAGATCGCGCCGCTGAGAAAGACGTTCTCGCGCCCGGTCAACTCGGGATGAAATCCCGTGCCCACCTCGAGCAGGCTGCCGACGCGGCCGACCAGTTCGACTCGCCCCCGGGTAGGATGGATGACCCGCGAGAGCACTTTGAGCAAGGTACTTTTTCCCGCGCCGTTGCGGCCGACGATGCCGACCACTTCGCCCTGGGCCACATCGAACGAGACGTCGCGCAGGGCCCATACCTCGCGCGTGGGCTTGGCCGTCTCCCCCGTCCGGCCGCGCCACCAGGCCCAGGGCCGGCGAACCAGGCCCACGGCCCAGTCCTGAAGCGTTTCTGAGAAACGGCCGTACGACGCGCCGGTCCCCAGACGGAAACGTTTCGAGACGTTCTGGACGCGGATAGCCGGGTGGCTCATGGGTCAAATCCGATCGGCGATCACGTGTTCGACCCGGCGGAAAAAGGCCATCCCGCCCAGCAGAAACGCCGCGGCGACCGCCATCGAGACCGCCAGCATCGCCGTCGGCGGCGCGGGACCACCCAACAGCGCCCAGCGGAACCCCTCGATCGCGCCGACCATGGGATTGAGGCCGTATACCAGACGCCAACGTTCAGGCACCAGCGCTGCCGTCTCGTACACCACGGGGCTGATGAAGAACCCGACTTGAAGCAAGAACGGCACCGTGTATCCGATGTCGCGGTACAGGGCATGGAGAGCCGACAGCCAGAGGCCGGCACCCAGGGAGACGAGCACGGCCAACAGCACAAAACCCGGCAACGCCACCATCGCCCGATTCGGCACGATCCCGAACCAGGCCATGAGGCCAGCCAAAACCACCGCAGCAATGCCGAAATCGACCAGCGCGGCTACCACGCTGGCCATCGGCAGCAACATCCGGGGGAAGTAGACACGGGTAATCACGTGCCGGTCGTTCACGAGGCTCGCCGTGGCCTGCGACAGCGACGTGGCCAGCAAGTGCCACGGTAGCAATCCGCAATACGCCGTCACCAGATAGGGAGCATCGCCCGCGGCCGGCTTGCGCCCCAAGAGGCCGAAAAGCACGCCAAAGATGACCATCGTCAGCACGGGCTGGAGGACCGCCCAGGCCGCTCCCACCACGGCCTGGCGATAGCGCACCTTCAAATCCCTGGCCGTGAGCATCCACAACAGATCGCGCGACCGCCAGAGTTCGCCGAAATCGACGAACCGCCAAGGCTGCGCAGCGTCGATGACCGTTCGGGCAACCGATCGGCTCGCGCCGACGCCAGTTGGCGAGTCGGCTGGATGGATCGTCGGCTCGACCTGGGAACTCATCGCGCGGGCCCGGAAGTCCAAGAGAAACCCCTTTCAAGTAATGATAGCCTATCGCAAGCGATGGGGCGAGAAGCTCCGTGGCCAGGACGTCTGGTGCGCGATGCACCGATTTCCGCGTACGTGCGTAGATCGGGCGTCGCCCACAAGGACTTACCGGAGAAGAAAATCCGCACGCTGGCCAGACGTTCCCGCGCCGCGAAAGTGCCAACTTTTTGGCACGCGATGCCTTGCGGCTTAGGGGCGTGCCTGTCTTCAGCCTGCGAACGGGCACCTGCCGCCAGGCAGGCTCAGTCTTTCAGCCGCTTCGCCAGCGGCGATGTTTCGGGGACCGCGACCAGATCGAACACGAAGGCGACGGGGGCATCTCGGCGTACGCGTTCCCACGGGGCGAGGTCCAGGCGGGCCCCCGACTTGGCGGCCTCGGCAATCTGTTGCTCCGTCGCCTCGGCGCGATCGAGCCGCACGAGCCGATATACCCCACCGCGGGCCTCGGGCAGAACCAGGCGTCCCTTCAGATCGACCAGGACCGCCACCGCCGGGCGCGGCGTGTCGGCGTTGGCCATGAGCAGGCGCGGCCCGTGGCAGAGCACCACGCCGGCATGACGGCCGATCGCACGGGCGCCGAGCGAAAGCGTCCGCAGGCGCCGGTCTTCCACGCGCGGAGTCAAGGCGAAGGTTACCGAAACCTCGCCTTCCGCGCCTTGGCCGACCGGCAGGCGGAGGTAGCCGGCGCTGGCGGAGGGCTGGCTTGCTTGTCTTTTGTGGGCGCGCACGGTGACCGCCTCGGCCCACGATGGCCGGCGGAGGAAGACGTCTGGCAGCTCCTTGGTCCCCGAGGCCCCCGCGTCGAGTCGCACGCGGCACGTCATCTCGCCGGGGTGGTCTTCGCTCGTCGCGACGGTCACCTTCCACTGGCCTTGGGCCGTCTCGACGGGGGCCGAGACATCGATCGGAAAGTTCACGAAGATCCCTCGCGGCGAGCCGACGACGACATGGCGTTTGAGCGTATGAAGCCCCAGCAGGCCGTGAAACGTGCAGCACCAAACGGCCTCGGTACACTTCGGCTGCATCAGCAACGGACCCTCGGGGTCGCACACGAAGTTGTGGTGGCCGTATCCGCCGTTGTCCGTGCGGTTCATCGCGTAGTGGTTCCTTAGCAGCCGTTCGGCCATGTCGAGAAACCGGGTCTGGCCAGTCATCGCCCCCAAGCGCAGGTTCAGCCGCAGCCAGTCGGCTTCGCTGCAATCCTCGTCGGTGGCGTGGCTTACCCAGAACTTCTCGCCCACGCCACCCGTCGGCCACACATAGCCGCCGGTGACTGCTTCTTCCCAGCGCCGCAACGGCCGATCGAGGTATTCCCGTTTGCCGGTCAAGCCATAGAGCAGCAAGAGGCCGTGATGCGTGATCAAATGGCCATGGCTGTGATCGATGGGCAACTTATCGAACCGCTGGAAGAAGTCGGCCATGCGTTCGGCCTGGCGCAGGTAGCGTTCGTCTCGGGTCGCTTCGTAGAGCCGTGCGAGGCCCTCGATGCCAGGGAAGTAGTCGGTCGGGTAGCCGGCGGCGTAGCTTCCGGTGGCCCGGTATTCCGCCTCGCGCGCGGGGTCGAGGAACCGGTCGGCCGTCGCGAGGTAGAAGTCGCCGATGCCTCGCGCGGCCTGGAGCAAATCGGTTCGGCCAAACGCGCGATGGGCTTCCACGAGGCCCACCAACAGCCGCGAGTTGCCCCAAAAGATCGGCAGCTTCACGGCGCCGGGGCTTTCGGGCTCCAGCGGCCCGCTCCAGTCGACGTCGCAGCCGAAATGCCCGTCAGCCTTCTGGTACTTGGGGAGGTCGTTGAGTAGTTCGGCGAGCGTTTCGGGCGTCATTCGTCCGGGAGGCGAGGTGAGGGTGGCGATCTCGATGAAGCGTCCGGAGATATCGCCGCTATAGTTGGTGAACACCCGCTTCATCTCGAACGAGATATCGGCACGCAAGAACGCCGCGGAGCGATACGGATCGAGCCGGAGCCGTCCGACGCCCTTGCGATAGGCCTCGCCCCGCGGTCCG
>DYLT01000506.1 GCA_020721945.1 Blastopirellula marina
CGCAAGCGGGTTGGGCTGCGTCGGGCCCGGCCGGGACCCGTAAGACCGACGCACCCGGTGGGAATGGCGAGGGCCTCGGCTAACCCTCGTCTCGGCGCCGTGCGCGGCGGCGCCGGTCGGGTTTCTTGCGCCGCTGGACGACCCGGCGTTCTTCGAGCGGCAGAGCGTCCAGCGGCATGCCCGGTCGGATTGCTCCCAGAGGGCCCAGATCGACCTTGCGCCGGTCCGACGCCTTGCGGCGTGCCTTCTTGCGTCGGTCGCGGCTTTGGCGCTTCTCGATCAGGTGCTGCAATTCGGGGGGAACCGGGAGGCTATCGTTCATCGCGGGGTCCTTTCCATCGTGGTACCTCCGTAGTACGGCTCGGACTCGCCGCACGCCGTACTGGGGGCGTCGACGTCCGGGCACGGCGGGCCGTACGGACGCGCGGCATGCTGCTTGACCGCGGGCAAATCGGCGAGGTGCGCCGGGTTCTCGATGGCATCGGGCAACATCCCGTCCCACGGCCGGTACACTCGCTCGAGGTTCCGATCGACCAGCGGCGTCTCGGCCTTCTGGACTTCCATCGCGTGGCGATCGCCGCAGACCAGGGTGGCGGGCACGATGCGCGGCACCAGGGTGATGATGATTTCCTGACGCTGCTTGCTCAGCTCGCGCCGCCGGAACAGCTTGCCCACCAGGTAAATGTCGCCAAAAAACGGAACCTTCGATTGAAGTTCGATGTCTTTTTCCTGAATCAGCCCGCCGATGACCATGCCGCGTCCGTCGGGCAAGAGGATGTTCGTCTCGACCTGCGTGGTGTCTTCTTCCGGCAGGCCGGTGTCGGGATTGACCTCGCCCTTGGAGACCTCGGGCTTGACGTGCATCAGCACTTGCCCATCCCGGCTGATCCGCGGCGTGACCGTCAGCACCACGCCCACGTCGAGAAAGTTGATGCTTTCCATCGAGCTGGTCTCGGTGGTGGTGACCACGCGGAACCCGAGTTGCCGGCCGACCTGGATCTTCGCCTCCTGCCCGTTGAGCACCAGCACCTTGGGCGAGGCGAGAGTCTTGGCGTTGCTTTGCGTGCGCAGGGCTTCGATCAGCACGTCGAGATCGCTGCCGTCGTAGCTGAAGAAGAACGCCTGGGGGGCCGTCGGGTTGGCTATTCCCTGGGCGTAGAACTTCATGTCATGATGAAGCACCTTGGCCAGCGCCGTCAGGTTCACGCCGCAGCGGTCGTTCGAGTCGAGCGTGACGGCCAGCACGTGGGCCTCGATCATCACCTGGCGGGGCGGCTGGTCGATCTGCTCGATGCACTGGGCGATGGCGTGCAGGTAGGCGGGCACGTCCTCGACGATCACGATCTCCTGGGTCTGGCGGTTGTCCGTGGACTTGCTGATCGTGGTGAAGCACTGGCCGACCGGCGAGAGCATGCCCTTGACGGCCTTCTCGACCTCGGTGGCCGACGCGAAATCGAGGCGGAACACGCGGACTTGGCGCCCCTGCACGGCCGGCGGCAGCTTCGACCGCTCGCTTACGCTGGTCACATAGATCACGTCGTTCTCGCGCACCCACGAGCATCCGGCGATGGCCAGGATCGAATCGAGTGCGGTCGAAAGCGGCACCTTTTCGAGCGTCACGGTAATCGACGTGCGCAGGTTCTCGGCGCAGACGATGTTCAGGTTCTGCTGCTGCGCCAGCACCATGAGGACTTCATTCAGGGGCACGCCGTTGACCGCCAGCGAAATCAGCCCATCGGTTCCCTTGATCGCCACGCGGTCGGCCGGCGGCGCGCCGGCCAGCGGGATCTTCAAAGGGTTGGCGGGCGCGGCGCTCGATGGCGGTTTCAAGAGCGGCAGCGACAGCCGCCCGCCGGCGCGCGCCGGAGACCGGGAACCGGCCGGCGCCGACCTCGGGGCGGTTTCCCGGGTGGCCGGCGGCAACGGGGCTGGGGTTGCCGCGGCCGGTGCCGCCGCGGCCTCGGCCAGCGGAGCGGCGGCGGCCAACCAGACCGGCGCGCGCGGCTCG
>DYLT01000134.1 GCA_020721945.1 Blastopirellula marina
CTCGATCTGCCACGGCTCGAACGACCACGCCGTGTCTGGCGTCTCCCAAGGCCGGTCCCGCGACGCGGCACCCATTGCCGTTTTCTGCTGCGCCGTGGGCTCGGGGTCCAAGGCCACCCGGACTTCCCGCGCGGCTTCCGGCGGCTGGGCGATGGTGATGTGCAGTGTCGTCAACAGGATGGCGAGCCACACGTGGAGGAGGGCCGACAGCACCAGGCACTTCTCCACGGACCGCGATCGCCCCCAGCGCGTGTACACCAGGGCCCCGAGCGCGATCCCCAGCGCGACGAGCCCCGCCCCGAGGAGTCCTCGAACGAACTCCGCGCGGGTGAAGAACTCGAGAAGACGATCGATCCGCAACCAAGCCATCGGCTAGTTCTTATTCGGGTTGACCGGGAGGACGGAAATCCCCAATTCCTGAATGCCGGCCCGCTTGCAGGCGTTGAGGACCTCGGCCACTTGCTGGAACGGCCCGTGGGCATCGCCGCGCACCAGCACGCCAAGGTCGGCATATTGTTGGCGCGCGGTCTCGAGTTGCGCGACAAGCTGTTCGAGGTTCACCGGGGCGCCATCGAGCGTGATCTGGCCGTCCGGGTAGACGTTGACCACCTGGCGTTCCGGCGCGGCGGTCAGCGCCTGGTTCGCGGTAACGCGCGGGATTTCCAGGCCGATCTTCCGTTCCATCTCGGTGAACTTCGTGCCCAGCAGAAAGAACAGGATCAACTGGAAGACCACGTCGACCATCGGGGTCAGATTGAGCGACGGCTCTTCGTCGATATGCGTTTTCAGCGGCATGGCGTTCCCATCACGCTAGGGGTTTCGCTTGTCGCGGCCGGTGCTCGGCGATTTTCCGGCTTGGCTTCGGGCTGGTTGGGTTTCGGAAGCACTGGGGTCCTGGCCGTTGCCGTGGTCGTCGGGCACGTTGTCGCGGCGTCCGGACCGGCGCCCCTTGCCGGCGCGGGCTTCTTCGCGAAGTTCGATCTCCTCGGCCGAGATCAAGCGCACCAGTTCCTCGCCGTACGCGTCGATGTCGGTGATCAGCCGGTCGACGCGGCTGACGAAGACGTAGTACACCAGCAAGGCCGGAATGGCCACAACGAGCCCAAAGGCGGTGGTCAGCAGTGCCTGGGCGACGCCATTGGCCAGCAGTTCCGGCCGGCCCAGCGCGTCGCTGGCCGCCACGGCGTTGAACGCCTGGATCATGCCGAAGACCGTGCCGAGCAGCCCGAGCAGCGGGGCGATCGTCGAGACGGCGCTGAACACGCGCAGGTGGGCCCGCAGCCCGTGCGAGGCCCGCTCTCCGGCGTCGAGAATCGCCTGTTCGACCTCGACGGCGGGCCGGCCCCATTTGCGGACCGCGCCGGCGCAGACCTGGGCCACAGCGCTTCCGTTCTCTTCGCACAGGGCCAACGCCTGCTCGCGATCGAGCTGCCCATCGCGGATCTGCTGGACGATCCGCGTGATGAACGGCTTGGGGATCACGCGGCCGCGGCGCAGGGCTATCAAACGCTCGAAGATGAAGGCCACCATGACCAGCGAGCAGAAGGCGATGGGATACATCAAGATCCCGCCTTCCTTCATGATCTTCAGCACGTCGGTGGTGGCGATCAGCTCGTTCTGCTTCTCTGGGGTGGGCTTTTTCTCGGCGGCCGCGGCGCGCGCGGCCGGGGGCTTGGGGTCCTCGGCAGGCTGCGCCGGACCGCCCCACCATAGCGCCGCCCACGCCGTCACCCCCAAGAGCCCAATACGCACCAGCCCACCCCAACGCACGACATTCGGTTTCGTTCGCGGTCTCATGACGGTTTCCTCAGGCGGAGGGGTGATCAGGGCTTTCGGTCTTGGCGCAGCGCCTTGGCGCGCTGGACCGCCTCCTTGGCCGGCGGAGAATCCGGCCACGTCGAGGCCAGACGCGCATAGACTTCGGCCGCTTGTTTCGTTTCGCCCAACAGCTCGTGGCACTTGCCGGCCTGCAAGAGGGCCGCCGCCTGGACCTCGGGATAGGCATACAGGATCTCCACCCGCAGGTACTCGCGGAGCGCCGCGGCATAGTCCTTTTCGTGAAAGTACGTCTCGGCGATCATCAACTGGGCCTTCGCCGCCGTCTCGCTCTTGGCGCCGCCGGGCGACCGGATGACCTTGCGGTACGCAGCTCGGGCCCCCTCGAAGTCCGGCGTGGACCAACTCGCCAGGCACCGGCCCACGAGGTAATCGGCCTCGTATTGCTCCTCGAAACCCGGGAACGCGGCCTCGATCGTCGAGGCCACCGCGTGGGCCTCCTTCCACTTCTTCTGCTGACCCAAGGCCTGCGCCTGGCGCAGGCGGACCACGGCGCGCCACGAGGGCTCGGCCTGCGCGTCGTCCCGGCCTAGTCGCGCAAAGCGCTCGGCCGCGGCCGTGTAATCCCCCTGCTGGAACGCGGCCTCGGCCTGGCCGTACTCTGCCATCCGGCGCAGCGTGCCGCGGGGGAACTCCCGGACCACGGCGGCGAACCGCTCGGCGGCTTCCGGCCACTTCTGCTGTCCGGCCGCAATTTGCCCCTTCAAGTACATCGCGTGCTCGCGCACGGCGGGATCGGGATTGGCAGCCAAGAGCTTGTCGACCACGTCGCGGGCCTGGGCGAACTGGCGGGCCCGATAGGCGGCCTGGGCTACCCGAAATGCCGAGTCTGCCCAATAGCGGCTTTTCGGATGCCCCTTGCGGATTCGCTCGAACTTGTCGATGGACTCGGCCTGTTTTCCCATATCCGCCAGGGTCCACGCCCACTCGTACAGGACCGCATCGAGTTCGGGCAGCTTGGGATGCTCCCTGACAAGCCGTTCGAGCAAGGCCGCGGCGACCTGGTGGCGGCCGGCCTGCTTGTGCAGCCGGGCCGCGCCGAGAAGGGCCTGAGGCATCTCCTTGCTGGTGGCGTGTTGGGCGATCACCCGGTCGTACATGGCCAACGCATCGTCGGGCCGCTTGAGCTTCTCGAGGATCTGCCCCCGGGCCAACGCGGTTTCGGCCGCCAGGTCGGGATCCGGATGTTGCTCCAGCAGCCGTTCGAACGTGGCGGCGGCCTCGTCCAGACGACCTGCCTTCCACAGGCTCCAACCCAGGCCCGAAAGCGCCTTGAGTCTCTCGGCCGCGGAGGAGGCATGGCCGGCCAGTCGCTGGAACAACTCGTTGGACCATTCGGTCTGGCCAGCTTCGTAAGCTGCCTCGGCCAACTGCTCGATGGCGGGGCCGAACAGCGCGTGGCCTGCGTACTTGCCGGTCAGTTCTTCGGCGAGTCGCTTGGCCTTGTCGAATTGTCCGGTCCGGACGTAGCAGATGGCCAATAGCCCCCGACCTTTGACCGCGGCGTCGGCGGGCGCGTGTTGGGCTGTGGCGATCCAGTCTTCCAGCGGCGCGATCGCCTCGCGATATCGCCCCGTGACCGCGTGGATCGATGCCTCGAGCCATCGGGCCTCGGCGCGAAGCGGGCTATCGGGGGACGCCAGCACGGGGGCCAGCGTCCGCAGCGCGTCGTCGTACCGCTTGAGTCCTTCGAGACAGACGGCCAGAAGATAACGGTCTTCCATGCCGGAGTCCGCCGCGGCCAAGGGCTCCAAGCATCGCGCGGCCGCCTGATACTCCTTCCGCTCGATGAGCGACCGCGCCGCCATCCGATCGACATCCGCCTTGAGCGGACTGGCGGGAAACCGCCGGCGAAACTCCTCGGCCAGGCGGTCGATCTCCCCGTGGTTCTGCATCTGCGCGGCCGCCTGGACTTTGCCGCGCAAGGCGTGGTCGAGCCACGGGTTGCCCGGGGCGGGAAACGACAGGGCCAGGTCGAATTGCCGGACGGCCGCTGCCGGATCACCGCCGCGCAAGAGGGCATCGCCGGCGTGGAAACGGAGGGCCGGTGCCATCGCGTGGTCAGGGGCGGCCTCCGCAGCCGCCAGCAAGGTCTTGGCCGCGCCCGACCAGTCGTTTTGTGCTTTCTGGCTCAGGCCGAGCCAATACCGGGCCTCGATCCCGTGCTTCGGGTCCGCGACAATCAACGAGAAGCAGGCGGCCGCGTCGGCCGGCTTTCCGAGTTTGATCAGGGCCCAACCGCGACCCAACCGGGCCGGCGCCTGCCGTGGGCTGGCCGCCCAGGTGGTTTCGAACGCCCGAAACGTCTCGACCGCCTCGGCGTACCTTCCCATCGCGTATTGCACGGCCCCCAGGCGATATTGGGCATCGGCTGCCAGGCGGCTTCCCGGCTTGCCCGCCACCGCCAGGTAGAGCTTCTCGGCTTCGTCGTGTTGTTCTTGCTTCTCGAGGGTTCGGGCGAGACCGTAGCGGCAGTCGTCCTGGAGTCGGCCCTCGGGATACTCGCTCAAGCCGCGACGAAAGAACGACTCGGCGGCGGCCAGTTCGTGGTTCGCGAGGGCGATCTCGCCCAAGTAGGGCAACACGTAGGCATTGAGCGGGTCGGCGGGGTGCTTTTCGAGAAACTGAGCCAGGTCGGCCTTGGCCTGGTCGAGCTTTCCGGCCAAGTATTCCGCCTCGCCGACGCGGAACCGGGCGGTCTTGGCGAATTCGCCGGAGGGGTTCTGCTGGAGGTATTCGCCGCAGCGCGCCGCCGCCTCGTCGAAGCGCCCCAGTTGAAGCAGCGTTTCGCCGTGGTAGAACAGGGCTGCCGGACGCGCGGCGTGGTCGGGGAACTTCGCGAAGTAGCGACGAAATTCTTCGTCGGCGAGTTGCCACTGCTGGCGCGCGTAATGCCCTGCCGCCACGGCGTACTGGTCATCGGCCTCGTCGGCGCAGAGCGCGGCAGGGCCTGCCCAAGCCGCCCAGGCCGCGATCACGGCGAGACTCGTCCAACGGAATCCCATGGCCACCTGCACCATCGACGCTCGGCCCAGGTCGCGGCCGCAATGGAACAACCCCGGCGGCATCGGCTTCGAGACCGTTGCCGCCGGGGTCTTCATCGTGGTGTCGCCTCTTCCCGTACACGCACACGATGTTTACATGCGGCCCGTGCCGTTGCTGGCTCGGAACACGGGGGCCGCGCCCGGCATCGCGGCGGCAACCGGACCACCCGGCGCCGCACCCGGCGGCGGAGACGCCGACGCGGCCGCGGGCGTGCTGACGGGCACCGCCGCGGGCCCCGTTCCCGTGGCACCGCCTGGCCCCGCATCGACGTTGCCCACCATGTGCAGGTGGTCGTGGTCGATGTAGAGCACTTCCTGAGCGTCCTCGTTCTTGGTCGTGTAAGGGATCGGCCAGCCAACCCGGGTGACTTCGGAGAAGTACACCGTGCACTTGTATCGGGCGTGATGGAGCTGGGCTGGACCGATCAGCGGATACACGCGGACCGGATCGACCGAATCGGCGATCGGCTCGACCACGATCCGCACGTTGTTGCGCTGGACTTCGTGCAAGAACGGCAGCCCGCCTTCCGTCGGTCGGGCACGTTCCAACGCCCTCATGATCTCGTCGTGCGACGGCGCGTCGAGCGCCGCAACCGGCCCGCCGGGCGTGAGGGGTTCCAGAACGGGCACGCGCTCGTACCGCTCGTGTTCCCAGAACCGATCTTCTTCCATGTCCTGGAGGTACGGGCTGACCGGGATGGGGTACGCGAAAATGCCAAACCGGGGCCCGTAGGTCGTATTGCACCCGGTCGCCGCCAACAGGCAGATCGCGCTGAAGCCAAGGACGGCAAGAGATACGGTTCGCTGGTTCATGAAAGGCACCTCGACGGATCGGTTCGCGACTGGTAAGCCGCCTCGTGCGTGTGTGGTCTCGAAGCCGCAAGTATTTATCGTGTGAACCTGCGCCGAACTTGCGGGTTTTTCCGCAAATGCCGAGTATTAGGCTCGGGCGACCATCGCGGCCACCAACGAACAAAGCCCTCGTGCGGACCCGTTCCGCACGAGGGCTTCGGGAATTGCCCGACAAGCGGGTGGTTTTCTTGCGCTAGCGGTGGGGGCGGAACAGACCGGAGAACGGGCCTTTCGCCGTGCCATCGTCGAAGTCGAGGAACCACCACCCGTCACTCCACTCCAGGGTCACCTTGCGCCACCCCAAGGGAACCTGCGGATAGGGGTAGAACGGGCCGATGTACGGCCAGGCAGCGGCCGAATACTGTTTCGGATACGTCAGCGCCGCGTAATTTGGGTAAGCCGAATAGCTTGGCCAAGCGTAGTTGGGCATGTTCGGCTGGTCGAACCGCATCGGTCCGACGCTCGAGCCCATGGGCAGCGGTCCGCCGGCAGGAGCCATCGGAAGCGGAGCGCCGCTAGCACCCGCGGACTGGGCCGCCCCGGCGGGAATCGGCGCGGGAGGAACCGGGACCGGGGCCGGGGCTGGCGCGGCCGGGGTGGGCTGGTTGTACGCGACCATCGTCGGCTGGACGTTGGGCAGCACCGCGGGCGACACGACCGAGGTGGGCGGCGCGGCCACGGCCGCCTCACGATTCTGCCGCGGCGGCGCCAGCGTCGGCTCTTCGAGGCCGGTTTGCGCGATCGGCGACGGGGCGCTGCTCCCGATGGTCACGGCCAGTCGGTCAGCCCGCTGCGAGGGCGCTGGGGTCGCTGGCGAAGCCGAAGCCCTTTCGACGCCGATCCTTCGATTGCTTTGCGCGCCAAGCATGTCGCGCAGGAACGGCCGCGGCGTCTGCTCGGCCGCCAGTGCCCCCTGAACGGGTTGGAGAGGACGAAGCGTCTCGGCCGGCTTGGCCGCCGGGTCGGCCTCCTGCCCGACGACCGTCAGGTTGTTCACGACCCGCGTGACCCCCGGGGTCTGGAACGCCAGTCGCAGGGCCGTGTTCATCTGCGCTTGACTGGTCACTTGTCCCCTAAGCCACGCGGTGCCGTCTTGGAACTTCACCCCGATTTTGTATCCGTGCAACTGGCCGCTTTCCTTCAGGCTCGCGGCGATTTGCTCGGCGACCTCTTGGTTCCCGGCGTAGGTCCAGGCGGGGACCAGGGCGACCGCTGCGGCGACCAAAAAACCAACAAACAAACGTCGCATGCCATCCCTCCTGTCAGGAACACCCCGGTGGTGGGGCACCGGAGAACGACGCGCTCTCGGCGCGCCAGCTTGCCCCGTCCCGCGCCCGGCTCGGCTGGCCGATGGCCCTGGACCTTGGGCAGTCTTGTGGTTGTCGTATAAGGGTCCCAGCAATGCCGGACGAAAGGGAGAGGAGGGATTCGCCACGCGAAAACCGAACACTCTGGACTGTCGCGGTTGGCCCCCCTCGCGCAACTTCCGAGTCCGATGTTTGCTGCCTGACTATACGTTTCGGTTCGGGATCGGGACGAAAGGTAGACTTTTTTCGATTTTGCAGGCGTTCGCGGTCCGGCCATGCACGACGGACGTAGCGGATGCTTCGGAAATGCAATTGCGCCAAGCATTTCGGCGCTGTCATCCACCCCGCGCGGTGCGACAGAAGGCTTTGCAATCCCTTGGAATCGATCGCAGAGTCCGCGCAAGATTGACGCGATGAAACCTAGTCCATAGGGTGGCCTATTACCATACCCCGGAATGATCCGAGCGTCGGAAGTCGCATGTCGCGACAAGAACCATCACCGAGAGACTTGCTCCCGAGACCACCCAGTAAGCGGGCGTCATGGCCAACGCCACGAGGGTCCCCATGCCCGCCAACCCCAACAAGGCGACAAAAAGACACCGACACTTGCCTTCAAACCGCGAGCCCGCGCTGAGCCGGGTGCCCAAAGAGGCGAAAAGCCCGAACACTTGAACCGCTGCCAAGCCGGCAATCACCAACGACCCCGAAGTGCTGTGCATGGGCGTGAGACTCCCCAAATCCCTTTGGGATGCAGGCCGTTCGATCCCTCGCCAATCCATAGGGCTGGCGGATCGCCCACCTGTTTTCTTCCCTGGCAAGTCGCAGACGCGTGGCCAGACTCCAATTCCGGCCTGCCCAGCCCGGCCCGTAGCGACTGGTGTGCCAAACGAGCACGAAATGGGAATAGCCAGACGGGCCGCGTGCGGAACCCAGGCAACCGCGGGATCCTGCGCGACCCGTGGCGTGCCATCCCACGGCACACCCGCCGGAACGATTGTACCCGATCTACCGAGGTCGTGTAAAACCTACAATGGGTCCCCTCTTGGGTAGGCGGGCAGATTAGCGAGGTCTACGACTTCTTCGTGGTCTTGGCAAAGGCCGCGGTGATGAGTTGGCGGGTCGCCTTGCTGCCGCACTTGGGGCACTTGATGGGCTTGTGTCGATCGTGCTCTTCGAAGGTCTGCTTCTCGACGAACTTCTCGCCACACTGTGTGCACTCGAATTCGTAGTTGGGCATGGCATGACCTCCTCGAATAGCCCTCACAGAATGAACTTGCTCAGGTCCTCATCCTGCGCGACGTTCTGAAGCCGCTGATTCACATAGGCCGCGTTGATGACGACGCGGCCCATCTTCATGTCCGGGGCCTCGAAGCTCAGTTCCTCCAACAGGCGTTCCATGATGGTGTAAAGCCGCCTGGCGCCGATGTTTTGGGAGGTCTGGTTCACGTGGAAGGCATAGCTGGCCAGGCAGTCGATGGCATCGGGCCCGAAGACCACCTCGACCCCCTCGGTGCCGAGCAAGGCCTGGTACTGCTTGACCAGCGCGTTCTTCGGTTCGGTCAAGATGCGGATGAAATCGTCTTTCGTCAGCGCGCCCAGCTCGACCCGGATCGGAAACCGCCCCTGGAGTTCGGGCATGAGGTCGCTCGGTTTCGCGCGATGGAACGCCCCGGCCGCGATGAACAGGATGTGGTCGGTCTTGACCCAACCGTATCGGGTCTGCACGGTCGTCCCTTCGACGATCGGCAACAGGTCGCGCTGGACGCCTTGGCGAGAGACATCGGGTCCGTGTGCCGCATCGCTGGCCACGACCTTGTCGATTTCGTCGATAAAGATGATACCCAGGTTCTGGGCCAGGTCGATGGCCTGGGCGTTGACCTTCTCCTGGTTGATCAGGGCTTCGGTCTCTTGCTCGAGAAGCACCTTGCGGGCCTCGGCGACGGTCAGATCGCGGCGGGCCGTGTGTTTGGGGAGGATCTTCTCGAACATCGCGTGAAGGTCGATATCCATCTGCTCCAGCCCCACCCCGGTGAACATCACCGGGGCGGCCTTCTGCTCGACGGTGATCTCGACGCGGCGGGTCTCCAATTCGCCGGCTTCGAGCATCGACCGGAACTTCTTCCGAGTCCGCTCGTAGCGCTCGGCGGTATCCGCCTCCATGCCGGAGTCGACGACCGCCGGACGCGGCACCAGGAGGTCGAGCAGTCGTTCCTCGGCTCGGGCTCGGGCCTCGCACTCGACCCGCTCCTTCTCCTTCTCGCGCACCAGGCCGATCGCGTTCTCGACCAACTCGCGGACCATGCTCTCGACGTCGCGGCCGTAGTAACCGACCTCGGTGTACCGGGTGGCTTCGACCTTGATGAACGGGGCGCCGGTCAGTCGGGCCAGACGCCGGGCGATCTCGGTCTTGCCCACCCCGGTCGGGCCAATCATCATGATGTTCTTGGGCGCTACCTCGACGCGCATTTCCTCGGGGAGTCGCTGCCGACGCCAACGGTTGCGGATGGCCACGGCCACGGCCTTTTTCGCCGCATCCTGGCCCACGATGTGCCGGTCGAGTTCCGCGACGATCTCCCGAGGGCTCAGTTCTGCCACTCCAGTTCCTCCACGAGGATGTGCGTGTTGGTGTACACGTCGATGCCCGCCGCGATTTCCAAGGCGGTGCGGACGATCTCCGGCGCGGTCAGCTCGGAATGGGCCACCAACGCCCGCGCCGCCGCCACCGCGTAGTTGCCGCCGGAACCGATCCCCAGAATGCCGTCGGTGGGCTGCACCACATCGCCGTTGCCGGTAATCAAGAGGGTGTGCCGGGCATCGACCACGGCCATCATGGCCTCGAGGCGCCGCAAAACGCGATCGGTGCGCCATTCCTTGGCCAACTCCGTCGCCGCCCGGGGCACATTCTGCGGAAAATCCTTGAGTTTCGCCTCGAACCGTTCCAACAGCGCGAAGGCGTCGGCCGTCGAGCCCGCGAAGCCCGTAATGACCCTGCCGTCCATGATCCGGCGGATCTTCACGGCATCGGCCTTCATGATCGAGTTGCCGACGGTCACCTGACCGTCCCCCCCCATGGCGACGATCCCTTTGTGCCGCACTGTCAGGATCGTCGTCGAATGGGTCTTCATCCCTTGACTTCTCCCCGGGGTGGAGACGCCAGACCTATCTGGGTTCCCACGACTTCCATTGCGCATTCTACACGCCTCGGTCGGAACGCGGATGACCACGCCCTCAATATGGCGGAACTTGCCGCGGAACGCCAGGGGGAGGCTCGCCCCGGCACCGTGGCGTCTCGGTCGCGGACCCCTTGGAGCCGCGCGAAGCTTCCGGTATACCAAGCCATTGCGTCGGTGCCTGATCGATCGAGCAACGAAGGCACGCCATGGACCTCAACCTCAGGGACAAAGTGGCCTTGGTGACGGGCGGATCGCGCGGCCTTGGCCGGGCGATCTGCCTGGGACTTGCTGCCGAGGGGGCCAAGGTCGCTATCCATTACTACCGCGACCTCGACCAAGGCATCGACCTGGTCGCCGAAGCGGCCGAGTTGGCCAAGGTCCTCCGCGCAGGGCACGGCGTGGCCACGCTCGCCGTGCCCGGCAACGTCGCCAAGGCCGACGACGTGCGCGAGATGTTCCGCCAGACCGAGGCGGCGCTCGGGCCGATCGATATTCTGGTGAACAACGCGGGCATCTGGCCGACGGCCTACGTGCGCGAGATGACCGAGGAACAATGGAACGCGACCATTGCCGTCAATCTCACCGGCCCCTTCCTCACCTGCCGCGAGGCGGTGCGCCGCTGGCTCGACGCGCGCCGCAAGGGGCGGATCGTGAACATCACCTCGCAGGCGGCGTTCCACGGCTCCACCACCGGGCATGCCCATTACGCCGCCTCGAAGGCCGGTTTGGTCACGTTCAGCATCTCGCTGGCCCGGGAAGTCGCGCCGGAGGGCATTTGCGTCAACTGCGTGGCCCCGGGCATGATGACCACCGAGATGGCCCGCGAGGCCCTGGAAAAAAACCAAGAGGAGTACTTGAAACGCATCCCCCTGCGGCGCATCGCCGACCCGGCGGAGGTCGCCCACGTGGTCGTGTTCTTGGCCTCGGAACGGGCCAGCTACCTGACCGGGGCCACGATCGACGTCACCGGCGGCATGCTCATGCGATAAGCCGCTTTGGATGTTTACGTCCCACGAACCGAAAAGACCATGCTCGCCACTGCTACCGAAGTCCTTGCCCACGCCCGGGCGAACCACTACGCCGTGCCCGCCTTCGATGGTGTCGAGGACGTGTTCGTCCGGGCGGTCCTCGAGACGGCCGAGGCGTGCCGATCGCCCGTGTTCCTCATGTGCCTCGAACCCGACATGGCGGGTCATGGGTGGACTTACTTCTCGGGGCTGGTGCGGGCCGTGGCCCAGTCGCACGAGGTTCCCATTGTCCTCCACCTCGACCACACGACAAGCCTGGAGACGATCCGCATGGCGATCGACCTGGGTTTTACCTCGGTGATGTTCGACGGATCGGCTTTGCCCTTCGACGAGAACGCGCGACAGACGCGCTTGGCGGTCGAGATCGCCCATCGCCACGGCGTGAGCGTCGAGGCCGAGTTGGGCCGGGTGGGCGGCATGGATCTCGAGGAGACCCAGTCGACCGAAAACGTGCTGACCGACCCCCGCGAGGTCGCCCGATTCGTCGAGCGGACCGAGGTCGATTCGCTGGCCGTGTCGATCGGCACGTCGCACGGGGTGTACCGGTCGCTTCCCACGTTGAACATCGAGCGGTTGAAGGAACTCAACGCCGCCAGCCGGGTGCCTCTGGTGCTGCACGGCGGCTCCGGCACGCCTGACGACCAGGTCCGCCAGGCCGTGCAACACGGTATCTGCAAGATGAATATCTACGCCGACTGCCGCATCGCCATGCGCAAGGGCCTGGAGCGCGCGGCAAGCCAACTGCGGCGTCCAGATCCGCTGCCTCACGAGGTCTTCGGACCGATCCGCGAAGAGATTGCCACCGTGGTGAAAGAGAAAATCAAGTTATTGTCCTCCGAGAACCGCGTTTGAACGGAAGTAACCGTTTCTGGACCTGTGGCCTTGACCCCCGTGCCCGGCCGCGTCCGGTAAAGGCCGTATCGGCCTCCAACGCCGTGGTTGGCGGCTGAGGCCGAACCGGTACGGGGCACGAGCACCCCGGACAACGAACGGCGGACAATCGCCATGCTTCGACTGCTAGCCATCAGCGATACGTACATTCCCGCGGGCTTCATGGAACAGGGGCTTGCCTCGCTCGAACCGCTGGGCGTCGCCGTCGAGGTGCGCCGCTGGGAACATGCGACGCTCGTGGAACTCCAGCAGGCGAACCTGGCAATCGAGAAAGGGGGCCCCGAGACCGTGCCCCTACCGCCCGAGGTAACCGAGGACGTGGCCGGGTTCGACCTCGTCGTCGTGCAGTTCACGCCGCTGTCGCGCAGGTTCATCGAGGCCGCTACGCGCCTGAAGGTGATCGGCGTGCTCCGGGGAGGCACCGAGAACGTGGATGTCGCGTGCGCGACCGAGCGGGGCATCTGTGTGCTCAACACGCCGGGCCGGAACGCCCGCGCCGTGGCCGAGTGCACGATGGGCCTCATCCTCGCCGAGGTGCGCAACCTCGCCCGGTCGTATGCCTGCCTGAAGCGCGGCGACTGGCGGCGGTCGTTTCCCAACAGCGACGGGATCCCCGAGTTGTACGAGAAGACCGTCGGGCTGGTGGGGTTCGGCGCGGTCGCCCAGTTGGTGGCCGGGTATCTGATCGCTTTCGGCAGCCGGGTGCTCGCCTACGATCCGTACTTCGTGGGCGACCCCGGACCGGTGCGCCTGGTGGATCTCGAGACGCTCTTGCGCGAGTCGGACGTGGTGTCGATCCATGCCCGGCTCACCGAGGAAAGCCGCCACCTGATCGGCCAGCGCCAACTGGCCATGATGAAACCGACGGCCGTGCTGATCAATACGGCTCGCAGCGGATTGGTGGACGAGCAGGCCCTGGTCCGGGCGCTTCAAGAGCGGCGGATCATGGGCGCGGCGCTCGACGTGTTCGACACCGAGCCGCTGCCGCCGGACCATCCCTTGGTGAGGCTCGACAACGTGACGATCACGCCGCATCTTGCCGGCAGCACGATCGACGCCTTCCGCAACAGCCCGCGCCTCTTGGCCGGCCACTTGGCGCGGCTCCTGCGCGGGGAAGGCCCTTTGCCGATCGTCAACGGGGTCTCGCCCCGGTGGTAGTGCGGGGTCGGGCCTGCGGTGAGCCTCGGAGGGAACAACGACGGTGCGCGGAGGGCCAATCGCCTCTTTTCCCGCAGTCGGTTTCCGGATATCTTGGGCGACTTCGAACCGGTGACTTCCGATTTCCGACCTGTGATCCCAGGAGGCCCCTGGCATGAAAGCTGTCCTGATCGCTC
>DYLT01000507.1 GCA_020721945.1 Blastopirellula marina
GGCCGAGGCCTTTAGTGCCATGCGCGACCGGCTCAGCGACGACGAGATCACGAGCATCCTGGGTTCGATCCTTCAGGGCGAGCACCTCGGCACGCCGCTGGCTCAGATTTTTCGGACCCAAGCCGACGTCCTGCGGCTGAAGCGGACGCAGCGGGCCGAGACGATCGCGGGCGAGGCGGGGGTGAAGATGCTCTTGCCCGCCGTGCTGGTCATGGCGGCCACGGTGCTGATCATCCTCGGTCCTTTTCTGCTAAACTACTTGTATGTAGGGCTTTACCTGTAGCACGCGGCCTGAGCGAATGCCGATCCGACTCGATTGTCCCCGCTGCAAGAACCCCCTGGCGGTGCCGTCGAAAAAGGCCGGCAGCTATGCGACCTGCCCGCGCTGTCAGGGCCGGTTCTGGGTGCCCGACGAGACGAAGGAGACGTTCAAGGAGCCGTTGGAGCCGCCGGTGTTGGCGGCGGGAACCGCGGGTCCGGCTCCGGCGCGCGCGGCTCCCCCGGTTCCGCCGGGGGCTCCCGTGCCCGCATCGCCGGGCGACCTGCCCGGCCCGGCGCCCGTGGTCGCGGGGCCTGGGCGCAAGATCGCCCGATTCATTGCGGCCGATTCCGCTCCATCGAGCTTGAAGGTGGCCCCGGACGGGAAACTTCCCGAGCTGAAGCTTGGCGAGGCTGCGGACACGGCAGCACAGGAGCCCTCGGGTTCGCGTGGGATGCACCCGCTGGTGCTCTTCGGGCTGTTGGCGGTCAGCGTGGTCACGTCGATTGCGCTCGTCGTGGTGCCGACCGACCCGGCCGTCCCCTCGAAGACCCTCGAGCGCGAGCAGGCCCGAAGGATCATCGAAACGGAGTACTTCCGCGAGTTGGACGAGGATGTACCGCCTCGGCCTTATCAGCTCGTGCTGCGCGAGGCGAAGGTGGCGAGGGCCCGCGGCGACGAGGCGAAAGAGCGCGAGCTGTATCGCCGGGTGCTCGATCTGCTTCGCGCGGACCCCAAACCGGCCAAGGGCATCACCGGCAGCGCCGAGCGCGACAGCCGTCTCGAACGTCAGTTGATCCTTTTGTTAAGCGACTGAGGCGCTCGTGAGCCAGGACCTTACGCCCTATCGCCCCGGAGCCGTCGAGCCGTTGCCCCGCTACGAGATCGTGGACCAGATCGCCTCGGGCGATTTCGCGACGGTGTACCGCGCCCGCGACCGCGAGTTGGGCCGCGAGGTGGCGATCAAGGCGATTCACCAGCAGTATCTCGACAATCCGCGGCAACTCGAGCGCTACTGGCACGAGGCGCAGTTGCTGGCGACGCTCCAGCACCCGAACATCCTGACGATCTACGACATCGTCCGGGCGCGGGGCTGGCTGGTGCTCGAATTGATGCGGGGGAACCTGGCCCGCGCCATCGAGGCCGGCCCGCTGGATTTCGACTCGCTGCGGTTGGCGCTGGGGTGCTGCCTGAGCGCGTTGCACTTTCTTCACGGCAACGGAGTCATCCACGGCGACGTGAAGCCCAGCAATATGCTCGCCGACGCCCAGGGTCGAGTGAAGCTGGGCGATTTCGGGCTAGCGCGCCGGGTCAGCAACGAGCAGGGAAGCCTGCTGAAGGGGACCACGAAGTACATGGCCCCGGAACTGGTCTCGAGCCAGTTCGGGCCGGTGGGCCCGGCCAGCGACCTGTACTCGCTGGGGTTTTCGGCCTACGAGCTGCTTTGCGGGCCGCAGTTCGATGCGTTGTTTCCGGGGTTGGGCACGTTCGGGCGCGACCGGCAGATCGCGTGGCTCTTGTGGCACGCCGCGCCCGACCGGCACCTGCCGCCCATCGCCCGCGTGCTCGAAGGCGTCCCCCCCGATCTGGCGCACGTCATCGAGCGTCTGGCCGCCAAGGACCAGGGGCGGCGTTACCACTCGGCTGCCGAGGTGCTCGAGGACTTGCGCGCGGGCCGGGGCTTGGCGGCGGGGGAGCCCCCTGCCGCCGGGCCTTCCGCC
>DYLT01000508.1 GCA_020721945.1 Blastopirellula marina
GCCGTAGTGCCCGCGACCACAGGGCGAACGTCGCGTGGGGGATGGTGGAAAGGTGAATGATTTGGGCGCCGGTGGCTTTGGCCCGGCGAATGGCCCGCAGGGGATTGACCACCAGATTTACGGCGAATCGCAGGCGGCGCCGCCAGGCCACCGGGTGCGTGATCTCGCGCAGCCCGGGCCAGACGGGATAGGCGGCCTGTTGGCGGTAGTGGTAGCTGGGGATGCAGGCCAGCTCGATGTCAAGTTCCGGCAGCCGGGCCATGCGCGAGAGCAGCTCGTGGGCATACCGCCCGATGCCGCCGCCCGGGAAGGCGAAGTAGTGCAACACCCGGATGGGCCGATGGGATGGCATGGGGCTTGCTACCCTCGGTTGCAGGGCGAGTGGATCGGCCGGGGGAGTTCGACCGCGGGTTGCTCGGCGTGTGGTCTGCCCTGCAGGGCGCGGCGATAAATTTCCAACAGCCGGTCGACATGTTGCGACGGCAGAAAACCGTCGCGGATGGTGGCGAGGCCGGCCTGGCCCATTGGCAACAGGCGGTCGGGTGTGGCCAGCAGTCGGCCGATCGCGGCCGCCAGGGCCGCGGGGTCTTTGGGCGGCACAAGCAGCCCGTTTTTCTGGTGGCGGAGCCATTGGCGCACGCCCCCCACATCGCTTGCCACCACGGGCACGCCGCAGGCCATGGCTTCCAGGCCAACGATACCCAGCGTCTCCGGCCAGATGGAGGGGAAAACGAAGACGCTCGCCTGGGCGAAAAGGCCGGGCAGTTGGCCGCGTGCGGCCCAAGGACGAACTTCAAGCCGCTCGGCGCAGCCGCAACGGCCAGCCAACTGCTCGATGCGCTGCGCGGTTCCGCCTGTTGTGTCGCCCACCAGGATGCCGCGCACACCAGGCAGCATACCCAAGGCCCGAACGAACACGTCGTATCCCTTGATCGGCCGCACCCGACCCACGAACAACACCGCCGGCTGCGGGGGCACCGGCCGCGGCTCGTCCAGCGGCTCCAACGGGCAGAAATACGGCAACGTGACCGTCTTTTCCGGTGCAAAACCCTGCCCCACCAGACGCTCGCGCACCGAGTCGCTTGGGCACAGCACGGCCGCAAAGCGCTCTCGCCACGCCGCAAACTGGCGGACACGGCGATAATAGGCCCACGCAGGGCGTGGGCGGGGCGTCATGCAGTGCCGAAAGGCGGTGATGACGAAGCACCCAGGTCCCGCCCGGCGATGGCAAATCGTCTGCGTCCGCCGATGGAAAAAGCTACCGGCCGGGCACAGGTACAAGTAATCGTGACATGTGACAACCGTCGGACCATACTCCAGACAGGCACGAATGACGCCCAGGTTATACACCCGATGAACATGAACCACGTGCGGCTCGATCGAGGCCAACAGCGCTGCCGTGCGCGAACGACCGGCTACCTCGGCCCGATGGCCAAACCCGGCAATCTCCGGCAGATGATGCGCCCGGGGTACCAGGCTCCCGTCGCCTGTCGCAAACGCATAGGCATTCTCCACCCCCTGCGATTCCAGCACGGGCAGCAGGTGAAGCAAATACGTCTCCACACCGCCTGTCCAGTCCAAGTGCTCGTTGAGATGCAGGACGCGCATCGGTCAGAATCCCACAGCTCCGGCACGGGAACTGCTAACAACGGCCGTAGGCTCGCGCCCCCCCGGCCAACCGATTGCTGCCAAATACCGCTCCCACGCGTTGCGATCGCGGCCGGCGGAAACTAACCGCGGCATTAAGCGGACCAGGTCCCCCTGAGCCGCTACAAATGCCCGCATCGGCGTCTGCGACCGACCCAGCAGCGACCGCACGGCGTTGCGGGGCATCGTCAACCAAAGGTACCTAAGAAAGCCCCGCGCGCGATTTTTCCACTTCCACCGGGCGGCGTAGATCACCCGGTTGCGGCAGATCAGCCGCGCCCGGCGGCGGTAGGCCCGCCGGTCGGTGGTCACCGAGCCGCCGTAATGGCGAA
>DYLT01000509.1 GCA_020721945.1 Blastopirellula marina
GCCACTGGCCAGATCCGGGCCCTGCCCGGCGCCGACGATCCGAAATACGTGCACTGCGACCCCGTGTGGACCCCGGACGGCAAGCACCTGGTCTTCGCTCGGGCCGAGGCCAAGGACGCGTATCCGGCCGGGTATCGCCCGGCGGCGCGGCCCAACGATCCGGCCGAGACGCCGATCCAGTACGACCTGTACCGAATCCCCTTCGACGGCGGGCGCGGCGGCCGGCCGGAGCCGATCGCCGGGGCGTCGCAGAACGGCATGAGCAACACCTTTCCGAAGGTCTCGCCCGACGGGAAGTGGATCGTGTTCGTGAAGTGCCGCAACGGGCAACTGCTGCGGCCGGACAGCGCGTTGTGGATCGTTCCCGCGCAAGGAGGCCGTGCCCGCCGCATGCGCGCGAACACCCCGCGCATGAACTCGTGGCACAGTTTTTCGCCCAACGGCCGGTGGTTGGTGTTTTCGTCGAAGGCGAACACCCCGTATACGCAGATGTTTCTCACGCACCTCGACGAGGACGGCAACGACACCCCGGCGGTGCTGATCCCCGACTCGACCGCGGCGAACCGGGCCGTCAACCTGCCCGAGTTCGTCAACGTCGCGTACGACGCGTTGGCCAGCATCCGCGTGCCCGCCGTGCAGTACCTGCGCGATGGCATGCGCGGGATCCAGTTGTTCGAACAGGGCAGGCTCGACGAGGCCATGGCGCAGTTCGAGGCGGCGGTGACCAGGCAGCCCGACTATCTCGAAGGCCACGTGAGCATGGCGGTCATTCTGATCGAGAAGGGCCGGCTCGACGAGGCGATTCCTCGTTTGGAGCGGGCCCTGGCGCTGGACCCGACATGCTGGTTCGCGCACGCAAACCTGGGGTTGGTGCGCCAGCGGCAAGGCCGGCCCCGCGAAGCGATGGACCACTTCCGCAAGGCCGTGGAACTCCAGCCCAAGCACCTCGTCGCCCGAACCAATCTGGCTCGCGCGTTGGCCGAGCAGGGCCAGCTCGACGAGGCGGCCGTCCATTTCCGCGCGGCGGTGCAGCTCGCGCCGAACGATGCCGCCAGTCGCGCCAACCTGGGGAACGTTCTGCTCGAAAAGGGCCTCCTCGACGAGGCGGTCCAGCAGTACGAAAAGGCCCTCGAGATCGACCCCCGCTGCACGGTCGCCCGGCTCGGACTGGCCGAGGCCCTGGCGCGGCGCGGGGCGTTCCAGCCGGCCGTGGATCAATTCCGCAAGGCCCTGGCGAACGAACCGAGCGATCCGGGCGCGGCCAACGGGCTGGCGTGGCTCTTGGCCACGTGTTCCGACGACCGCGTGCGCGACGGGGCAGAGGCCGTGACCATGGCCGAACAAGCCTGCGAGGCCACCGGGCGGAAGGATCCTGTCTGCCTGCGCACCCTCGCCGCCGCCTATGCGGAGGTGGGCAAGTGGCCCGAAGCGGTCGCGACCGCCACACGCGCCCTCGAGTTCTCGGGGCCCGGCAACGCGCCGACAGCGCAAGACCTCCGCCGCGACCTCGAGGGCTACCGCCAGCGCAAGCCGGTCCGGTGGCAGAAGCCGTGATCGGGGCGCCGCGGTGCCGCCCGCTTCAGTCGGTCAGATCGAACTTCAGGTCCTTGACCCCGCCTTCCTGGACGTCTGCCGTCAATCCGGACGTATTGGGGTCCTTGTACTTGCTGGGGATCAAGTCCTTGACGGTGCCCGCGGGCGGCTCTTCGCCCGCCTTGCCGGTGGCCCCCTCGATCGGCGCTCCCTCGAGGACCGATTTCTCGATCGCCACGCGGTACGAGCCGGGGATGGCGCCGTCTTTCGGGTCGAAGGTGGTCAAGGTGAACTGCCCCGACGCGTCGGTCCTGCCGACCGCCCCGCGTTTTCCACCGCCTTGAGCAAAGAACGTCACCGTCGCCCCCTCGACCGGCGCACCCTTGTATCCCCGTGGCATCTTCGGCTTGAGGTCGTCCATCGGCTTCCAGGCCATCTTGGA
>DYLT01000135.1 GCA_020721945.1 Blastopirellula marina
GCCGCCAAAGCCGCCGCCGGGCGCTGGCCGCGGCCCGCGCCGGCCGGTGGACCAAAGCCCTTGCCGAGGCCCGGCGCGCCCACGCAATCTGCCCCAGTTCCCAGTCGCGGCGCTTGTTGGCCGTCTGCCACCTGTTGGCCGGGAACCTCGGGCAGGCGGTGCTCTGGGCCGCGCGGGAACTCGATGCGGCGGGCGACGATTGACGGAGCCTCATGGAATCCGCGCTGATTGCCGAACTTCGCCGGCGCATCGCGCCCCACCCGTCGGTCCCACTAGGGATCGGCGACGACGCCGCCGTGCTTCGCATGGCCGGGATCGGGGAGTGCGCCGTCACGGTCGACATGCTCATGGACGGCGTGGATTTTCGTCTTGGCGACACCGATCCGCGTCGGGTCGGACGCAAGGCCCTAGCCGCCAACCTGAGCGACTTGGCGGCGATGGCCGCCCGGCCGATGGCCGGCCTGGTCGCCCTGGCCTTGCCGCGCGTGGGCGGCTTGGACCTGGCCGTCGCACTGTACGAGGGAATGCTCCCCCTGGCATCCCAGTACGGTCTGGCCATCGCGGGCGGCGACACGAACAGTTGGGACGGCCCGCTGGCGGTCTCGATCACGCTTGTCGGCGCGGTCACCTCGCGCGGGCCGTTGACCCGCCGCGGGGCCCGGCCGGGCGATCGGATCGTGGTGACGGGGGCGTTCGGAGGGAGCCTCCTCGGGCGGCACTTCGAGTTCGAGCCCCGCATCGACGAGGCCCTGCTTCTGGCCGAGCGATACACGCTGCACGCGGGCATTGACGTCAGCGACGGGCTGTCGATCGACCTTGGCCGCCTCTGCCAGGAAAGCGGCTGCGGGGCCGAGGTCGAGGTCGCGTGGATCCCGATCCACGACGACGCCCATCGCCTCGCCGAACGGCTGGCCGATGGCTCCACCCCGCTTGACCACGCCCTGGCCGACGGCGAGGATTTCGAGCTGGTGCTGGCCGTCCCGCCCGAGGAGGCCGACCGAATGCTCGCCGAGCAGCCCCTGGCCGTCCCGCTCACGGCGATCGGGCGCTTCGTCGACCGGCCGGGGCTGTGGCGCGTCGAGGAGGGAATCGCCGGCCCACTGGCCGCGCGAGGCTACGAACACCATTTCACATAAACAACCCTTCGCTTCCGCCAACGGCAAAGGGGGCGGGGGTGAGAGGGCCATGAATCTCTCCATGACCTCGTTCACCTATCACGCCTCCGACGAATCGGGCACCACCGCGCTGGGCCATGCGCTGGCCGAGCTGCTACCCGAGGGGACCGTGGTCGCGCTGTGCGGCACGCTTGGCGCGGGCAAGACGCGGCTGGTTCAGGCCGTGGCCGAAGGCTGCGGACTCGACCCGCGCGATGTGGTCAGCCCGACCTTCGTGCTCATCCACGAGCACCACGGCCGCCGCGATCTCTACCACCTCGACGCCTACCGCATCCGCGACGACGACGAATTCGAGGCCCTCGGCCCCGAGGAGTACTTCGAGCGCCGCGGCCTGACACTGGTCGAATGGGCTGATCGGGTGGCAAGGTGCTTGCCCGCCGAACGTCTCGACGTTCGCATCGAAGTCACCGGACAACGGTCACGCCGTTTCGAGGTCGAAGCCAAGGGCCAGCGCTACACGGCCGTGGTCCGCCAACTCGCCGATCGTTTGGGAACGGGCGACGCCAGCCCGATTGGACCCGAGAACCGGCCGTTGGGCGAATGGGATGATTGGGCGGAAGCGAGGTGAGCCGATGGATTTCCCACAAGGCGCGGGGGCGCCGTCCCGCAATTCCTAGATGGTGTTACACGATTCTGGGAAATGCCGGAGCGCGGGCATCTTGCCCGCACCGATGCGGCCGAGACGGCCGCGCTTTAGGATCCCGCAAGTCCATTTAGGCGGTGGATGCCGCCATCGTCGCCCGTGCCCGAGCGCTGGACGCGCGGTTTGCGGACCTGGAGGCGACACAGGCAGACAAAGGCCCGATCCGTCACGCCTCGAGCGTGCTCAAAAGGCGCTCGATCGAGCATGGGATCGCGATCGTCCCCGCCACGGCCGTTCGTCGGTCCGCTGGGCGTACCGAGCGTGGCAGGGGGTGTATCACGTCGGGTTCCGCGTGGCAGGCGTTGCCGAATGACCCGAACGCCGCTTAGGCCTTGGCCTTCTTGCCGCAGCCCTTGCGCGCGCAGGTCTTCTTGGCGCCGGTCTTCGCCGCGGGCTTCTTCGTGGTGGTCTTCTTCTCGGCCATTGCAACACTCCTTCCAAGCAAGTGGTCGGTTCCGCCGCCGCGCGGGCGGCGCAAGAAACACCAGGTTGCCAGCACCATAGCAAAGGCATGGCGTTTTGACAAGCAGGATTTGCCCACAACTTGCAAAACCATCGCCGCGCAGCGATATTAGTCACGCGGTGAACGTCCTGCCGACGCAAGGTGGGCGATGGCGTTTACCGTGCGAAGAGATCACCTGCTTGGCAGTCCAAGGGCATCATCCACCGAAGGAGATCGCGATGCGGCGACATGGTGCGGCATGGGGCGTGGGGTTGAGCTGGTTCTTGTGGACCTCGGCCGCGGTCTTCAGCGCGGAGCCGGCCGGCGGCGCGGCCTCGCGGGCGTTCTTTGCCATCGGCCAGGAATTCCGTTTCGACACCGGCGCCCTGCGCGGCACGCTCCGGCCCCAAGGCAGGTCGCTGGGGCTGTCGGCGGTGGTCGAGGCCGGATCGGGCCAGCCCATCGCCGGGGCGTTCGGATTGCTCTCGCACTATCGCCTCTTGGATGCCGAGGCACGCTATGGCACGGCCGCCTGGGACTGGCCCAGCGAGGCCCGCTTGATGTCCGACGGCGCGGTGGAGGTCCGCTGGACGGCCGACGCCGCGCACCCCTTCGACATGAAGGCGGTGTACCACTGGAAGTCTCCCAACACGCTGGACCTGGCCACGACGGTCGCGCCGAAAAAGGACCTGCGCCGGTTCGAGGTGTTTCTAGCGTCGTATTTCGCCGGTTTTCCCGCGTCGCGGGTCTACGCCCGACCATCGTCCGGCGATGCGAAACCGGGGTTCGTCGAGGCGGAGAAATCTCGGGGCGTGTGGCAGGCCTTCCCGCGCGATGACGCGGCGATCGCCATGATCCAGGACGGCCGGTGGAAGCGTCCGCCCAACCCGGTCGATTGGACGATCATGCCCCGGCTGGCCGCGCCCTTGGCGATGCGGCGCGACGACGCGATTGGGCGGATCGCGCTCTTGATGGCCCCGCCGGACGATTGCTTCGCCATCTCGACGCCCTTCGGCGAAGAGGGACACCGGTCGGTCTATCTCTCGCTTTTCGGCCGGGACCTGGGCGCAAGCCAATCGGCCACGGCCAGGGCGCGCCTCGTGATCGGCCCGAAGCTCAGCGACGAGGAAGCCGTCCGGCTGTACGAGGCGTACCGCCAGGAAACGGCGGCGCGGTGATCGCGGCGGATTTCGGCGCCTGGCCGGGACGCCCGAGCGTGGCCGTGCCGTGGGGGCCGGCGCGCGGCCGGTTGCCCCGTTCCCACCGGAACGCTATACTGCCGTTTTCGTCGTTGTGTTCGAGAAGGCGCCGCGATGAACCTCAGCGATCCGAGAACCCGGTCGTTCGCCCTGGTCCGCGAGATGATGGAGACGCCGCGGATCGTGGCGAGCTTCGACTTTCACCGTTCCGCCCCGGCCGCGCGGGAGATCCGCCAGACAGGCCGTTTGTTTTTGACGGGCGAGGGCTCCAGCCGCATCTTTCCGGCGAAGAACGCGCTGTACGAGATCCAGCGGATGGGCTTGGGGTTGGCCGCTTTCACCGACGGCGCGCGGCAGGCTCATGAGTACGACTTGTCGCAGAGCGTGGTCTTCGGGGCCAGCAACAGCGGCAAGACCAAGGAGGTGGTTTCCCTCTTCACCGAACTGGCCCGCCAGGGACATCAGCGACGCTTCGGGCTGACGGCCAACGCGGGAACGAATCTCGAAGCGCTCAGCAATCAGTGTTACCTGTTGAACTGCGGCAAGGAAGAGGCCGTGGCCGCGACCAAGAGCGTGGTCGAGCAGGCGTTGTTCTACCGCTCGCTGTGGCTGCCGTTCGAGAGCGACTCGCCCATGACGCGCAACCAGGCCGAGGCCGCGGCCAAGGCTCAAGCGACGCTCGAAGCCGAACTCGACCCGGCCCTCGTCGACCAGGTCGCGGCTGCTCCGGTCGTGTACTTTGCGGGCCGCAACAACGGCGTGGCCGAGGAACTCACGCTGAAGACCAACGAGATCACGCACAAGAAGAGCGATTTCCTCGAAGGGACCTACGCGGTCCACGGCATCGAAGAGGTGATGAACCCCGGCGAGGTCGTGATCGTGGTCGATCCCTTCCCAGCCGAGGCGCAGAAGTTCAAGGAAGTGCTCGTCGATGGCGTCGGACTCGCCGTGATCGCGGTCTCGGCCCGCGAGACGATCTTTCCCACCCTTCGTATCCCATCGGTCGCCGGGTATGATACGGTGCTCCAGCTTCTGGCCGGCTGGAACCTGCTGGTTCACGTGGGCATGGCCCTGGGGATCAATCTCGACAAGGCCGAGCGGGCCAGGAAGATCGGCAACGAGTTCCTGTCGCCTGCGTAGCAAAAAGCGAGTGCATCGGACGAGACCAAGGCACACGAGGGCGCGACAGGCTCATGGCTGAAGGAATCACCTATTACCGGCGCACCCCGGGGGGCCTGGTCGTTACGCCGCGGATTCACGAGATTTGCGACCGCTGGCAGGGCGACGCCGAGTGTTGGATGTTCGTCTCGGCCCACGACGACGACGTGGTGATCGGCGCCGGATTGGCTTTTCAGGCCGCGCTGGCCGAGGGAATCACCGCCCACGCCGTCGTCACGACCGATGGCCGCATGGGCTATTGCCGCTTTCCGCAGCGGCGCACGATTGCCCAAATCCGGCAGGCCGAGGCCCGCAAGGCCTACGAGAGCCTCGGCCTGGCGCCCGAGCGGTTGCACTTTCTCGGGTTTCCCGACTGCAACCTGAATCCTTACCGCGGCCGGCACTTCGCGACGATCGGCGATCCCACGGAGGTCGAGGGGGCCAGCGGTTTGCAGAACGCTTTTCCCCATATCCTGCGCCAGATCCGGCCGACGCGGGTGTTTTTGCCGACGATTTCCGACCTCCATCCCGACCATCGCATCGTGAACGAGGAGATGCTGATCAGCTTGTTCCACGCCCAGGGCTCGATCTGGCCCGAACTGGGCGAGCCCGTGCCCTCGGTGCCGCTGGTCTACGAGTACGCCACGTATTGCGATTTTCCCGAACCGCCGCAACTGCGTATCGCGGGTCCGGCGGCGATGCTCGAGCGCAAGCTCGACGCGATCCGCGCCTTCGCCAGCCAGGAGCAGATCGACCTTCTGGTGGCCGAGCAGCGCCGGGCGGGCCCCTCGGAGTACTTGCGCGAGGTTCACTTCAAGTTCTACGCGCCCAAGGAGTACGAGAGCCTGTTCACCTGACGGAAAGCGGATCTCGCCGCTTGGGCTCTGGGAGGTTGCCGTGCCGCCCGACACGCGTTGGACGAACGCCCCGATCTGCTACCTCGGCGACGACCACGTGGGCGCGGCGGCGGCCTACCTGGCGGGGGTGATGGCGCACGCGGGGCTGCCGTTCGAGCACGTGCCCAGCACCGCATCGCCGCCGGCCGACTTCGGCTCACGGCAGTACGCGGCCTACGTGCTGAGCGACTACCCCGCGGCACGCATCGACGCGACCCAGTGGGCCGTTCTCGTCGACCGCGTGCGCCAGGGTTCGGGCCTGGTGATGATCGGCGGTTGGGAGAGCTTTCACGGGCGTCGGGGCGAGTACCACCGCACGCCGGTGGCCGACCTCGTGCCGGTCGAGATGCTCGACCACGACGACCGGCGGAACTTCGCCCAGCCGTGCCTGGTGCGCGTGGCGGCCGAACACCCAGTCCTCGCCGGGTTGCCTTGGGAAACGCCGCCGAGCATCGGCGGATTGAACGTTGTGCGACCCAAGACCGGCTCGCAGACGGTTCTCACCGCGGTGCCGTTTTCCGTGCGCCGCCAAGGCGACGGATTCCTCTTCACGCCCGGCACCGAGGTGCCTTTGCTGGTCCTCGGTCGGTCCGGAAAAGGACGCACCGCCGCGTTGGCCACCGACGTGGCCCCGCATTGGGTCGGCGGGCTGGTCGACTGGGGCGACCGCCGCGTCGTTCAAGAGGTCGGCGCTGGGTTCATCGAAGTCGGCACCTGGTATGCCCGGTTCTTCGAGAACCTATTGCGGTGGGCCCGGGGCGAAGGATAGGTCCGGTCGCTGGGCGAAGCATGGTCGCAGGACGAGTCTCGAGCCCATCCTGCGTCAGGGGCCCGTGGCCGCACCATCCCGGCCAAGGTAATGTACAAGAACCGGCGTCAGGCGTTTCACCTCGGCCTCGAGCGTGGCGAGCGTCTCGTCGGCGCCGTTCCAATGGCCCGCTTGGCCCATTCTTTCCATCTCGAAGGCCGTGGCATAGGCCCGGCTGCCCGCGAAGAACCGGATCGAACCTTTGAGCGTATGGGCTGCCAGGCGCAGTCCGGCCAGATCGCGGGCATTGATCGCCTTGCGGATGGCGTCCACGAGCCGCGGCGTCTCCTCCAGGATGACCTCGACCACATCTCGGAGCAGCCGCTGATCGCCGTTGACCGCTTCGAGGGCCTGCGACCAATCGAAGTCCCCCTGGTCGGCCGCGGCCGAGGGGACGTCGAGCGGCGCGGCGCGGTGCCCGAACATCGCGTCGATGGTGGCCAGCAGTTCCCGCGCTCGGATCGGCTTGGCGACATACGCATCCATGCCCGCGCCAAGGCACCGTTCGCGGTCGCCTTTCATGGCGTGGGCGGTCATGGCGACGATCGGCACGTGGCCGCCATGGCTGGCTTCCCACCGGCGGATGGCGGCGGTGGCTTCGAAGCCGTCCATTTCGGGCATCTGAACATCCATCAACACGAGGTCGAACCGCTGCGCCTGGATCGCGCCGACCGCCTCGCGCCCGTGATTGGCCACGAAGACCGAGTGCCCGTGCCTTTCCAAGAGCCCGACCGCGAGTTTCTGGTTGACGAGGCTGTCCTCGGCCAGGAGGATGCGCAAGGGGCGGCGGCGCGGAGGTTCGGCCTCGGCCGAAGCGGCCTCGGCGGCCTCGATCCGCGCGATGCCCAGGGCCGTCAATACCGCCTCGAACAGTTCCGAACCTTTGATGGGCTTGCGCAGACACGACTCGACCCCAAGCCGCTCGCACCGCGCCGCGTCGCCCGGTCGATCGCCGGAACTCAACAACAGCACCGCGGTGCTCTGGAACGCCTCGTCGTGCTTGATGCGCTCGGCCAGCGCGAAGCCATCCATCTCGGGCATATGGGCGTCGGCCACGACGAGCGGGAACGAGCGGCCCGCGCGCTGGGCCTCGGCGAGGGCCTCGATCGCCTCGCGCGCGCTGCCGACGCAAGCGGGCTGCATCTGCCAGCGGCGAAACAAGCCCTCGAGAATCCGCCGGTTCGTCGCGCTATCGTCGACGACGAGAACGGGCGTCCCGGAAAGCACCTCGGGCTCGACGAACACGGGCGACGCAGGCGGCGGCGCGGGCTCGAATCGGGCCGTGAAATGGAACGTGCTCCCACGCCCCGGCTCGCTCTCGACCCAAATCCGTCCCCCCATCAACTCGACAAGCTTCCGGCTGATCGTCAATCCCAATCCGGTGCCCGTGTGCCGCCGCGTGGTGCTCGTGTCGACCTGCTCAAAGGCGTCGAAAACGGTCGCTTGCTTCTCTTGGGGAATGCCGATGCCCGTGTCGCGCACGGCGAAATGCAGCACCAGCGCGCCGTTCTGGTCGGCCTCGCGCCACACCTCGAGCACGACCTCGCCCTCGCTGGTAAACTTGATCGCGTTGCCCACCAGGTTCACGACGATCTGCCGCAGGCGTAGGCGGTCGCCGACGACGATTTCGGGCACGTCGGCGGCGATCGAGCAGGCCATCTCGAGGCCCTTGGGATGGGCCCGCACCGCCAGCGACTTCATGGTATCGCCGAGGCATTCGGGCAGGTCGAACGGGGCGCACTCGAGGACCAGCTTGCCCGCCTCGATCTTCGAAAAGTCGAGGATGTCGTTGAGGATGGCCAGCAGGGCCTCACCCGATTCGCGCACCGCCGCCAGGTACTCGCGCTGTTCGGCGGTCAGTCGCGAGTCGAGCACCAGTTCGGTCATGCCGAGCACGGCGTTCATCGGGGTGCGGATCTCGTGGCTCATATTGGCCAAAAAGGCGCTCTTGGCGCGGCTGGCGGCCTCGGCCGCTTCCTTGGCCTGAGCCAGCGCCACGTTCGCCTCGGCCAGTTCGCGGTTCGCCTGGGCCAATTGCGCCGTGCGCTCTTGGACGCGCCGTTCCAGCTCGTCGTGTGCCGCGCGAAGCCGTTCCTCGGCCTGTTTCAGCTCGGTGATATCGACCGCCACGCCCAGCACGGCCGGCTCCGACGAGCGGGAAAGCGTAAAGGGAATCTTCGTGGTCTGAAGGATCCGTCGCCGCCCGTGAACGTCGATCATCGCCTCTTCCGGAACGAACTTCGCCCGCCGCAATTGGATCACGTCGCTGTCGTCGCGGCGGAAATGGTTCAGCTCGTCGCCGAGGGGGTGGTGGTCGGCGTCGGTCGTGCCGAGCAGTTCCTCGGGCGTGGTGCCGTACGCCTCGGCCACGGCCCGGTTCGCGAGGATGAACCGACCTTGGGCATCCTTGGCAAAGATCATGTGGGGCACCAGGTCGATGATCTGCCGCAGCCGCGTCTGGCTGTCGCGCAGGGCCATCTCGGTCCGCCGCTGCTCGACGATCGTGGCCAGTTGCAAGAACGAGAACCCCAACAGCGGCGCCGCATAGCCGAGGATCTTGTACACGTGCCCCACCGTGAAGAAGGCGTCATACAGCTCCTGCGAAAACGCCATCATCTGCTGGCTGATCGCGTGGATGCCGATCGATAGGATCAACCACCAGGTCATGCGGTCGGGCGCCCGGCGGTACACGCGCAGAAACACGATCAGCACGGCGACGAGGAACACCGCGCCGAGGAAGTCGGCGGGCCGAGCGATGGGGGACCCCCGCAGCGCCAAATTGGGCGGCGGCAATCGCAGTGCCCCGACCGTGACCAGCACCGACAACATCGTCACGATCGTGGCAACCCAGACCGTCTCTCGCTTCGGGTTGCGCGGCTGCCCCATCCACGTGGGCAGGAAAGGGGCCAAAAGCAACAGCACCCCCATCAACAGCCGCGCATTCAAGTCGGTCGCCGGAATGAACCGATCGAGCACCTCGGGCGACCACTCGGTGCCCGAGTGCGCTTGGAGGAACGAGACCAGCCCCTGGGCAAAATCGGCGGCCCCACTGACGAAGAACGCCAGCCCGACCAGCAAGTGAAAACGATACCCCAGACTATAAAACCGCGTGATGAAACCCGTTCCCGCCAAGAGGCCCACGGCAGCCCCCAACATCTCGATGAACGCGTGGAGGTCGTGCGTCCCCTGAAAGCTCGAGGCCTGGAGCAAGGGGAACACGGCCCCCAACAGCGCGAAGACCACCGCCAAGAGGACCAGATAGAGCGATTGCTCGGCGGGCGAATGACGAAACGCCGCGTCCGCCAGACCGAGGGTTTCGGTGCGCGGGTCGGACGAGGTTCCAGAAGTTGGCGTCATGTCCGGACCATCCCTCCCGAATCTTTCCGGCCTAGCGCGCCGACGCGAGTCTCGGGAGCGAACCCCCCCTCATGTGCCGCAATCTTCATCGTAGTTCAGTTCTCCGGCGGCGGCAAGGGGCGCGCGTTGCTTGACACCGGCGCGTGCCCGCCCTACGCTACCGAAATGCAGGCCGGGCCGCGGCCCCGCGCGACTTTGCCCCGATCGTCCGGACGCCCGGATGGATCGTTCCCGCCGCGGAACGGCAAAGGGGCCGGACGTCTGCCGAGCACTTTCCTGAGGATGTCGTGCCATGGCAACCATCTATCGAATCAACATGTCCGATCTGACGGTGCGCCGGGAGGAAGCCGCCGGCGACCTGCGCGACCTGGGAGGCCGCGCGCTGACCTCGGCCCTGGTCGCCGCCGAAGTCCCGCCGACGTGCCATGCGCTTTCGGAGGAGAACAAGCTGGTCATTGCCCCCGGGGTGCTCACGGGCACGGGGGCCCCGTGTGCAGGCCGGTTGTCGGTGGGCGCCAAGAGTCCGCTGACCGGCACGATCAAGGAAAGCAACGCGGGCGGCATGGCGGCCCTCGGCCTGGCTGCCTTGGGGATCCAGGCCCTGGTGCTGGAAGGCAAGCCCGCCGGCGACTCCCTGTACCGCCTGATCGTCCAACGCGACGGCGTGCGGATCGAACCGGCCGACGATCTGGCCGGACTGGGCAACTACGACACGGTCGGGCATCTGTTCGGCCAGTTCGGCGAGAAGGTGTCGTGCCTCAGCATTGGCCAGGCGGGCGAGATGCGGGCTGCGGCGGCAAGCATCGCGGTGACCGACATCGAGGGCCGCCCCACCCGGCACTGCGGGCGCGGCGGCCTCGGCGCCGTGATGGGCTCGAAGCGGGTCAAGGCGATCGTGGTCGATCCGGCCGGCGGGTCGCGGCCCGAGCCGGCCAACGCCGAGGCGTTCAAGGCGGCCGTGCGCAAGTTCGCCGAGGCGCTGCAAGAACACCCGCTGACCGGCCAGACCCTGCCCACGTACGGCACCAACGCCCTGGCCAACGTCATCAACGAGGCCGGCGCCTACCCCACGCGCAACTTCAGCCAGGGGCAGTTCGAAGGCGTCGAAGCCATCAGCGGCGAGCGCCAGCACGACGTGATCCTCCAGCGCGACGGCGAAGGAACGATCGCCCATCCCTGCCACCGCGGCTGCACCATCCGTTGCTCGCGGATCTATGTCGACGCGTCGGGCAAGTACGTCACCAAGGGGCCTGAGTACGAGACCATCTGGGCCCACGGGGCCAACTGCGGGATCGACGACCTCGATGCCGTGGCACAGATGGACCGCCTCGACGACGACTTCGGCCTCGATACGATCGAGACCGGCGCCACGATCGCCGTCGCGATGGAAGCCGGAATCCTCCGCTTCGGCGACGCGGCCGCCGCGTTGGAATTGCTCCGCGAGGTCGGCCGCAAGACGCCCCTGGGCCGCCTGGTCGCTTCGGGCGCCGAGATCCTCGGCAAGGTCTACGGCGTCGCGCGGGTGCCCACGGTCAAGGGACAGGCCATGCCCGCCTACGACCCCCGCGCCGTCCAAGGCATCGGCGTCACCTACGCCACCTCCACCATGGGGGCCGACCATACAGCCGGCTACGCGGTCGCCACGAACGTGTTGGGCGTTGGCGGGCGGGTCGATCCCCTCAAGCCCGACGGTCAGGTCGAACTCAGCCGCAACCTCCAGATCGCCACCGCGGCGATCGACGCGGCGGGCTTGTGCCTGTTCGTCGCCTTCGCCGTGCTCGACGACCCAAAGGCCCTCGACGCCATTTGCGAGATGGTCGCCGCGCATCGCAACCGGCCCTTCAGCGCGAACGATCTTCTCGAACTCGGCAAGCGAACCCTGGCGCGCGAACGCTGGTTCAACACCGCGGCCGGCTTCACCTCCGTGAGCGATCGCCTTCCGGGTTTCTTCAAAAAAGAGAAACTGGCTCCCCACGGCGCCACGTTCAACGTACCCGACGAAGCACTGGACCGACTATTCGACTTCGCGTAGGTGCGCCGCACGCCCCAAAGGCCTCCGGCACCACGCCAGACCCGCCACGCGGTGCGTGCCCCGTCGCCAGCCCCCCTGGGCGCCATGCCTCGTGTGAAACTCAATGTGTACGCCGGACTGCGGGCCTACCTTGGGGGCCGGGCCTCGATCGAGGTCGAACTCCGCCCCGGCGAGACCCTCGGCGAGGTGCTCGACCGGCTGGGAGTCCCCCGCGCGCAGACGCGAATCCTGTTCGTCAACAACCGCCACGCCACGCTCGATCAGCCCCTCGAGCCTGGGGACCATGTGGGCGTCTTTCCCGCCATCGGGGGCGGATGAGCGATCGGGTCGGTTGGCGCCCCGCGCGACACGACGACGACCCGCAGATCGCACACATTGGTGTGCGTCGGGCCGGTGCGCAGCAGGGCGTCGAGGGGGGCGAAGAAGTGGTAGGCGTCGTGGCGCGCGAGGTACTCGGCCGGATCGAGGCCGAGCCGAACGGCGCCGGCAAGCACCGAGGCATCGAGGATCGCGCCGGCGGCGTCGGTCGGGCCGTCCTCGCCGTCGGTTCCGCCCGACAGAAGGACGATTCCCGACACATCCTCCCTGGCCAACCGCGCCAGCGCGGCGAGAACGAGCTGCTGGTTCCGTCCGCCGAGGCCGGGTCGCGTCGCGTCCACGAGGCGTACGACCGGTTCGCCGCCGCTGACGAGGCAATCGGGGCCTTCTTGATCGCGCATCGCCAAGGCCATCTCCGCCAGGTGGCGGCCCACCTCGTCGGCGAGACCTTCCGATCGCGGGGCGCTGGTGGCCGCCGGCGCGTAGCCCCGCCGCACCGCCTCCCGGCCGGCAGCATCGACGGCAGTCGCGTTGTTGCCGATGACGAGGTTCGTCGCCCGGCAGATTGCCGACCTGCCCGCGGGCGAAGTCGCGGCACGGCCCGCCAGCCCGCGAAGGTGCCTTTCCAGATGCTCGAGCACGCACCGCGGAACGCTGGCCCGCCGCGGGTCGAAGCGGTGGAGAATCTCCCATGCGTCGTGCGGCGTGGACGTATCGTCGACGGTCGGGCCCGAGGCGATCACATCCAACGAATCGCCCAGCACATCGGAGATGACAAGCGACATCAGGCGTCCCGCGCGGCACGCGCGGGCCAGACCGCCCCCCTTGATGCGGCTGAGCTGCTTGCGCACCGTGTTGAGCTCCTCGATGTTCGCCCCGGCGGCGCTCAAGAACCGGGTGACGGCGAGCTTGTCGGCTAGGGTGATTCCCTCGACGGGGGCCGGCAAGAGGGCCGATCCGCCGCCCGACCAGAGAGCCAGGCAGAGGTCCTCGGGCCCGAGCGACTCGACCAGCCGGAGGATTTCCCGGGCGCCGGCCACACCGGCCTCGGTTGGCTCGTTCACCCCGGGGGGCCGGGCGGCGTGGAGGTGAAGGCGCGCCAGGGGCCGGACACAGTCTTCGGGCACGTTGACCCAGCCCGCGACGCCCTTGGCTTCCAGGACGCGCGGCCCGAGCGCCTCTTCGACGCCGGCGGCCATGCCTGCCCCGGCCTTGCCCGCCCCCACGACCGCGATCCGACGGATCGTGCGGAGGTCGATCGGCTCC
>DYLT01000001.1 GCA_020721945.1 Blastopirellula marina
ATTTCCGACCTGTGATCCCAGGAGGCCCCTGGCATGAAAGCTGTCCTGATCGCTCCCCGCAAGTACGTGCAAGGCCGCGGCGTGCTCAAGGAAATCGGCACGTACCTGGCCCTGTTGGGCAAGCGTCCGCTGCTGCTTTGGGACGCGTGTGTCAAGGGCCTGGTGGGCGACATGGTGCTGGCGAGCGTACGCCAGGCCGGGCTCGATCCCATCGAAGTCGCCTTCCACGGAGAGTCGACCAAGGACGAGGCCAACCGCGTGGCCCAGATCGCCCGCGACCAAGCGGCCGACATCGCGGTGGGCATCGGCGGCGGCAAGACCCTCGATACGGCGAAGGCCGCGGCGGTCTATGCGGGCCTCAAGATGGTCACCGTGCCCACGATCGCCTCGAACGACTCGCCCACCAGCGCCGCCAGCGTCTGGTACGACGCCGAGGGCAACTGCACAGGCTGGGATTGCTGGCCGTTCAACCCCGACATCGTGCTGGTCGATAGCCAGGTGATCGCCAATGCCCCGGTCCGCGCGTTCGTCGCCGGCATGGGCGACGCCCTGGCCACTTGGCTGGAGGCCGAGGCAGCTTACAAGACCCGGGCCGTCAACCTCGCCGGCGGCGTGCCCACCATGGCCGGCATGGCCCTGGCCCGGCTCTGCTTCGACACGCTCATGGAATACGGCGTCGAGGCGAAGCGGGCGGTCGAACTGCACGTGGTCACGCCCGCCGTGGAAAAAGTCATCGAAGCGAACGTGTTGCTCTCGGGCCTGGGGTTCGAGAGCGGCGGCCTGGCCACCGCGCACATGGTCGCCAACGCCCTGCCCTCGTTCCCCGAGTGCAAGCGGTTCATGCACGGCGAGAAGGTCGGCTTCGGCATCATCAGCCAACTTTGCCTCGACGACGAAGTGAACACCGACGAAATGTACGAGATCGTCGATTTCGAGATCGCCATCGGCTTGCCCGTGACGTTCGCCGACTTGAACCTGGAAGGCATCGGGCGTGAGCGGCTCCGCCAGATCGGCGACATCTGCGCCGGCGACAACTCGCTGTGCAAGAACCACCCGTTCAAGGTTACCTCCGATGACGTAGTCGATGCCATGACGGCCGCCGACGCGCTGGGCCGCCGGCGCAAGGAACTGCGCCAGGGTGGCTGAACGGTCCACGCCCGGTTCGCGCTGCGAACGAGCCCCTTTTCGATCGGTGGCGGCCACGGTATCTTGGCGGCCATGAACCCAATGCCCCCCGTACCGCGCAGTCCGGAGCTGATGTCCGTCGGCCAGACGGCCTTGGTCGTCGTCGACGTCCAGGAGAAGCTCCTCCCGCACATCGCCAACCGGCGCCGAGTCGCGTGGAACGTCCGGCGACTGATCGACGGGGCCCAGATCCTCGGCCTGCCGGTCGTGGCCACCGAGCAGTACCCGCGCGGACTCGGTCCCACCGTGCCGGAACTCGCCGAGCGGCTCGGCAGCATCCCCTCGAAGCTCACGTTCAGTGGTTGCGGCTGCCCTGGGCTGTTCGACGACCTTCAGGCCCGCGGCATCCACAAACTGCTCGTCTGCGGCATCGAGGCCCACGTGTGCGTCCAGCAGACGGTGCTGGATCTCTTGGGCGCCGGTTGGCGGGTGTACGTCGCTGCCGATGCCGTCGGCTCGCGATACGACTTCGATTACCAGATGGCCTTGCGGCGCATGGACTCGGCCGGCGCGACGCTCACCACGACCGAGGCCGCCCTGTTCGAATGGTGCGAGGTCGCCGGCACGCCGGTGTTCAAAGAGATCAGCCGGCTGGTCCGCGAGGAACCACCTGGCGAGAACGGATGAAGGATGAAGGATCGGGCCGAGCGAGGACCCGTCTTTTGGAACAATTCACGGTTCCCGTCGCCTTATGTTTCTCGCGTCCGGCACGCTCGACTCGCGTGCGCTTGTCAGGCCCGGCGCGGCGGCTTAGAATCACCGTAACCGTTTGCGGGGACGATCCCCTTCGGGCGCGAAGCGGTCGCCGTGGCACGAGTGTTCGCCGTGGCCAGGCCAATACGTCGCAAGGGCCCATGCGAGGGCGACGTGGATCGCCGTTTTCGAATCCGGAGGGGCCTTCGGCGCAAAACTCAGCGAGCAACGCAACGTTGCAGAGGAGAACGAGGTATGTCGCATCGAAGAATTCGGTGGATCGGGTGCTGGTGTTCGGTTGCCCTCGTGGCGTCGCTGGTCGTCTTGTGCGCAAGCCCTGCCGACGCCGAGCGGCGGCCGAAGCGGCCCAAAGACCGCGCCGCGGGTGTCGCCGATCCCTCGAAACCGAAGAAGCAGGCCCAACTGCTCGTCGAGCTGCCCGAGTCGTGCAACACGCCCGACGGCATGGCGGTGTTACCCTCGGGCGACATCATCCTCTCGGTGCCGAACTTCAACGACAAGAAGGCGCCGCCCTTGCTCATGAAGATCACCCGGGACAACAAGCTGGAGGAGTTCTGCCGGCTGCCGAAGAACCCCGACACGGGGCGGATGGGGCCGATGGGTATGGTCGCCGGCCCCTCGGGCGACCTCTATCTGGCCGACAACCAGATCTTTCACGACCCCGACGGCAAGCCCATGCTCTACGGCAAGTCGCGCCTGGTGCGAATCGTCGTGAAGGACGGCAAGCCGGTCGAGGTCGTGCCCGTGGTCACGGGCTTTAACGTCTCGAACGCGGTGGTCATCCGCGACGGATACGTGTACGTCAGCGAGACGATCTTGGCGCCCAAGACCGGCGACGAGCCTCTGGCAAGTGGCGTGTTCCGCTTCAAGCTTGGTGAGGAGGGAATCGCGCTCAAACAGCCCCTGAAGGACGACCCCCACCTGATCGCCACCCTGCTCACCTACAACAAGGACGTGCCGTTCGGGGCCGACGGGATGACGTTCGACGCGCAGGGGAATCTCTATGTGGGCAACTTCGCCGACGGCACCATGCACAAGATCGAATTCGGCGCCGACGGCAAGGTCGTGTCGAACCGCATCTTCGCCAAGGCCGACTTCATGAAGTCGTGCGACGGCATCTGGTACGACGCGCGCACGCAGAAGATCTACGTGGCCGACTCGCTGGCCAATGCGGTGCAGATGATATCGCTCGATGGCAAGGTCGAGACGCTCGCCCGCGACCCCAACAACGACGGCTCGAACGGGCGGCTCGACCAGCCGTGCGAGGTGCTCGTGCGGGGCAACGAGGTGATCGTTTCGAACATGGACTTCCCGGTCCCCGGCGGCGTGAACAAGACGTTCGACAAGCCGTGGACGATGTCGGTGATCAAGCTCGATTGACCCAGGAGACTCCCATGAACGACCGACGGAACCGCCGCGCCGTGTGTGGGGCCCTCGTGGGCCTGGGCGGAGGCTTGCTGCTCGGCGGCCGCGCACGGGGCGCCGAGAAGCCCGAAGGCAAGGGCAAGCCCGCCAAGAAGCCCAAGACGCCGTTGGTCTTCCAGAATGCCGATTTCTACACGGCCGACGGCAAGTTCAACGAAGAGGCCGCCAAGAAGGCGTACCTCGCCTTGTGCCGGTACTTCGGCTACCCCCTGAACGACAACGTGCGCAAGAACCTCTATGTCACCGACTTCGCCCTGGGCCGTTTCACCGAGGTCGGGCTGGCCTGCGTCGTGTGGATGAACGAGAAGCCGTGGAACTACGCCAGCCTCGAGGTGTTCCTGCTGCCCGGGCAGGTCATCCCCGAGCATTGGCACGTGGCGATCGAGTCGGAGGGGGTCGCCCCGAAGATGGAGTCGTGGACAGTCCGATACGGCTCGACCTTTGCCTACGGCGAAGGCGAACCGACCCCGACGCTCAGCGCGAAGATCCACGAAAAGGAAAAACCGTTCCTGACGGTGATGCACGAGACCGCGCTGCGGCCGGGCGATGTAACCGGGGTCGGCAAGCCGATGGAAAAGCACTGGCAACAGGCCGGGCCCGAGGGCTGCATCCTCACCGAGACCTCGACCTATCACACGGCCGCAGCGGTGCGGTTCACCAATCCGGCCATCAAGTTCTGAGAAACGGAGAAACCCCGGCCGGCTGCCCGCGGACCCGGCTTTCAGCACCGGATCGGGTACTTCCCGTACTTCTCGATCGCCGCGAGCATCGCCTGGAAGTTCGCGTAGGGGACGTACTCGGTCACCGAGTTCGACGAGCCGCAGCAGTAGCCGCCGCCAGGGCCCACGGCGCGGATGCGCTGGCGGACCTCTTCATCGACTTCCTCGGGCGTGCCCAGGGTGAGGGTGCGGTCCAGATTGATGTTGCCGCACAGGCACAGCCGGCCGCCGTAGCGTCGCTTCAGCTCGACGATGTCCATGCTCGCCGGCTCGCACGGATGGATCGCGTGGTAGCCACACTCGATCAGGTCGTCGATCACCGGCAGGTAGCGCCCGTCGGAATGGAACAGGTACGGCAGGCCCTTGGCGCGCACGCGATCGCCGATCCGCCGGTGCCACGGGAAGACGTGCCGGCGGAGGAAGTCGGGTCGCACTATCAGCGAATGGGTGTAGGCCAGGTCGTCGGGCATGCAGACCGCGCCGACGCAGTCGAACTCGAGCAGGTTCTCGATCACGCGGAGGTGGATCTGACCGATGCGCTCGATCACCCGCTCGGCCAGACCGCCCCCTTCGGCCAGGTCGAGGCAGAACCGCTCGAATCCCACGAGCATCCAGGCGGCGGCGAAGACGTAGCCCACGACCGGAATCACCTTGGCCTCGGCGGGGAGGAGCCGGCCCAAACGCGCGATGTCGTCGTAGGGGTAGCCGTCGGGATCGGGCCACTCGAAGCGGTCGAAGGCGGCCTCGTCGCCGATCAGGCCCGCGTTTTCCTCGGCCCACAGACGCTCGCTCGTTTCGTCCTGGTTCGCGCTATAGTGGGCCGCGGCCCGCCGCATGGGCGCGGCGTGGCCGGCCGACGCGGCCCGCTCGACGAGCGTCAACCGTATGCCGAACAGCACGGGGACGAAATCGTACCCGCACCCGAGAAAGAACTCGGCCTCGTCCTCGACCGTCTTCGGCTCGCGCCCGAGGAACTTCGCCTTGATGGCCTTGTCGGCGGCGTATTCCAGTGCGGGCACGCGCGCGGGCTCGCCCTGCGAAAGGAATGCTTTGCGGAGATTGGCGAAGTCGGGCATGGCTGGCACGAGCACGTCGAACGCCAAGGGGATGGTGGTCACGAGAGGCTCGAAGGTCGAGGTTCATCCGCCATGGGCCTTTCGACATCCGACCTTCGTCGCGATGGGCTCATCAGGCCGATCCTAACGGAGACGGCCAAGCGCCGCCACGGGGCTTGATCGCCCGGGTGGTCTTTCTTATGTTGGCGTCATTCGGCGCGTCGCGCGCGGCGCTGCAAACCACCATCCCGCACGACGACGGAGGACCACGAGGATGATTCACCTGGGCATGCACACCGACAACTTGCGCCCCTTGAGCGGCAACTTCCAAATGGCCGTCGACACGGCACTGAAGTACGGGCTTTCGCACATCGAGTTCGGCGTGATCCACGGGCAGTACTTCGTTCATGGGCTGGGGTACGACCCGGCGGTCTCGCTCCAATCGAACCCGCGCCGCCTGCGCAAGTACCTCGATTCGAAGGGCTTGCGCGTCTCGCAGATCGACGGCGCCTTCCCGCTGATGGGCCCCGACGGCTCGACCTTCGGCGTGCAGTACGTCCAGCAGGCCATCCGCTTTGCGGCCGAGATCGGCTGTCCGATCGTCGATACCACCGACGGCGCGCGGAAGTACGAGGGCTACACCGACGACGAGATCTTCCGCATCGCGGTGGAGAACTACAAGCAGTGCCTGGCCTGGGCCGACGACTACGGCGTGACGATCAACATCGAAACCCACGGCCCGTACACGACCAACGCCGAGTTCCTCATGCGCCTGTTCCGCCACTTCGAGTCGGAGCGGCTGCGGTTCAACTTCGACACGGGCAACACGTACATCTCGGGCAACGACCCGGTCGACTACCTCAAGCAGTTCCGCAAGTACGTAGCGCACTGCCACATCAAGGATGTCAGCCCCGGCCTTGCCGCGGCGATGCGCGGCGAGGAGACGGGCATCGGGTGCAGCGAAGTGCCTGTCGGCGGCGGAGTGAATGCCGAGAACATCACGAAGTGCCTCGCGTTCCTCAAGGAGACCCGTTGGGATGGCGTTGTGTCGATCGAGTGCTACGGCGCCGACGAGAACATCCGCAAGAGCATCGAGTTCCTGCGCCCGCTGGTCGCGTAGAATCCCGGCCGTGCAACGCGCGGGGCGCGACGCGGGCGGTCTGAACCCCCTTGCAAAAATTTCAAGACGAGATACGATAGGGCGACATTGAAGGAGTAGGTCGAGCCGGACGCCCCGCGCAACGGTCTCGCGATGGCCGGCGGGTGCCGGCCGGCTCGAGGTCTCGTTTCCGTGGCGATCGTCCTGCAAACGTCCGGAGGCATCCGGCACGCCTGGAGATCGCCGAACCATTGGTTAGGAGGACGTGTGGTGGCCAAGAAGAAAGCGGCGAAGAAGAAGGTTGCCAAGAAGGCCGCGAAGAAGAAGACCGCCAAGCGCAGCGCCAAGAAGAAAGCGAAGGCCTGACGCGGCGGGCGGCAGACCGAGCGGATCCCTTCCGCACACTTCGCAACAACGACGAGAAAGGAGCGCCCAGGCCGTCGCCTGGGCGTTTCTATCGGCGCGTACTCGCCCGACGCGCCAGCAAGGGGCGCGCAACCAACGGCCCTCGCGGACGCGTCGGGTCCGTGGGCGGCGACGTGTGCCTGGGGCATGTTGGCATCAACGATCGCCCCAGGCCGACTTTCCCTGCGGAGACTGCCCGATGGTCGCCTCGTCGGACTGGCTGCTGTATGGCGCAAACGGATACACGGGCCGGCGGATCGCGGCCGAAGCGGTCCGGCGCGGGGCGCGGCCGGTACTGGCGGGCCGAAACGCGGCGAGCATCGAATCGCTGGCCCGCGAGTTGGACTGCCCGGCCCGCGTCTTCCCCCTGGACGATCCATCGCGCCTCGTCGCGCACCTGGCGGGCGTGCGCGCGGTGCTTCACTGCGCTGGTCCCTTTTCGGCCACGGCCGCGGCGATGAGGGAGGCATGCCTTGGCTCCGGCGTGCACTACCTCGACCTGACCGGCGAGATCGACGTGATCGAGGCGGCTGCCGCGCAGCACCAGCGCGCCGTGGTCGCCGGCGTGTGCCTGCTGCCTGCCGTCGGGTTCGATGTCGTTCCCAGCGATTGTCTGGCCGCGATGCTGGCTCAACGCCTGCCGGGCGCTTGCCGCTTGGAATTGGCGTTTGAGTTTACCGGTTCGATGAGCCCGGGCACGGCCAAGACGACCATCGAGGCGATTCCCCGAGGCGGCCGCGTGCGGATCGGCGGCCGCATCGAGCGCGTCCCGACGGCGTGGAAGGCCCTCGAGGTTCCCTTTCCCAGCGGACCGCGATGGGCCATGACCGTGCCCTGGGGCGACGTGGCGACGGCGTGGCACACGACGGGCATTCCGGACATCGAGGTCTACGTTGCGGTGCCGCGGGGGCAGATCCGTTGGATCCGCCGTGCCCGACCGCTGCTCGGGGCCTTCGGATGGTGGCCCGTGCGGCGCCTGGCGCCATGGTGGGTCCGCCGCTTCGTCTCCGGCCCGTCGCCGCAGGCCCTGGATCAAAGCACGGCGGCCTTTTGGGGCCGTGTCACCGATGGCGCGGGCCGGCACGTCGAAGCGGTCCTCCAGACACCGGGTGGCTACCCGCTGACCGTCTGGGCGGCGCTGGGGTCGCTGGAACGGGTGTTGGCCGGCGGCATCGCGCCGGGCTTTGCCACCCCCGCCAAGGCGCTCGGCCCCGAGTTCATCCTCGAGCATCCCCGGGCCGAACTCCGCTGGCTCTAGCCGCTGGCGAACCGCCAAACCGAGCGCCGGCCCAGGGCGCACATGGCCGCGTCCCGAGGTTCCAGCCTACTTGGCCAGCTCGATCGGCACGTTGTTCTTCCCCTCCTTGACCTCGATCTTCAGAGGGCTCGTGGCCTCGTTCCAGCAAGCCTGGGGGACCTTCGGGTCGATGCCGGGCGAGGGAGAGGGATGATCGGGGTCGGCGACGGTCTTCGGGGCGAGGAAGACGACGTAGGTGCCCACCTTCATGGGTGTCTCGACCTTGAAGCTCCCATCGCCCGCGATTTCGGCGGCGCTGGCCGCGCCGGTCCCCTTGCTGAGGAAGTTCAGCCGCGCGTTGGAGAACGGCTGCCCGTTCAACGTCACGTTGCCTTCGACCGTGCCCGTCGGGTTGGGTTTGGCGCAGCCGCTCCACGCCAACAGTACGCAACCCAAGACGATCGCTCTTGCAGCACATTCCCGATAGAAGAAACGGTATGTCATGGCATGGTCTCCGAAGTGTGCGCCGTGGGCGCGGGCCCGGCGGCGTGATGGAACCAACGAGCGCCGCGACGATTCCCTCAGGGGACGTTCACCGGCTGTCGGTCGTTTCGCACAGCTAGCCGGGTCAGATTGACGTAGTCGATGGTGCTGCTGATGAACTTCACCGCACCGTCGGTCATGACGACATTCAGCCCGCCGGGGTGCATCGAGTTGATGATCGTGTTATTGGCGTAGGGGCGGTTCGCGCCGGCCGGGGCGGTGTTCCTACCCGGAGCCGCCACGATCAAATTGGGGGCGTAACGGATGCACGTGGTGCCGGTTTGCCACAGGTCGCCGCAGGTGACCTCGGGAAGGCCGATATGCCGGGCCCCGTACCAGCCACCGTAGTAGTTCGCCGTGATGTTGTCTTCGCCCACCAGTCCCGACTGCTCGATCACCAGGAAGGTGTTCGACGTGCCGTCGGACGCGTCGCGGAAACCCCAGGGCTGGTTCGGGGTCAACATCCCGGTGTTGCAGACGCTGCCCCCGTAAATCGCGCCGGCGCAGTAGATGCCCCGGTTGGGGTCAGACCCGGGATTCGGGATCGCGCCCATGCAACCCACGTAGTGGACGTTCAAGGCCCTGTCGTTGTTGTTTCCATTGGGAGGGTTGACGAAGGGTTGGATTTCACTCGACGGGCACTGGTAGGCCGACACCAGCAGATTGCGCAGCACGACGCACGAGCCGGTGAACCCGGGAATGCCCGTCCCCGGACCACCCGCCCCGAACAGGTCGGTACTGCCGTCGTTGAACCGGAGCTGCATGTACACAGGCCCCTGCTCGATCCACGGCAGGATGGCGGTCCGCCAGTTGGTGCCGTTGGACGGCCAGCGATTCACGGGATTGAGCGACCAGGTTCCCATCGGAAGCACTTTGTAGCTGCCCTCGTAATTGTGCATCGCCAACCCGATCTGTTTCAGGTTGTTCGAGCACTGGGACCGCCGAGCCGCCTCGCGCGCGGCCTGAACGGCCGGCAACAGCAGAGCGATCAGGATGCCGATGATGGCGATAACCACCAGCAGCTCGACCAGGGTGAATCCGGCGTTTCGATGGCGCATGGGACCGACCTTTCTCCCAACCCATAATGGTACAACAAGGCAATCGCCGCACGAACGACGTCGTTCGCGCAGCAGCACCGCAGCACGGTTCGCCGTCGTTATCCTGGTCGTTGCCGCGTCGATTCGTCAAGCGTTCCGGCGCCCGGAAGCGGTGCGGGTGGTGCCCGACGTGCCGGCTTGGCCGCTTGCCGAACCGCCCGGAATCAGACAGACTGGTCAGAACATCTTGTGCGGTTCGGCCGAGGGCGTCGCCCTGCTTGTTCCGTGCCGGCGATGTCGGTACCGATCGGCATCGAGGCGTTGGGAGTCCACTAGCCATGCAAGCCCAAGAAGTCGTGGCGCTGGTGCGGCAGACGTGTCGCGTGCTTTCCTCGGAACGGGTGCCGTTGGAGTCGGCCTTGGGCCGCGTCTTGCGCGAACCCGTGTGCGCGTTGGAGGACCATCCGGCTTTTGACCGCTCGGCGGTCGACGGCTATGCGATTCGTCTCGACGATCCGGGCACGCGGTTCGAGGTGGTCGACGAGATCCGGGCCGGCGACTGGAAGCCCCGCTCGCTTCGGCCTGGCCAGAGCGTCCGTATCGGCACCGGCGGGGCCATTCCGTGCGAGGGCCTTCAGGTGGCGATGAAGGAGGACGTCGCGCTGGAGGGTTCGGCGATCCGCCTCGTGCGGCGAGAAGCCGAGCGCAATATCCGGTTTCGCGGCGCCGATGCGCGCCAAGGGCAGGTGCTCGTCGAGGCCGGGGCCGTGCTTCAACCCGGTGCGCTGGCGCTATTGGCCAGCGCCGGGCACACGCGACCGCTCGTTACCCGACTGCCGCGCGTCGTCCACGCGACCACCGGCAACGAACTCGTGCCGCCCGACCAGACGCCGAGCCAAGGCCGCATTCGCGACTGCAATTCGGCGCTGGTGCGGACGTTTCTCGGGTTACGGGGCATTCCGGTGGAGCAGAGCCGGCTGCCCGAGGATGAACCCGCCGTGCGCGACGCGATGGGGCCGGTCGCCGATCATGCCGATTTGCTGCTGACTTCCGGCGGGGCGAGCGTGGGCGACCACGACTTCACCCGCCGGCTGCTCGAGGAACTGGGCTATGCCATTCTCGTGAGCAAGACCCGCACGCGTCCGGGCAAGCCGCTGATCGTCGCAACGCGCGGCGACGCCCTGGCAATGGAGCTGCCGGGCAATCCGCTGGCACACTTCGTCTGTTTGAATCTCTTCGTGCGGGCCGCGTTGGACGCCCTGGCCGGGCGCCCGGCCGAGCCGCTGTTCGCGCGGGGCGTGCTTGGCGCGGCGATCGACGGCGATGCCAATGCCCGCGAGACCTTCTGGCCCGCTCGGTGCCGACAAGAGGGACCGGCCGCGTCGCTAACACCGCTGCGCTGGCTCAATTCAGGCGATATCACCTCGCTGGCGACCGCCAATGGGTTGATCCGGGTCCCCGGCGGCTCCGGCAGAATCCCGGCAGGCGCCGAGGTCGACTTCGTGCGCGCCGCCGCCACCGCCTGATCGTAAGGCCTGCCAAACCCTACCGGCAGCGCACGAGCGACATGATGGCGAAGGCCGTGCCGTAAGGCTGGTGATAGTCGTACAGCGGGTAGTCCCACCACGAGCCGTCTTTCTCCTGAAGCGCCAAGAGCACCTGGGCCAGATGGGCCTGGTAGCGAAGGCGCTGGGCGGTGGGCAACTCCTCGATGCAGCGGGCCGCGTAGTAGTGGCCGAAGTAGAAAAAGTACCCCGCCACCATGAACCACGACTCGTGCGGAATCGGCCGCTTGCGGCCGATATCCAGCCAGAGGTTCCGGGCGAACAGCCGATCGAGCCAGGCGACCAGCACCTCGTCGGTGACGCTCCGGTCGCCCCATCGCCGCATCGCCAGATTGCAGCATTGCGACCGCCCCAGTCCGCCGCCAGGCCGGTTCACCGGGTGCATGGGCCGATACTTGAGGTACTCGCCGTAGGCATAGCTGAAGTCGGGCTTGCGCTGGCGGCGCATCGACTCGAGGGCCCGGTCGATCAGCTTCGGGGGAATCTCCACTTCCAAAGCCCGCGCCTCGTCGAGGGCCACCAGCACCGCCCCCGTGACGAAACTGATCGTCGAACCGCTGGGGCGCTGCGTGTGCGCGTTGAAGTCGTAGTAGCACCAGCCGCCATCGACGCATTCGTAACGCCGCAGCATGTCGATCTGCTGGCGCACCAGAGCCCGGATCGCCTCCTGACGTTTCACCTCGCCGGCGTGCCGGCGGTGCATACGCACCAACGCCTGGATGGCGTAGCAGTGGGCCCAGTTGTTGTAGATCGCGTCGGGGGTCGCACGGCGAACCGCCGGCAAGTTGGCCAACAGCCACGCCTCGCCGCGGTCCAGGGCCTGGCGGACCTCGGGCCTGTCGATGCCCGCCTCGATCAACGCGGCAATGCATAGCGAGGTCACCGCCGCGCGAAAGGCCTGATGCGCGCCCGGCACCGGAGCGTAAATGTTCAGCCCTTTCGTGTTATGCGCCGATCCCCAAGAACCGTCCTTGTTCTGGTCCGCCAGCAGAAAGTCCACGCCGCGGCGCAGGGCCTTCTGAATCTCCTCGGGCTTGGGCGGGGGAACCGGCTTGGGATGCGGCACCGAGGCGACCCAATCGGTCTTCCGATCCAAAGCCGCCGACGTCGTCCGATCATCGGCAACGCCCACCGAAGGCAGCCCCACCGCAAGGGCCCAGGCCACCGCCGACATCGCAACAAGCCGGAAGATCATAAGTTCGAACCTGGTTGGTCAGCGGGAAACCGAAGGACGCCAGGCGGCTCTCGGCGCGTGGCCCTGACCCTCCGTCTCCCGTCGTTGGTGTTCCCTTGGGTCATCGTGTACGGAGACGCTCCCCGTCTTGACGGCGAAGCCCGCGAGCATGGGACATTCCCGATCGCGGCCGTGGTGCGTCACTTTGCCCCGGCGGCCTGCTTCTTTCGTTTCCGCTCCTTGCCGGCCTTGGGGACCTTTTGTTGGACGTCTTCTTTTTTCTTCTTGACGTCTTTCTTCTCGAGGTCTTCCTTTTTGGGTTTGTCCAGCAGGATGCGGTCGCCCTCGCCGAGGCCGCTGAGGATCTCCAGCCGGTCGTCGGCCTTGCGTCCCACCGTGACCGCCTGCTTCTTCGCCTTGCCGTCCTTGCCGACGAGGTACACGTAGTGCCCTGGTTTGTCGGGTTCGAAAAAGACTGCCTTGGCGGGCACCACGATCGCCTTCTCTTGACGGTACGACACGAGCTTGACCGTGCCGGTCATTCCCGCGACGATCGCCGGGGCCTTCTCGTTCAGCTTGACCGACAGCCGCACCTCGTAGCTGTCGGCGGCCGAGGGGATCGCGTCGACCCGCTCGACGCTCACCGGCAGGCGGACGTCGGGGAAGGCCGCGGGCTCGACCGTGCCGGCAAGCCCCTTGCTCAGCTTCGCGAAATCGCTCTCGGGGACACTGCCGCGCAAGAACAAAGGTCGCGGTTGGACGATGGTCAGCAACACGGCGTTCTTCGTGACGGTCCCGCCACGCCGCAGGCTCTCCGAGACCGCGTCGGCACCTGACCATTTCCCACGGGTGAACCGCCCGTAATACACCACCCCGTCGATCGGGGCCTTGACCGTCAGGGCCTCGCGGTCGGCTTCCAGCCGCTTCAGCCTCTCGGCCTCCTTCTTGCGTTCCATCTTGATGCGTTCCATGTCGCGACGGGCTTGGTTGAGAGCCAGCGGCAAGAGGACCTTCGACTTGGCCCAGGTCAGGTCCGCGCGGGCAGTCGCTTGCTCGACACTCTCGGCCCGCCGCGGAAGATCGAGCTTGAGCGCCTCCTCGTAGTTGACTTTGGCTACCTCCAACCGGAACTCCGCTGCCCTGACCGCGTTGCGCTGACGCTTGAGAACAATCTCCTCGGTCTCTTCAGTCAGATCATCGGCCTTATACATCTTCTCCAGTTGTCGCAACTCCTCACGCTCGTACTCCAGATTGTCCATTGCGGTCTGGAGCAAGTGCTTCGCGGCTTTCTCGGCCATCGGGCGATCGGACTTGACGAACTTCTCGCGGTCCTCGTGGGCGATCGTGTGCGACCGCTCGGCGATTTTCAGGTCCAAGGGGGTCGAGGCCTCCAGCGCCTTGAGGTTCTCTTCGGCCTGCCTTAAGGCCAATTCGCCCATGGCCTGCTTCAGACGCAAATCGGCGATCTCTTCGTCGATCTTCTTGAGGTCGAACTGGATCAGCACGTCGCCCTTCTTGACGACCGCGCCGTGTTCGACCGCACGCTGGACCTCGAGGGTCTGCCAGACTTCGGGCCGAACCGACAACTCGGCCTTGGTCTGGGCCTCGAAGACCCCGCGCAGCGTCACGTCGATCTGAAGCGGCTCCCGTTGGACCACGTAGGGCACGGCCGGTTCGGCCACGGCGGGTTTTTCAGGCTTCGTTTCGGGCTTGGCCTCGGGCTTGGCCTCGGGCTTGGCCGCCTTGTCGTCGGTCGGCTTGGGTTCCGCCGCGCGAAGCGAGGCCGACACGACCAGGGCCACTAAAATCACAGGAGCGATTAGCACCAGGGAACGTCGCATGGGGCAAATCCTTCGGGATGGGGGGCAATATGGTCACCCAATTCTCCCTTGCGATTTGCCCGGTGGCAAGTCGCCAAATGCCACCTGCGTGGGCGAGACCCCCTCTGGCGGACTAAACGCCCATCGGCGTTTGGCCATCTTCCCTTGACTAGCCAGCACCCTCCGGTTAACCTCCTCGTCCTCTTCGCGGGAGACTTCATGGATGGAGTCTGCGTGCCAGAGCGGCTCGGGACGCCGACTGGGTTTACGCCAAAGGACGCCGATCGTATGCCAGCCAAACGTTGGGTCGCCCACGCCATGCGATCCTTGGTCTTGCGGGTGTTCCTCGCGGCCGGGGCGGGCGGTGCCCTGCTGGCGGTGCTGGCGGGTTGCCACACGATCGAGAAACGCCCAGGCAAGTCGCCGCTCAAACCCGTCCAGATGTCGCCCGACAGCGTGGTGCTCGACATCTTCTTCGTGCGCGTTCCCGTGGGCGACGCGCAAGTCAATGGCGACCTCTGGACCGAGGTCGACGAACAGCACTTCCCGCCCGAAGTGCGGCAACGGCTAGCCAAGAACGGCTTCCGCGTCGGGCTGCTGGCCGGTCCCATGCCCGTCGCACTGTCTCGGCTTCTCGAATTGAACGACAAGTCGGCGCCGCCAGGCACGGCCCAGGAGATGAAGGGCAACGACCTCGACGGAGAGCCGCGCGTGGTGCGCCGGCACTCGCAGGTGCGGGCGGGCCGTCGAACCGAAATCCATGCGTCCGGCCTGTACGAGCGGTTGCCGGTGCTCACGTGGGGAGCGCGGGGGCTGTGTGGCCAGGAGTACCAGAACGCCCAGGGAGTCATCGCCGTGAAGGCTCAGCCCGGACCCGACGGCCGGGTACGGCTCGATCTGGTCCCCGAGGTCCACTACGGCGAGAGCCGGCTTCAACGCGTGCCCATGCCCGGCGGCATTCGGCTGGAGCCCGGACGGCCCAAGCGCGTCTTCGACGACTTGGCCCTTCAGGCCACGCTTTCGCCCGGCCACATGATCCTTATCACCACGCTCCCGCAAAAACCGGGTAGTCTGGGCCACTACTTCTTCACCCAGGACCTTTCCGGAAAACTCGAACAGAAGCTGATGGTGATCCGGCTGTCACAAACCCAGCGCGACGATCTCTTCGATCCCCAAGGTCCGTTGCCCCTCGACACGCTGGACGACACGGTGCATTAGCGGCGCGGCGATGACGGCAGCAGGCCCGGCAAACGCCGCGCGAGGTTGCCTGAGGACCGACCGCGTGCGACACGCGAAAATGGCCGGGACGGACGATCGGGTAATGCAGGGGTGCGCGGGCCAACGCCACGGCGTTGCCCTGGCCTCCGCCCAGGCCGCTTTCGATTGGGTCATGCGGTCGCTCCATCGGGCAACCGCTCGCAGGGTTTGCCGGACTTGCACGCAGCGTCGCCGCGCCTCTTCCAGCTTCCGCCCTCCCGAGACCGTGGATGTCCACCGTAACCGTTCAACCACAGGCCGAAGGCGTGCTACCGGATCAACTGGGCCTCGGCCCAGTCGGCGTGGTCGCCCGCGATCCCATCGCCGCCCTCTTGTGCAAGAAGCTCGAGCGTTTGTGCGCCGGCCAGGTTGATGTCGACGGGCCGCGCGGCGGTCGTCTTGGTCATCGGGCCGCTGTCGAAGACCTTCTTGCCGTCGACGAGCACCTGGAAGGTCACCGCGCCGTCCTGGGCGTGTTCGTCACGGCCCACGCGGCACCGGAAGGTCTTGAAACGCCCGCCCGCCAGGTCGTAGACCAGCCGGGCGTTGGCGTGGGTGCCCAGTCCGCGGGCGAACGGCGCGCCGGCCACGATCATCGGCTTCTCCCAAACGCTGCGGTTGGTTTGAAGCGTGCCCCAGTCCTGGGTTGCCTCATCGGGGGCGATCTCGTCGAGGTACACCACAGCCTGATCCTGCTTCGGCCAGCGGCTGCCCGCGCCGAGCGATTGGATCGGCTGAATGGTCACCGTCTCGCGGCGGCGGTCCATGCCCAACGGCAAAGGCAGCAGCTCGGCAACGGCCGGCGGTAGGTTTTCAGCGTACTGGAGCGTCAACGTGACCTTCTGCATCGGCCGTTCGACCCAGAGCCACCAGCCGACGCGGCTCCGGAGGAACGGGCTGGGCTTTGACGGAGCGATCTCGACCGAGACCTCCGAACGGCCCGGCGGCACGCGAAACTCGAACCACGTCCAGGGGTGCGGCCTGTGGGCTTGCTCGGGCTTGGGCGGCGTGCGCACCGCGCGCACGTCCACGGGCTGGCCGTTGAGTTTCGCCACGCACTGGATCGGGTCGCCCAACGTGCGCTTTGGATCGACCAACACGTGCATCGCGGCCGGGACGCCGGCGGGCACGTTGGCCACGCAACGCCCAGCGATCCGCCACGAATCGCCCGACGCTTCGGCCGCCAATTGACCACCCTCGGCCTGGCACGCCAGCGATGGCCCGGGGAACGTCACGGAAAGGACGGCGCCCCCGGGCGACGCGGCCAGCCCCACCGGCCGGCCGTCGATCTCGGCAACCTTGGGGGCTCGGCCCAAGAGGAAAACCTTGGCCTGCTCGCCGGGCAAACCGTAGAGCGTATAGGTGACACGGTTGCCCGAGCGGGCCGTCTCTTCGTGGCGCACGCCCAACAGGGCCGGCTCGCGCTGCGGCACACGGTCGAGATGAACGATCATGGTTTCGAACGCCTCGAGCCGCAGCGTGAGCGTCTCGCCGTAGGAGAATGGGCGATCGAGCGTCTCGCGCCGGGGGTAGACGATCCGCGCGAGATAGGTCCCGTCGGTTTCGCGCCAGCCGGCCGATGCGTCCAAGGCGATTTTCACCGTCTGCGGTTCGATGCCCGGGTTGCGCAGGGCCAACACGCCGCGATGTCCGCGGAAATGGGCGTAGCCATACGCCTCGCCCCGCATCGGATCGCCGAGAAGCAGTTCGGTCTGTTGCAGCGTACCCGCGTTGTGCCGCACCCACCGGAGCACCGACGCGAGGAACGCCCAATCGCGGTCGCCCGCGGTGAAGTGCCGCGGATCGATGTACAGAGTCAAGAGCCGGCAGCCGCGCCCGGCCACGATCATCGCGTTATCTTCCCACTTTTCGGGCGTGATCACGATGATGCCCAGGTGCTCGATGGCCGCCGGCGGGAAGCCCGGATGCTCGCGGCAGCGCTGGCGGAACATCGCATCGCGCGTGGTCGTGGCGCTATCGCGCACCACCGGGGCAGGCACCACGATGTCGGGGTAATCGTCCGACACCTCGCCCCAGAGCGAATCGGCGTACTTGAGCCACCACGGGCTGAGCCAGATGCCGCAGGTGGGATCGAGATAGATCCCCGGCCGCACCTTGCGCACCGCCTCCAAGAGATCGATGTACGCCTCGGTGTTTGCCTCCTGGGCATACGGGCCGGGCAGATGGGCGTGGCCGACCGCCTCGCACGCCGCCGAAAACCCGTCGAACTTGAAGAAGGCCACGTCGTATTGCCGGGCCAACTCGGTCACTCGGGCGATGATGTCGCGGCGGTACTTCGGGTCCGACTGGCAGAGGTACCACGGATTGCTGTTGGCCGCGTAACCGTTCTTGGCCAGCCACGGGGCGTGGCCGTAGCCCGAGGATGGCGAAAGCCAGATGCCCAGCCGGGCGTTCATTCCCTTGAGCGACTCGACCAGCGGGGCGAACCCGCGGGGAAACCGGTCCTCGCGGATCGCCCAGAGGCTCTCTTTGTTGTCCCACCCGTCGTCAAGCGTGAACGTGTCGATCGACTCGCCGTGCGCGTCGAAGAGCTTTTTCTTGAACAGGTCGATCAGCTCGAGGCTGGTCTTCTCGGTGGGCGGCATGAGGGTCCACCAGGTATTGTAGTTCACGACCAGCGCGGTCTCGGGGGGCGTCACGCGGAAGGTCTCGACGTATTGCCGGAAACGACGTGCCGACCGGTCCGGCTCGGCGACGCCCAGCACCGCCGTCTTGCTCGAAAACCGCTCGCTTACCGTGCGGCCGGGGTGGTGGATCAGGCGGACCGCTTCGGCTTCGTAGCGGTTGTGACCGGCGGGAAACTCGACGCCCCAAAACGTGTCGTCCAAGAGTACCGGGCTGCCAAAGCCCTGGTGGCTGCACTGGCCCTCGACCCCCACGACCCACACGGCCAATTCCCTCAGCGGCATCGGTCCGGCCGGCGCGACCTCCAGGCGGCGGCGCAGAAAGAAGTCGCGATCGCCCAACTCGTAGACTACGTCGACCCGCGGGCCTTGCGCCGGGCCGGCGTAGCGAAGAACCAACCGGCGGCCGCCGGCGATCGCTTCCTCGCGGGCCTCTTGGAACGCAAAGTCCGCCGGGCGAAGCGGGGGCCGTCCGTCGAGGCCGATCGAGAATTCGTCGAAGCCGATCGGAATCGTCCGCCCCGAAAGCCGGTTCACCAGCCGGATGGCGGCGCAACGCGGGCCCTGGGTCTTGAACCACAGTTCGATCGAGTCGTTCCCCAGGCCGAGTTCGGTTTCTGCCCGTTTCACCCAAGCGCCGGCCGCGAACGACGAGGCGGCGACGCCGAAAAGGACCCAACCGAGCGACAACAGAACCCATGCGACTGGCCGGCTTCTCATGGGGGAACTCCTGGCACGAAAGGCATCGAGGTCGACACGTGGTCCAGTGTACCCGATGGGACCCGCTCCGGGCCACCGCCCCCATCCCCTCCCAAAATGGTCCGCCTGCCTCCGCAAGGGGCCGACGCCAGCGAAGTGAGTGCTCCGCACCCACGCGAACCGATATAGGCGCCACCGCACGCACGGGTCGGAACGGCACCGTCCGTGATTTGCGTGACACGGCGTTTCGCGCGTGGGTGCAGAGCACCCACCCTCGTTGCTCGGATCGCCCGCGACGCCGGTTGGTATGGTCCGCAGGGCCTGCCGCGTCAGACTCGTTCGATGTTGAGCGTGTGCTGGCGGAGGAAGGCCTCGGCTTCGGGACGGGTGAAGACGCTTTCGGTGGCGCTGATCGAGCGCACGCAGCTAGCGCCCAGGGCGCTTCCCCAGCGGAGGCAGCCGGCCGGGTCTTCGCCCTGCAAGAGCCCGGCGATGTAGCCCGCGTCGAACGCGTCGCCCGAGCCGGTACCGCCAACGAACTCCACCGGGTACACGCCCGCGCGGAGCCGCAGGCCGTCGGTCACCAGCAGGCTGCCGTGGCGGCCCTGGGTGATCACCACGGTCTTGGCTCCTGCCGCGCGGAACCGTTCGGCTTGGGCCAGGGGATCGGCAAGCCCGGTAATCAGGGCCGCCTCGTCGTCGTTCGGCAAGAAGACGTCGGTTTCCGGCAGCACGCGTTGGAGCATCTGCCAGTAGTGCTCGCCACCGAAGAGCACCACGTCGAGCACGGTCTGGGCGCCGGCGCGGCGGGCTGTGCGGAGCAGGTCGACGAAGGCGTCCGTCTCGAGTCCCGGCATCATCAGGTACCCGCCCACGTAAAGCACCTTGGCCTGGCGCACCCAATCGGCGGGGAGGTGCTCGACGGTGAACCGGGTATTGGCCCCCGGGGTGCTGATGAACCGGCGGTCCTGGCCGACGACGTTGACGACCATCGTGCTGGCGGTGCCCATGCCGGCGAGCTTATGGATGCCCGCGGTGTCGACCCCTCCCGCCCGGAGCGTCTGCACAATGAACTCGCCGAAGGCGTCGTCGCCCACACAGCCCGACACTCCGACCTTGAAGCCGAGTTTGGCCAGATCGAGGCCCGCGTTCGAGGCGCATCCGCCCAGGGCCAGGGTGATGTGATCGGTGGGCACCAACTCGCCGGCCGCGGGCAGTCGGGGGATCGGGGCACAGACGTAATCGGCGAACAGGATGCCGGCACAGAGACAGTCGATCGACACGGGCAGTCAGTCCTTCGAGTCCAGGTTGTCCATCACCGCGATCGCCAGATGACGGAACGTCACGGTTCCGCCGAGGTTCTGAAACCCGATGTGCCCGTTGCGCGGGCGCTGGGCCAATGCCGGGCCTCGTTTCTGGCGCGCCTTGGTCTCTTTCGACAAGTCGACGTCGAGCACCTTGTGGCCGTTGAGCACCACGGTGACCTGGCTCTTGCGGCAGGTAATCTCGAAGGCGTTCCACTGGCCGGCCGGCTTCATGGCCTGTTTGGCGGGAATCTCGTCGTAGATCGAGCCGGTCAACTGCTCGGGCCGGTAGCCCTTCCAGTTGCCGGTGTGGTAGTATACCTCGCCGTCGACGAATTGGATTTCCATGCCGCGGTACGCGGGATCGCCTTCGTCGGGAAACCGCAGCCCGATGCCGCTGTTCCCGCCGACGGTGAGCTTGCCTTCGAACCGGAGTACGAAGTCGCCATAGCTGCGTTTCGAGTAGATCCATGTGCTGGTGTTGCGACCCTCGAGCACGCCGTCGCGGAGCGACCACTTGGCTCCGGCGAGTTTCGGCGGTTTGGCCACGTCGGACCAGTCGCTGACTTGCCACCCTTCCAAGCGATCGCCGGGGAAGAGCGGCACGAAGTTCGTGGGGGAACTCGAGGTTGTCTCGGCGGCGGGAATCGCCGGCGCCAAGGCGCCCAGCAAGGCCACAACGCCAAGAGCGGGGACTCGATTCATTCAGGCACCTGAGATCGCGCTGGACCGTTGGTCGGACTACGGGGCCCATCATGAAATGCAGGACCGCGGGCGTCAAGGGGTGCGGCGTTCCCATTTCCCCTTGGTGAAGTCGGGGACCTCTTGCGGGGCCCCGCCCGCGGCGATCGACCTGCCCGACAGCTCGATCACGCAACTCCACGCGGCGGCATCGTAGGCGTCGATGGGCGAGGGACGGCCCGCGCGGATGGTCTCGAGGAACTCGTGGATCACGAAGAAGTCGCCGCCGCCGTGCCCGGCCCCGGCCGCTTGCTGGCGCCATTGGGTCCACATGGGGTGCTCGAACTCGTTGGCGTACTTGGCCGACGGTTCCCAGGCGTGACCGGCACTGCGCCCGTCGATCCAGATCGAATCGCCGCGCGATTCGAAACTCGCGCGCGTGCCCTGGAGGCTGTAGTAGGTGGTGCTGACCACGGGGCGCGGCGAGCTGAGGTCGTAGCGCAGATCGACAAGCGCCCCCTTCGCGGTGCGGATCAGCGTCGTGGCCGAGTCGGTCGAGCGGAACTTGATCTCATGGGCCGGATGGCCCTTGGGGAACTTGCGGCGCACGAAGTCGACGAGGTTCTTCTGTCCCGTGGCCGACGCCACCAGCGACACGAACCGATCGCCGCGATGGATGCCCAACCACTGGGCCACGGGTCCGAGGGCGTGCGTGGGATAGAGGTTGCCGAGGTAGTCGCGCAGCATCTCGCCCCGCCACGTGAGCTGATCGCCCTGGAACATGAGGGTCCGGCAGTCGTGCACATAACCGCATTCGGCGTAGGTCAGGTCGCCGAAGATGCCCTTGCGGACCATCGTCAGGATCATCATGACGGGCTGCCAGTAGCAGCAGTTTTCAGCGAGCATATAGAGGCGGCCGGTCTCTTCGGCAGCGCGGACCAAGCCCCAGCACTCGTCGACGGTCATGGCCGCGGCCACCTCGCTCAGCACATGCTTGCCCGCGCAAAGCGCGTCGATCGACATCGCGGCATGGACCTGCATGGGCGTGGCCACGATCACCGCGTCGAGGTCGTCGCGCTGGGTCATGCGGCGGTAATCGAATGGCCCCTTGGCGTACCCTTCGGGCTTGCGGCCTCGGGCCTTGGCGACCAGGTCGATCGCGCGATTCAGGTGGGCTTCGTTGATGTCGCACACGGCGGGCACCTCGACCCCGGCCGCCAGCGCGAGGCTCAACAGATACGTGCCGCGCCCGCCCACGCCAATCACGCCCACGCGCAGCGGCTTGGGCGACGCCTGGGCCAGCGTGGCCCCCGTCGCCGCGGCCAGACCGGCCGCGGCCCCGATTTGAACCACTTGGCGACGGTTCATGATACGGCTCATCGTGATGCTCCCGATTGGGCACCGTCAAGAATTTCCACTACCGATTTTACCGAAGCGCCGGCGTCGCCAGCGCTCTCGAAAGAGCCAACGCGATGCCCGTGCCAGGTTGCTCTCCGCCCAAAAAACCCTCGATGCTTCCTCTTGGCGAGAGAGGGGCATCAAGGGGGGGCCGCGGCCTCACTTGATCGGAGAGTAATCGACGGCCATGAGGTTCTTGCTTTCGACCTTCTCGACGATCACCCCGTTCTTATGCGATTCGTCCCTGGCCTTGATCCACTCGGGGTCGTCGCGGAAGGCCTTCCACGCCTTGGCCTGAGCCTCCTTGCTGGGGAAGGCGACGAGGTAGATCAGCGTGTTCTGGGCCTCCTCGCCCTCGGTCGGCACCCAGAACCCCACCAGCTCGATTCCATGCTTCTGGAACAACTTGCAGGTGTGCTCGCGAAACCGCTTGTGCAGGTCGTCGAGTTTTCCGGGGAAAGTCTTGTAGATCCGCAGTTCGAAGACCTTTCCCTGGGAGGCGGGCGTCTGGCTCGACTCGGCGGCCAAGACCGTCGCGCCGACCAAGCTCACCAGGGCGACGATGGCAACGATCCAGACCAATCGGTTCATGGGAGTCTCCTCTTGCCGACCGTGGGGTACGTGGGGCCGTCATGATACCCGAACGCTCGGCGCGCACGCAAGGCGCCCTCGCGCCGCGAGAGAAACCCGCTGGGCCGTACGGGTCAGGGCTTCCGGGCCGCGCCGGAGGCTTCCTGAAGATCGCGGGCCGCGGCGGCCATCGTGGCGTAGAGGTCCTCGATCTGGCTTTCGTCGACCGACGAGAACGCGACACGGATGTCGCGATCGCCGTCGGCAATCACGCCGATCCCGCAGTTCTCCAGGAGATGCTTGCGGTAGGTCTCGGCATCGATCCCCTTGAGCTTCAGGCACATGAAGTAGCCAGCGTTGAAGGGATAGGGCTCCCAGAGGTTGGCGTACTCGGGCCGCGCGAGGATCTCTTGGACACGGCGCGCGCGGGCCTCGAGGATGGCCTTCTTCTGCTGCCGCTCTTCGAGGATCGTGGGGTTCGAGAGCGCCTTGACCAGCACGGTCTGGCCTGGTTGCGAGCAGTTGGAGATCGCGCTGCGGATGGCCCCGGCCACCTTCTTTTCGAGGGCCGCGTACAGCGCCTCGTCGCTGAGCAGGGCGCGGGTGCTGAAGGTGAGCATGCCGGCGCGGAAGCCCCAAACGAACTCCTCCTTGGTGGGCCCGTCGACCTTCACGGCCAGGATCCGCTCGTGGGCGCCGGCCAGCCGGGCGAAGAGCGACTCGGGGAACACTTGCTCGTCGTAGAACAGGCCGAAGTAGGCATCGTCGCAAAGGACGATCAGGTTCCGGCCGTCCTCCGCGGCCTCCAGCAGCGCGGCGGTGACGGCCGCGGCCTCGGATTTCGTCAGCGAGTACCCGGTCGGGTTGTTGGGGAAGTTCAGAATCAAGATCGTCTTCCAGCTTCCGGCGCGGGTTGCCAGGGCCTGGCGCAACGCCTCGACATTGAACCCCCCCGAGGCATTGTAGAACGAATACAACCCGAGCTGGGCCTGAAGCCGCACGCCGAAGAGCAGTTCGTAGTTCTCCCAGTATTTGTCGGGCAACAGGACCATGTCGCCCTTGTCAACGAACAGGTCGCCCACCAGACTCAATGCGTGGGTCACGCCGCTGGTCACAATGGGCATCGAGAAGCTCTTGCCGGCCAGGCTGGGGTTCTTGCGCCGCAACTCGTCGCACCACTTCTTCCGCAGGTCGGGGCGTCCCGTGGCCGGGGCGTACGTCAGCGCCTCGGCCGGGCTGAGTCCGTTGAAATACCTCATGACCGACGCGAGGTGCATCGGCTGGCCGTCTTCGCGGGCGATGCCGATCGTGGCATCGTAGCGGTCGGCCTTCTCCTTCGCCTCGGCGCTCTGCGCCAGAATGCCCTTGGGGAAATACAGGCGCCGGCCCAGGTCGGAAAGCATCGCCGCCAGATGGGAATTCTCGCGCTCGATGATCTCGTTGAGATCGGCGGCCAGCGGACGAATTTCGGTGCCGGGCTTCAAGAGCGAGATGGGCGCGCGTAAGCGCAGCCGCAGCGACTCGAGCTGATCCCACAACGTCTTCGGCATCCGGTTGCCGAATTGCTGGAAGAACGTGGCAATGCTCTCGGTTTCCTGGTACCAATCCTGGCGGTTGACGGCGAACAACTTGTTGAGCGTCTCCCGCGAGATCTCCAAGCCGTTCAGGTCGAGGCTGTCGGGCGTGGGCACGTAGCCGATGGGAGTTTTCACCGCGTCGGCCTCGCCGCGGCAGCGGTCGAGAATCCACTCGATCACGCGCAGGTTTTCGCCGAATCCCGGCCAAAGGTAATTGCCATCCTCATCGGTGCGGAACCAGTTCACATGGAAGATCTTGGGCGCGTTGGTCATGCGCCGGCCCATGTTCAGCCAGTGCTCGAAGTAGTCGCCCATGTGGTAGCCGCAGAAGGGCAGCATGGCCATCGGGTCGCGGCGCACTTCGCCAAGCTTGCCGAACTGGGCGGCCGTGCGCTCCGACGCCATCGTGGCCCCCACGAACACGCCGTGGTCCCAGTCGAAGGCCTCGTAGACCAAGGGTGCCAGGTGCTGGCGCCGACCCCCGAACACGATCGCCGAGATCGGCACGCCGTGGTGGTGCTCGGTGCGATACGAGGCCGACGGGCATTGCGCGAGCGGCGCGGTGAAGCGGCTGTTGGGATGGGCCCCGAGAATCGGATTCCCGTTCTTGTCCGTCATGCCCGGCTTCCAAGGCCGGCCAAGCCAATCGGTCCCCTCCTCCGGCGGAGGCGGATCTCCGCCCTCCCACCACACCGTGCCGTCCTTGCCCAACACCACGTTGGTGTAAATCGTGTTGCGGGCGATGGTCTTCATCATGTTCGGGTTGGTCTTCGAGTTTGTGCCGGGAGCAACGCCGAAGAAACCCCGTTCCGGGTTGATCGCCCAAAGACGGCCATCGGTGTCGATCCGCATCCAGGCGATGTCGTCGCCGACCGTCCAAATCCGGTAACCTTTGACCTTCAGTCCTTCGGGCGGAACGAGCATGGCGAGGTTCGTCTTGCCGCACGCACTCGGAAAGGCGGCGGCAATGTACTCGACCCGGCCCTCCGGATTCTCGACCCCCATGATCAGCGTGTGCTCGGCCAGCCATCCTTCGCGCCGACCGAGGTAACTGGCGATCCGCAGGGCGAGACACTTTTTGCCCAACAGCACATTGCCCCCGTACCCCGATCCCACGCTCCAAATGGTGTTATCCTCGGGGAACTGCAGGATCAGGCGGCGCTTGATATCGAGGTCGGCCTTGCTGTGAAGGCACTTGGTGAACTCCCCGCCGGTGCCAAGCTGCTTCAGGACCGCCCGGCCCACATAGGTCATGATCCGCATGTTCAGCACCACGTAAATGCTGTCGGTCAGCTCGACCCCGATCTTGCTGAAGGGGGAACCCACCGGACCCATGGAAAACGGGATGACGTACATCGTGCGCCCGCGCATGGATCCCTTGAAAATCTCGCCCGCCCGACGGTAGCCCTCTTCCGGAGACATCCAATTGTTGGTCGGGCCGGCATCCTCGGGAAGGGTGGTGCAGATGTAGGTGAGATCTTCGGTTCGGGCAACGTCGTTCGGGGCGGTCCGATGGTACAGGCAGCCCGGGAGCTTCTTCTGGTTCAACAGGATGAGTTCCCCGGTTTCCAGGCCCTCTTTGGTCAGCCGCTCTTTCTCTTCCTCCGATCCGTCGATCCAGACGATGCGATCCGGCTGGCACATGCGGGCCATTTCCTCGACCCACTCGAGAAGCTTCCGGTGTTGGTTCACAGGGGTCTCCTTGCGGCGCGGCCTGGGGGCCTTGCCCAAATCAACGAGGGTCCAAGCGGTGGGCGCGGCGGGCGAAGTCCGCGCGCCGGCGGCGCAGTGCGCGCAACCCATCAGAATATCGGGCACAGGCCATGATCGTCAATGGCCTGAGACGAACCTGCCCCTTGGGGGGGGCGAGAGCGAAGCCGAGCTTGCTCATGCCGCGCGATCGCCCGGAATGCCAGCACTCCAAGGCTTTTCCGTGAGGGAAGCGCGGGACCTCCCGCGAGAGGTTCGCGCGATCCGCGGGCTAGTAAGCCTTTCGGCTCGACACCCCACTTGCGCCGATCGCTTGGGTCGATGCGTGCCAACGTTCGGTGCCGTGGGTGGTTGAAGCGCGGCGAGCGATACCCCTGGTCCGGCCGATTGGACTCCCCACTCGGGAAGGAACTCGACCGGGTGGGAAGCACGCGCCAGTGCCCAGAGCGACGCGATGCGTCCCACGCCCGACAAGGGCAAACAGGGTCACGTACGCCTGGTGGGTCTCGCCCAAGACCGCCAAAATCGCCCCTCCCGTCATGGAGCCTGCGAAGATGGCCACCGCGTTGGCCAGGTTGTAGATCGTCAGCACTCGAACCCGATGCGCTGCGGGGATCGTATCGACGAAGACCAGGAGCATGGCCAACTCGTAGGCGGCCCAAGCGATCCCCGAAAACACCTGGACCGCGACGAGATAGGCGAACGAATCGGAGGCCAGCCACAGCGCCGAGACCGGGGTGATCGCCACTCCGCCGACCCACAGCAGGCGACGGACACCCCAGCGCATGGCGGCCAGGCCGAAGGCCGGCAGGAAAACCACTTTGGCCACGTAGGCCACGCAGGTCAGCGCCGCCCAGCTCCCGTACGAAAGCCCCAGGTGGCACAGCATGTAGGGGGTGAAGTACGGACCCGAGAGGTAGACCGCGACCTGAACGAAGACCATATAGGCCAACAGGCGTCCAGGACACGTCCCGGTCGGCTCGGTGCCCCGCGTGTCGGGCCACGCGCGACCGACCGCGGAATTCCGCGCCGGTTCACTCTGGCTGGCGAGCAGCCACGCCGAGATCATCCGGGTGAGTGCGGCGGCGAAGAACAACAACGCGAATACCCGTACCGGCTCGCCGACCTCTTGGCCCACCTGAAGGGCCGTTCCGCCGCCGAGCAAGCCAACGAGAATGCCCAATTGGGCGAAGCGTGTGCGCCGCGCGAGGTATTTGGCTCGGATGCGTTCGGGGATCAGCGCTCCGATCCAAGTGCTCCAGGCTGGGCCCCCGGCCATGCCGGAGGCCCAGTAGAGGGCCGCCAGGACGAACACCAGAGCCACGGGCGCCGATGCCCTCCATGCCATGGCCATTAGGGGGAGGAAGATCGTCGCTTGGATGGCGGCACAGGCGGTCACCCAGCGGCGGTACGATAGGCCCTTTGCCAGCACATACGGGGTAAGAAGTTGCATCGCGGCCCCCGCCACCAAGGGAACGGTGGCGGCCAGGCCGCAGGCGATGTGGCTGGCCGTCAGCGCCAGCACGAAGGCGGGGAGGTAGTTCTCGCCGATCCCCACCATGATGCTGGAAGCCGCGCCTTCCGCCGCGATGGCGCGGAGATCCTTTCGCAGGGTACTCAATCGGGAACACTCGCTTTCACCCACATGCCGGCCCGCCAGGCCAAGCGAAGAACTGCCCCACGTACCTTGCGGGTCGGCACTCGAGAAACGTCCCCACGTTTTCGGCTCGCCGAGGGGCGAGACTTCACCGAAACGTGGCGCGGGTTTCGGCGGTCGGCCGCCAGCCGCGTCGGGACTTCGCTTACGAGCCAAGAGAATACCCAGGATGGCCTTGCGCGGCAATGTCAGACGGCGCCGCGGGAGGCGTGCGCGTTGCGTGCAGGCAACTCGCGGTTCGTCCGGCGCCCCCGGCGTTGCCTCGTAACGAGAAAAGGCCGCCGTCTACCTTGGGGGGCAAACGGCGGCCTTCGATGGCGGTGGCTAGCCTTACGGCGTGGTCTGGATACCCAGCCGTTCTTCTTCCTCTTCCTGGATGATGATCCGCGGCGTGACCATCATCATCAGGCTTTGCGTCTCACGGCCGACGGCGACGTTCTTGAACAAGCGGTTGATGTAGGGGATCTTGTTCAGGATCGGCACGCCGAATTCGTTCCGGCCTTCGCTCAGGCGCTTGATGCCGCCCAAGAGCACCGTGCCGCCGTCGGGGACGCTCACGGTGGTGGTCACCGTGATGAAGGAGAAGGTGGGCAACTGGACCGTGGTGCCTTCGCGCCGCGTCTCCTTCTTGCTGCTCTTCTTCGTGTTGTCGTTCGGCTGGTCCTGGACACCTTCGGTCGAATCGTCGGAGGTCGTCGTTTCCGAACCGACGAACTGGAACGTATTGACCTTGTCGATCTGGCTAAAGAACGGCACCACGGTGAGCCGGACGAACCGCCGGTCGTTCGAGACGACCGCCTGCACGGTGAGGAACGTGCCCTCGTTGAGAATGCAGATCACCGGCTGCTGGGCCGCGGCGAAATCGCCGACCACGGGGATCACGCTGATCACGAACGGGCTTTGTGAGGTGTCGGAGACGAACGCCTGCTGGCCGTTGAACAGCGTGACCTTGGGCGCCTGGAGCACGTTGCTTCGCCGGTCGCCCTGGGCGGCACTGATGAAGAAGAACGCCTCGATGTCGCTAAGGATGGCGAACCCGAGTTGGGCGCCCGCCGTGGCGTCGAACCCGCCGAACTGCGGCACGGCCAACTGGTAGCTGCCCTGCGTGAAGGGGATGTCGAGGTCGGCCGAGAAGACTCCCGGCTGCGACAGCCCCACGGTGGCGCTGGTGGGGTCGCGGGCATGATCGAGCAGATCGCGCCTGCCCTCGACGCCATTGGCCGGGTCGTCGGCCGTAACCTTGCGGCCGAAGATCATGCCGGGGTGCTCGATGCCATCGACGATATCGAAGTCGAAATCGACACCGATCCGTTCGAAGAAGTTGTCGTTGAGGGTGATGAACCGCACTTCGATCGTCACCTGGAGGTCTTGCATGCGTCGCAACTGCTCCAGGAGGTCGACGATCTCCTCATGGACTTCCTGTGTCTGGCTGACGACCAGGCTCAGGTTTGTCGGGAAATCGGCGATCGAGCCCGGTCCGCCCACCTCGTCCCAGGTCGTGGGCTGGATGGTCGTGGTGATCAGCTCGATGAGGCTGTCGAAGTCGGCCAGCGCGGCGCCGCCCGCCCCGCCCGGACCGGCATTGACCGGCACGTTCGTCGGCGCCGGCCCGCGCCCGGCCCCGGTGGACATCTGCGCCAGCACCGTGGCATCGAGGGCCGACGAGGCCGGTTTCCCATCCCGGCTGGCCACGACCGCCATCGGCGAGATCGTCGAGCCGCCGAAGGGCACGACCCCCTGGAGGCCCAGGTTCGCCGTGTTCATCGCCCCGCGGTAGGCGCCTTCCAATCCGAGCCCCGCGTTCGGGGCGAAGTTCGGGATCGGAATCACCAGGTCGGCCACGTTGTAGGTGACCGTAATGAGGTCGCTGTTGCGGGCCTGCTCGCTGGTGATCTTCAGCACCTCGTCCTTGACCACGTAGCCCAGATGGAGCGGCGGCAGGATCAGCTTCAAGGCGCTTTCGAGCTTCACCTCGTGCTGTAGGTCGATGCTGACCGGCGTGTCGGTGGTGACGCCCTCTTCGGCCAGTCCCTGCGGATCGAGGTAGATATTCACCTCGGCGAGCTTGGCGAGATAATCGACCACCTTGCTCAGGGGGGCGTTGTCGAACTTCAGCGCCACGGGGGTCTTCAGCTTCCGGTGGATCTCGACTTCCTTCTCGGAACGCCGGCGCCCCACTTCCTTGGCGAAGCGCGCGCGCCGGCCGGTGAGGTCGCGCCACGTTTTCGCATCCGGGAAGACGTAGGGTTCCGCCCCGCTGAACGGGATCGACGCCCGGTCGACCTCGGCCAGCGTGTCGAGCACCCCCTGTTCCTTCTGGTCGCGGATGTCGCGCCCCTCGGCCACGCGGCGCACCAGTTTCGCGTTGAGCACGAGTTGCTGGGCCAGCGGGCTGTCGGGATCGAGTTCCGCCGCCTGCTTGGCCACCAACTCGGCCTCGGCGTAGCGCTGCTCGTGCATCAGGTTGTTGAACTCCTCGACCTTCTGCGCGAGCTTGTTCTGCACGTCGAGCTGGTTCTGCCGCTGGCGATCCATCTCCTGGCGGACCTTCTGGTTGCGGTCCTCCAGGTCGATCTTCGGACGGTTTTCCTGGATGAACTTGCGCACGTCGGCCAGCTCGCGGTCGAGCTGGCGAATCATGCGGTCGCGCACGGCGGACTCCAACCCCGCGCCCTCGACCTTGGTCCGCGTCTGCTCCAGCAAGGTCACCGACGCCTTGGGGTCGTTTTCCAGGATGCGCCGCGCGTTGCTCAGCGCCTGGGCCACATCGGCCGCGACCTGCTTGGTCAGCAACTGCTGCTTGGCGGCCGCCTCGTCGATGGGCGAGGGCGGTCCGGGCTGGCGCGGCGGCTGAATCGCCGGCGGCAACATCTGGAGGTAATCGCGCAGCCGTTGGGCCGTGACCGGATCGAGTTCGTGGATGTGGGCGTATGCCTGACGGAAGAGTTCCAGGGCCGCCTGGGGGTCACGGGCCTTCAACGCGGTCTCGCCCTGCTGGAACAAGGCCATGCCCGTGTTGGGGCCTCCGGGCGCGGGGCCCGCCGCGGCAAGTGGGAACCGCACGCCCAGCGGCGCCTGGCCTTGCTCGGCATTGGCCATGATGTTGCGCGTCGGATCGTTCCCCGGATCGTACACCGCGCTGGCCGCGCGGCGGTCGAAGTCGCCCACCCCGTGGGCCGGCGTGACGTACTCGTTGCTCGCGGGGATCACCCCCGAAACCCCGCGCGCCGGCGCCCGACCTTGACGCCGCAGTTCGGCGAGGTGGTCCAAGAGCTGCTCGGGCCGCGGCTCGTAGGGGCTGAACACGACGCGCAGCCGCGACGCCTCGGTGGCCAGGCGCTCGGCCTCGTCGTACTCCTGCCACCGGAGCAGGGCGTCCGCCTGTTCCAACAGCAATTTCGCATACTGCCGGCGCCACGACTCGGTGTTCCCACGCTCGCTTCGCTGCGCCATCAGGTCGTTGAGATTCGCGATCGCCGCCTCGACCTTCTCGGGATTGTCGATCGGGCCGAAGGAGACGTTGATGGTCCGGGCCTGCCGGGCCAACATCGACGCCCGCCGCGTGTCGCCCACGGCCAGCGCCTTGCGGGCATCGAGCAAGAACCGGTAAGCCGCCTGCGCATCGCCTGGGCCCGCCGCGGGCGCGGGACCGTAGGCGGGCGCGCCGCGCGGATCGTCTGCCGGGCCTCCGGGGAGCCGGCGACCGCTCGGCGACGGGATGATCGTGGCCTGGTCGACCGGCGGCACCCGGCGCACGCCGGGCTCCGCCGATGGCCTCGCCGCCCCATCGAACCTGGCCGGACCGAAGACCTGGGGGCCGGGCATCTGCGGCCTGGCCGCGGCCTGCTGGATGTCCATCGCGACCTTCTCGGGGGAATCCTCGCCGGGACCGAAGTTCGCCCGCTCTTCAACGGCCTTCCGCTGCCAGTACCAGGCACCTTGCAAGTTGCCCTGGCGCAGCTCCGCGCGAGCCTTCAACAAATACGACTTCGCCGTGCTCTTCGGATCGCTGCCGGCGGGGTCGGCCGACGGGTAGGAGGCGAACGGGTCGGCCGGCGCGGTCGAGCGGCCCGCCCCGAACAACCCGAACCGTGCGCTCGGTTGGCTGCCGGCCTGCATGCGGCGATCCAACTCGCGGCGGACCTTGGCGGGCGTGTCGCCCGTGTACAAGGGATGGTACTCGACGTTCAACGCTTCGGCCTGGCGCACAAGCTGGCTGGCCGCGTCGAGATCGTTCTGCTCCATCGCCTGGCGGGCACGGCGGAGCAAGTCGTCGGCTTGAAGACGCTTGTCGCCGGACCGGGAACCGGCGGATAGCCCCACGCCGGGCCGGTCAAACGCGGAATTGGGATCGGGAGGCGCTGGCTCGGCCCACAATGGGACCGCTCCAAGCGCCACGACGACGGCGCTGAGGCCGCGAAGGATGCGTGCGGTCGTGTTCAACGGGTTCTCCTTTCGAGACTCGCAGGATTCCCTTGCGGTTTGGACGAGAAGACCTCCGGCGCCTTCCGCGGAATGCGAAAACCGCCCCGGAGCCCGGCGCACGGTCCCAACGGCCTTTGCGCCGATCGCTCCACCCGGCCTGGGCCGGCGGACGATCCGCCCGCGGAACACCGGCGACGATAAGCTCGCACGTGTTCTTCGGGATTCGGTAGAAGAGAGCGGGATAGATACCCAGACCCAAGAATCGGGTCAAGACCAGTTGCGCGGGATTTCGTCCACCGCCCGATTCCTCGCCGCCCATGGCGCAAAAAAAGCCCGGAGGCCGCGACCTCCGGGCGATGGGCGATGGCCCCGTCTCCTAGACCTTGGGTGGGGAGTCGCCTTCCGACGAAGCCCCGACGGGGGTGGCCGGCTCCTCAATCGCCTGGTCCCCGCCCGTGGTGCCCTCGAACACGAGTTGCTTCTTGCCGCCCACGTCCTTGACGCGAACGACGATGGTATCCTTGCCGCGGAACTCGCCCTTGAGCAACTCCTCGGAAAGGGGGTCCTCGACGAAGTTCTCGATCGCCCGGCGTAGCGGTCGGGCCCCGAAATCGAGGTTCGAGCCGCGCTTGATCAAGAGCTTCTTGGCCTCGTCGGTCAGCACCAGCTTCAGGCCGTGCTCGGCCAGCCGGTTGCGGACCTTCTTGAGTTCCAGCTCGACCACGTCGCCCATGTCGGCCTGCGTGAGGTGCCGGAAGACGATGATATCGTCGATGCGGTTGAGGAACTCGGGCCGGAAGACCCGCTCGATGTGCTCGGTGACGCGCTGCTTCATGTTCTCGTAGCTGGCGTCGTCGTCGGGCTTCTGGAAGCCGAACTGGGCCTCGTTCTTGATCGCCTCGGCCCCGGCGTTGGTGGTCATGATGAGAATCGTGTTGCGGAAGTCGATGTTCCGCCCGAAGCTGTCGGTCAGCCGCCCTTCTTCCATGAGCTGGAGGAGCATGTTGAAGACATCGGGGTGGGCCTTTTCGATCTCGTCGAGCAGGACCACGGCGTAGGGCCGGCGGCGGATCTTCTCGGTAAGCTGGCCGCCCTCTTCGTAGCCCACGTAGCCCGGCGGCGCCCCGATGAGCCGGCTGACGTTGTGCTTCTCCATGTATTCGCTCATGTCGATCTGGATCAGCGCATCCTCGTCGCCGAACATGAACTCGGCGAGGGCCTTGGCCAACAGCGTCTTGCCCACGCCCGTCGGCCCGGCGAAGATGAACACGCCGGTCGGCCGCTTGGGGTCCTTCAGTCCGCTGCGGCTGCGGCGCACGGCCTTCGAGATCGACTTGATCGCCTCGTCCTGGCTGATCACCCGCTTGTGCAGCTCCTCTTCCATGCGCATCAGGCGCATCGAGTCTTCGGTGGTCATGCGCGTCAGGGGGATGCCGGTCATCTTCGAGACGACCTCGGCGATCACCTCTTCGTCGACGATGCCGTCGGCCTCGCGGGCTTTCTCTTTCCACTCGCGGGTAATGGCCGCCTTCTTCTTCTTGAGTTTGTCGGCCTGGTCGCGCAAGGCCGCCGCCTTCTCGAAGTCCTGGTTGGCCACCGCCTCTTCCTTCTCCTTGTTGAGGCGTTCGACTTCCTCGTCGATCTCCTTGAGGTCCGGCGGCCGGGTCATCGACTTGAGGTGGACCCGGGCCCCCGCTTCGTCGATCACGTCGATCGCCTTGTCGGGCAGGCAGCGGCCGGTGATGTAGCGGTTGGACAGCTCGACCGCCGCTTCGATGGCGTCGTCGGTAATCTGCACGTGGTGGTGCTTCTCGTACCGGTCGCGCAGGCCCTTGAGGATCTCGATCGTCTCTTCCTTGGTCGAGGGCTCGACGACGATCATCTGGAAGCGGCGCTCCAGGGCGCTGTCCTTCTCGATGTACTTGCGGTACTCGTCGAGCGTGGTGGCGCCGATGCACTGGATTTCACCGCGGGCCAGCGCGGGCTTGAGCACGTTCGAGGCGTCGATGGCCCCTTCGGCCCCACCCGCCCCGACCAGGGTGTGCAGCTCGTCGATGAACAAGATCGTATTCTTGGCCCGGCGGACCTCGTTCATTACGGCCTTGATGCGCTCCTCGAACTGGCCGCGGTACTTGGTGCCGGCGACCATCATCGCCAGGTCGAGCACGACGATGCGGCGGTCGGCCAGCAGTTCGGGCACGTTGCCCTCGACCACGCGCTGGGCGAACCCTTCGACGATGGCCGTCTTGCCGACGCCGGCCTCGCCCAAGAGCACCGGGTTGTTCTTGGTGCGCCGGCTGAGGATTTGCATGAGGCGTTCGATTTCGCGTTCGCGCCCGATGACGGGGTCGAGTTTGTTCTGGCGGGCCAACTCGGTCAGGTCGCGGCCGAAACTGTCCAGGGCCGGGGTCTTCGACTTGCCCTGGCGCGGTTCGCCACCCTGCCCGCCTCCCCCGCCGCCCATGCCCGCGCGCTCGGAGCCCTCCGGACCCTCCATCCCGTGGCCCAGGAGGTTCAAGACCTCTTCGCGGACCTCCTCGAGCTTCAGGCCGAGGTTCATCAACACCTGGGCCGCCACGCCTTCCTGCTCGCGCAGCAGGCCCAAGAGGATGTGCTCGGTGCCGACGTAGTTGTGGCCGAGGTTCCGAGCTTCCTCCATCGAGTACTCGATGACTTTCTTCGCCCGGGGGGTCTGAGGCAGCTTGCCCATGGTGACCATGTCGGGGCCGCTCTGGACAAGCTTCTCGACCTCGAGGCGGATCTTGCGGAGGTCCACGTCGAGATTCTTCAGCACGTTGGCCGCGACCCCGCTGCCCTCCTTGATCAGGCCCAACAGGATGTGCTCGGTGCCGATGTATTCGTGATTGAATCGCTGCGCCTCTTGATTGGCCAGTTGCATGACCTTGCGGGCGCGATCGGTGAATCGTTCGTACATTCTCGTTCTCCGTTCAGCCTCGGCGGCGGCCGCGGCGAAGCCCGTCGACGGCTGGCCGCCCGAGAACCGCAACCGGCGTCACGCCGCTTGCGGACTGGCATCGGCCGAGGGAGGCGGCAAGGCCGCCTCGTGCTCCGCGTCGTCTTCCTCGGTCTTGGCCGCTTGCAGTTGCTGCCGCTCGCGGCGGATTTCCAGGACCCACTTGCCGCTCCCCTCGAACCGTTCGAGTCGATCCAACTGTCGGGCGGCCTCGTCGCGCCGCCCCGTATGACGCAGAAGCGTGGCCAACAGCAGCCGCGCCTCCAGATCGCGAGGATTCCGCTCGAGAATCCCCGCCAGAAGGCACTCGGCCTCGAACCAGTTGCCTTTCAAATACTGTTCCCGCGCCTCCACAAAGGCGTCGGCGGTTCGGTCGGACGGTACGGCGCGGCCACGATCCCAGTACCGGGAGTAGACCGCCGAACCGGCCCAAACCAAGCTCGCCAGCGCCCACATAAGTGTACGTGCGCCGCGCGGAAGAAAGTCGCTCCAGAGGAGGGTTCCCACCAAGACAAGATTCAACAGGATTGCAAAGCCCGCGGCTAGCCCCAGGCCGGCCCAACTGCCGCGATCACGCATTTGGGGTAGTCCAGGCCACCAACAAGTCGCCCACGGCATCCTGCCCATGGCGGTTACACTCCTCCAATTTGGGTGCCCCCACTTCCCCCAGGCCATACCAACCCGAAGCGCCAGCGAGGGCCTACACCATTTTCGCGGCACAAGCTCAACACGCGGCACACGCCGCAACCCGAAGCGCTAGCGAGGGCCTACTCCATCTTAACGGCCAGGGAATTGTAGCTCTCGCCGAATGGGGAATCAAGGCAAACGCCGCCTTAATCCAAGTAGACAGGGCAGCTTGCGTAAACCAACGCCGTGTGAAACACTAGCAGTATGGAACGCTTGATGACTGCCGCTGTCGAACGGGCGCTGGCCGAGGCCGCGGCCTGGACCGAGCCGCCGGGCAGCCGGATCGACGCCCCCGCCCTTTTGCTGGGCCTCTTGGCCGAATCGGAGTGCCGCGCCGCCTTGTTGCTGGCCGAGTACGGCATCGACCAACGGGCGGTCTGCCAGCGATGGCCGGAACTGAGACGCCGTACACTCCCTTGCGAGGTGCAGACTGATTCACCCGAACGAGTACCTTCTTCCACGACCGCTCAGCCGGCGAAGCTATCACGGTCCTTGGAATGGTCCTGGGCCCTTGCCGCGGCTCGGCTGGCCGATTGCCCTCAGCCGATCGTCTTCAGCACGGAACACATCTTGCTGGCACTCGCAGGGGCCGAACACGAGGTGGCGGTGTGGCTTCGGGAAAAGGGTGTGGACCCCGACGTGTTGGATGCCCAGATCCATCAGCAATACGGTTGTCACCTGCCGGCGCCCTCCGAGGCCGATGGGGAGCCCCTGGAGATGCCCGACGAAGATTCCTCGGCCCATGCGCAGGCCGAAGGGCCGGCCGGGGGAGCACGCGAGGCTAGCCGCCTTGTCGCGGGAGGTCAACCGCCGGTTTGGACCGACGAAGCCCCAGCGCCCGAGAACGCAGCGCTGCCGATGGCGGTCTTGCGCATTTTCGACGCCGAGGCCAATCGGGCTCGCGAGGGACTTCGCGTGGTGGAGGACTACGCGCGATTCGTCCTGGACGACCGGCATTTGACCGAGCAGTTCAAGTCCCTTCGGCACGCGCTTGCCTCGACACTTGCCGCGGTGCCCCTCGGGCACCGCCTGGCTGCGCGCGAGACGCAGGCCGACGTGGGCACCGAACTCTCGACGCCTTCCGAGCGACTGCGGATCGACGCCGCCGACGTGGCCACGGCCAATTTCGCGCGGATTCAGGAGTCGCTTCGGAGTCTCGAGGAGTTCGGCAAGATCGTCGGACCGGAGGTCTCCGCTCGGATCGAACAGCTCCGATACCGCGCCTACACGCTCCAGCGGGCTGTGGAAATCACCCGGACGAGCATCGCGCGGCTTGAGCGGGCGCGACTGTATGTGTTGATCGACGGCCGGACAACCCCCGAGGAGTTCGAATCGCTTGTCCGCGCTGTGATCGCGGCCGGAGTCCACGCCATCCAACTTCGCGACAAGCGTCTCGACGACCGGCAGATGTTCGAGCGTGCCCGATCGCTCCGCGAAATGACCCGCAGCGCCGGCGTGCTGTGCATCGTGAACGACCGACCCGACCTGGCCGCCGCAACGCACGCCGACGGCGTTCATGTGGGCCAGGACGAGTTGCCTGTCAAACAAGTGCGGGCGGTTGTCGGTCCGGACGCCTTGATCGGCGTATCGGCTCATTCAATCGAACAGGCCCGGCAAGCCGTACTCGATGGTGCCAACTACTTGGGGGTGGGTCCGACTTTTCCATCGACCACCAAGCATTTCGACCAGTTTCCTGGGCTGGATCTCCTGCGGGCGGTCGCTCGCGAGATTCGGCTACCGGCGTTTGCCATCGGCGGGATCGATCGAGACAATCTGGCGCAAGTCTTGCGTACCGGCATTCGCCGGATCGCGGTGAGTGGGGCCGTCGGCAACGCAGCAAATCCGGGCGCTGCGGTGCGCGATTTGCTCGAGCGACTCCGGCATCCGCAGGATTAGACTCGGTTCCAGAGCATCTGCTGGGAAAGCCAGCAGATTGCTTCATCCGGCTCCATCGCATGGCTGGATGTTTCGTTTCCCGCATCGCTAGGGGGCCGTCCCCCTTCGTAGGTATGCTGGCAGTAAGCCGGTTCGGCTATTCGTTGCCGGCAGGGAGCGATAGAATTGACAGTTTGGGGGGTCTTGACGTGGGACCTCGCTGGCGCGTCGGGTTGGTATGCGCGACTCTGGCGTCGCGGGGGTATTTCCTCGACCGCCCCCCCGAGCGCGGTCTCTTGGCTGCTGATGTTCCAATCATCCTGGACCGACCAACTCGGTGGGCTCGAAGCGGCACTCGACCGCGCCATGCTCGCCGACCGCCACCGACTGCGGAAGCAGTTGCGCGCGCTTCGGGCGGAGGGCGCGCGGGGCAGGCCGATCGATCGCCGAATCGAGCAGTTGGCGAGCCAGTTGGAAGCGTCGATCGCTCTGCGCGCCGAGCGGCATCGGAACCTTCCACGACCCACGTGGGACAACGGCCTCCCAGTTGCCGCGCGCCGCGAGGACATCGCCCGCGCGATCCGCGATCACCAGGTCGTCATCGTTTGCGGCGAGACCGGCTCTGGCAAGTCGACCCAACTGCCGAAGATCTGCCTGGAACTCGGACGGGGGGTCGAGGCGATGATCGGGCATACCCAGCCTCGGAGGATCGCGGCGCGGTCGATCGCGGCCCGGGTGGCCGAAGAACTGGCGGTCCCCCTAGGCCACGCGGTGGGCTATAAGATCCGGTTCACCGACGCGACCGGTCCGCAGACGTGCGTCAAGCTGATGACCGACGGCATTCTGTTGGCCGAGACCCAGGAAGACCGTTTTCTGGACCGGTACGACACGATCATCCTCGACGAGGCGCACGAGCGGTCGTTGAACATCGACTTCTTATTGGGTTACCTGCGGAACCTCTTGCCTCGGCGCCGGGACCTGAAGCTGATCATCACCTCGGCAACCATCGACGTGGGCCGGTACCGCGAGCATTTTGCCGGCCCGACCGGGCCCGCCCCGGTGATCGAGGTCGCCGGGAGGACCTATCCGGTCGAGGTCCGATGGCGTCCGCCCGCGGAGGCCAAGGACACGGGCGAGCCCGACGTGCAGCAGGCCGTGCGGGATGCGGTCGACGAGCTGGCGCGGATCGACCGCGGCGACATGCTGATCTTCATGCCCACCGAGCGCGACATCCACGAGACGGCCAAAGCGCTTCGGGGCCACGCGATTCCCGGCGACACCGACGTGGCGAAGACCGAGATCCTGCCCCTGTACGCCCGGCTGCCGGCGCATCAGCAGGAGCGGATCTTCCATCCCCACGCGAACCGCCGCATCGTGATCGCCACCAACGTGGCCGAGTCGTCGCTGACGGTGCCGGGGATTCGATTCGTCATCGACTCGGGCACGGCGCGGATCCGCCGGTACTCGGCCCGCTCGAAAACGCAGCGGCTGCCGATCGAGCCGATTTCGCAGGCATCGGCCGATCAGCGCAAGGGGCGATGCGGCCGCGTGGGGCCGGGCATTTGCGTGCGGCTGTATGGCGAGGACGACTACCAGTCGCGACCCCGCTACACCCCGCCCGAGATCCTTCGCGCGAACCTGGCCTGGGTGATCCTCCAGACCAAGGCCCTCCGGTTGGGCGAGGTCGAGACTTTTCCGTTTCTCGACCCACCGCGCCCCGACGCCGTGCGCGACGGCTATCGCACGCTTTTCGAGCTGGGGGCGATCGACGAGGAAAACGAGCTGACGGAGGTGGGCCGGCGGCTGGCCCGGATCCCCGTGGATCCGCGGATCGGTCGGATGATCCTGGCGGCCGACGAGTACCGATGCCTGCACGAGGTGCTGATCATTGCGGCGGCGCTGGAGACGCAGGACCCCCGGGATCGCCCCGCCGAGCAACACGAGGCGGCCGACGCCTGCCATGCCCGATTCGCCGACCCCGACTCCGACTTCCTCACGTACCTCAGGCTGTGGGAGTTCTGTCAGGCACTCAAGGAGTCGGTCACGCGAAGCCAACTGCGCCGGGCGTGCCGCGAGCATTTCCTTTCGTACCACCGGATGCGCGAATGGCTCGACGTCCATCGCCAGCTTCTCGAACTGGTCGAGCAAGCCGGATTGAAGCCAGGTCCGTGGAACCACGACTACGCGGCGGTCCACCGCGCGATTCTCAGCGGCCTGTTGTCGAACGTCGCCATGCGGACCGAGGCCCACCAGTATACCGTACCCGGCGGGCAGAAGTTCTTTCTCTGGCCTGGTTCGACGCTGTTTTTCAAGAAGCCGAAGTGGATCGTCGCCGCCGAACTGGTCGAGACCAGCCGCCGCTATCTGCGCACCTGCGCGCATATCCAGGCCCGGTGGATCGAGCCGGTCGCGGGGCACCTGGTGAAGCGGTTCTACAGCGACGCCCATTGGGAACGGGCGAGCCAGTCGCCGGTGACCTATGAGAAGGTCACGCTGTTCGGGCTGCCCATTGTCGCGGGGCGCAAGGTGCGGTTGGGTGACGTGGACCCGGCTGCCGCGCGCGAGCTGTTGATCCAATCGGGGCTGGTCGAGGGACGGCTCGAAGCCCGCCTGGGCTTTCTCGCGCACAACCGCAAACTCCTCGACGACCTCGACCGCCTGCAAAAGAAGGTGCGCCGGCAGGACCTGCTTTTGGGCGAGTGGGCACAATTCGACTTCTACGACCGGCGTCTGCCGCCGCACGTGTACGACGGTCGGCGGTTGGTGAACTGGCTTCGCCGGGAAGAGCGGAAGGACCGGCGGGTGCTCTGCATGAGCCCGAGCGATCTGCTCCGCCCCGATGCCCCATGCCCCGATCCGGCCGATTTCCCCGATGCGATGGTCCTCGAGCACATCGAGGCGCCGCTCGGGTACCAGTTCGATCCCGGCGCGGAGGACGACGGGGTCACGCTGACCGTGCCGGTCGAGGCCCTCAACCAACTCGATCCGCGTCGCCTGGAATGGCTGGTGCCGGGGCTTGTGGGGCGCAAGGTCGAGGCGCTGATTCGGTCGCTGCCCAAGCCGCTGCGCCGGCAGTTCGTGCCGGTGCCCGAGACGGCCCGTCGCGTCGCGGCCGAACTGCCGTTCGGCCAGGGGGGTCTGCTCGACGCGGTCGCCCGGGCCTTAAGCCGGATCGCGGGCGAGGCGGTCGCGGCGGGTGACTTCCGGCTCGATCGCGTCCCGATTGAGCTTCGGATGAACGTCCGCGTGGTCGATTCGAACGGAAGGCCGCTGGCCCAGAGCCGCGACCTCCGCGAAATCCGCCAGCGCCTGGGCGAGGAGACCACCCGACGGTTCGCTCGGATCGACGACCGCGCCTGGCGGCGCGATGGGCTTTGCGCGTGGGATTTCGACGCGCTGCCCGAACAGATCGAAATCCCCCAGGGCGGCCTGGCCATCAAGGCGTTTCCGATGCTGGTCGACCAGGGCGAGTCGGTCGGGCTGCGCCTGGCCGATTCGGCGGAAAAGGCGGCCGAACAGACCAAGGCCGGATTGCGGCGGCTTGTCGTGCTGGCGGTCGGGAAATCGCTCGAAGCCGCGGTCGACTGGCTGCCAGGGTTGGAGCGGATGCTGGCCTGTGCGGCCGGAAACCCGGGCCCCGCGCTGGACCTGCGTCGCGAACTGGTCGAGCTGCTCGCCGAACGGGCGTTTCTGGCCGATCAGGCCACGCCGCGAAGTCAAGCGGAGTTCGACGCCTTCATCCGCGCGGGGCGCGAGCGGATCGGTCTGGCGGCCCAGGACCTCGCCGAACGGATGCCGCCTTTCTGGGAGGCCTACGACGAGGCGCGGCGGGCGTTGGAAGGTCGCGGCGTCGCGCGCTGGCAATACGCCATCGACGATATGCGGCGGCAGCTTGCGCGTCTGACCGCGCCGGGTTTCCTCACGAGCACGCCGTGGAGGTGGCTCCAGCATTACCCGCGCTACGTTCGAGCCATGTGCGTCCGCCTGGAGCGGTTGGCCAGCGGCGCGTTGGCGCGGGACCGGACGGCCTGGGCCGAGGAGATCCTGCCGCGCGAACAAGCTTACGAACAGCGCGCGGTGCAACACCGCATCCTTGAGATCCATGACCCCGCGCTGGACCACTACCGGTGGATGCTCGAAGAGTACCGGGTCTCGCTCTTCGCCCAGCGCCTCGGCACGTCGCTGCCCGTGTCGGCCAAGCGGCTCGATCAGCAGTGGGCCCAAGTGCGCGGATAGCTTTCGAGGAGAACCATCGACCGTGAGCGCGAACCACGAGACCTTGGCGTGGGCCCTTGCGGCGCACAAGATCGAACTGCCCGAGCCTCAAGTCGCCGCGCTGGAGCATTATGCGCGGCTCTTGTGGGAATGGAACGAGAAGATCAACCTCACGCGCCACACGGACTTCGAGAAGTTTGTCACCCGCGATGTCGTCGATGCGATGGCGTTTTCGCGTTTCCTGTCGCCGGGTGAGAAGGTGCTCGACGTGGGCACCGGCGGGGGCCTGCCCGGCGTGATCCTGGCCGTCCTTCGGCCCGACCTGGTGATCTGGCTTTCCGAACCGGTGGGCAAGAAGGCCCGGGCCGTGGCGGACATGATCGGACGGCTTGGCCTGAACGTCCCGGTGGTGCAGGGCCGGGCAGAAGACCTTTTGGGTCCGGCGCAATTCCATACCCTGGTGGTTCGCGCGGTGGCGAGGCTCTGGGAGCTGCTGACCTGGTTTCGACCCCACTGGGACGAGTTCGACCGGCTCTTAGTGCTCAAGGGGCCCGCCTGGATCGAGGAGCGAGGCGAGGCGAGGCATCGGGGCTTGTTCCGCGATCTGGCGCTGCGCAAGCTCTGGAGCTATCCGCTGCCCGGGACGGACGCGGAAAGCGTGTTGCTTCAGATCTGCCCCAAGGACCGACTCGGCGAGGACAAGCATTGCCGTTTGCGCTGAGCACCGGCCGGCTTGTGGATTCTTGCCGAGTACGGTAGGTTGACGGATCGACGTTGTTGGGGCCTGCGAAACCACTCGATGGCCCAACGGGTCGTTTGCCAGGCCCTTTCCACCCGCGCAGAGGAGCACGTCATGCCGACCGTCGACGAGCTGTACGACGAGGCGATCCAGACCCAGCAGCAAGGGGATCTCGACGGAGCGATCGCCAAGCTCCGCGACCTGCTGGCATCCCATCCCGATTATGCGCTTGCGCACGGGGCGCTGAGTGTCTTCTACAGCAAACGGGAACAATACGACGCGGCGATCGAGCACGCGCAGCGAGTCTGCCAACTGGAGCCCGAAGACCCGTTCAGTTTCGTGGCGCTGAGCCTGGTGTGCCAGAAAGCGGGCCGGGTCGCCGACGCCGAGCAGGCCCTCTGGCAGGCCCGGCAGGCCAGCGCCCAATCGCGTTTCCGCGCGTAACAAGTGGCCTGACAACACGTTGGGCGACCGCAGCGCGGCTTGCCCATCGCGCCAACAAAGAAACCGCAGGTCCTCCCATGGCTGGAAGACCTGCGGTGGATTGGTGGGATCGCTGCCAGCCGCGCGTCTAGCGCGGTTGGCCCATCAGGCCGGGCCGGACCCGCTTCTGCACGTCGGTCTCCAACACGCCAAACGTGGCTTCGTGGCGTTGCACCGTCAACTGGAGGGCGTGCAACATGCGTTTGGCGGTATAGAAGTTGGTAATGATGCGCTGGGTGATGACGATGGGCTGACTCGGCACCCCGATCGGTTGAGGGTTGAGCCCAAAGTCGATGATCAGCTCCTCGGGGGTACCGGTCACGCGGCAGAAGTTCGCGTAACTGGCCATGGCCCTCGAATCGTCGATTTGCACTTGGATTCGCGGGGGCTGTGGGGCGTGGGCCTGTCCTTGCTCCGCAGCGGGCGCCGTGCCTTCCGACGGGGGGGAGGCCGAGGTTTCTTCCTGTTCGGGCTTGTCTTTCGACACGGGGTTGCTCCTTCTTTTCACGTGACTCTGGGTGACATTTCAACCCGGAAACCGAACTCCGGCCGGGACTTCGGGCGGAAAGGACCCCCTCTTGAGTCCACGCTCACGGGGGCAACCTCCCACGACCCTGATTATAGAGATATACCCCAAAAAGAGAACCTACGTCGGGCCCAAGGAACGAAAAGAGGTCGAAACAGAGGACCCAGACCGCAAAATTCCAAATACCCGCAAAGTCGGCCGGAAGACCTTGCCGATGATGTCGGATGTGCCGACTCGTATCACCTCCCAAGCGAGGGGTTCTCGGGTATGAACGCCGACTGCTTTTCAATCCGCCGCGGGCTGGCCGCGATGGCTATCGGGATTGTGTGCGTGACGACGGGCTGTCAGCCGTTCGATCACTACGACCATTCGCTCGATGGGCCTGCCCCGCCCGCAGCAGAACCCCCAAGGGAGCTGGCCAAGGTGTCCTTGCCCGAGTACCGAATCGAACCGCCCGATGTCTTGCAACTCGAAGTGCTCAAGCTGGTTCCGCTCCCGCCCTATCACATCGAGACCGCCGATCTGCTTCAGATCGATGTGCAGGGCACGCCGGCCGATCAACCGATTTCCGGCTCCTATCCCGTCGACGAAGAAGGGCGGATCCAACTGGGCCCGAGTTACGGCGCGATCCGCGTCGCTGGATTGACCGTCGAAGAGGCCCAGCGCGCAATCGAGTTGCACCTGCGGCAGATTCTTCGCCTGCCGGAGGTTGCCGTCCAAATCGCCCGGCCTTCGAACGTGCAACAGGTGTCGGGCCAATATCTAGTGGCTTCCGATGGAACGATCAATCTGCGTCAGTACGGCACGGTGCACGTGGCCGGCAAGACGCTGGCCGAAGCGCGGCTGGCGATCGAGCAACAACTCAGCCGGTTCTTCGACACACCGCGGGTTTCGCTCGACGTGGTGGCCTACAACAGCAAGGTGTATTACATCATCACCTCGGGAGCGGGCCTTGGCGATAACATCGTGAAGGTGCCGGTCACGGGCAACGAGACCGTGCTCGATGCCTTGGCCGAGGTGCGAGGTCTCTCGCAGATGTCGAGCACGAACGTCTGGATCGCCCGGCCTGCCCCTCACGGCTTCTATTGCGAACAGATCCTGCCGGTCGATTACGAGGCGATCACCCGAGGCGGCTCGACCGCCACGAATTACCAGTTGCTGCCCGGCGATCGCGTGTTCATCGCCGAGGACCAGTCGACCGCCTTGGCCAACTGGATCGGCAAGGTAGTCAGCCCGGTGGAACGTGTGGCGGGCGCTTTGGGCCTGACGGTCTCGACGATCCGCAACTTCAACAATATCAACACGAGAACCGGTTACGGTGGGTACTAAGTCCGGCGAGGGTTCGCGCGTTGGATGCCGACACCGCGGCGGCGTAGAATACACTGCGGACTGTTTCCAGCGTGCCAACGAGGAGCTGCCACTCATGGGGAGGACGTGCCGAATCGGTTTGCTGGCCGCGTGCTGGACACTCGGCGTGGTGGCCATCGGGGTTGCGCAAAAGCCGGCCACCGAGCCCTCGACCGCGCCGAGCCGTTTGGAAGCGACCTCCAGGGCGACCGCTTCGCCGGTGGCCCCCGCTCCGCCACGGACCGGGTGGCCAGCGTACGGCTCGCCGTGGGTGTCGCGCGACACGGCAAGTCCGCCGTCAACCCCGCCGGGTCCAGCGGCAGCAGCCGCCCCGGCGGGCAGTCCACCGCCCTGGGTAACGCCTGACGCTTCGGAGGCCCAGCCGACCCCAGAGAAGCGGGAGGTCTCACCCGGTCCCCGAGGGACCATGGGCAGCCCCTATGTGACCAGTCCACTTCCGATTTCGCCGGCGCCAGCGGGTTACGGCGCTGTGTCCTCCCCAGGCGCCTTGCGCGAAAAGCCGTTCAGCGACTACCGACCCAGTTCGCCCGTCAGCCCGTACATGCACCTCTACCGGTTCAATCCCAGTGGGATCGACAACTATAACCTCTTCGTGCGGCCGGTGATCGAGCAACAGGCGTTCAACCGGCAGGCAACCCGAGAGCTGCACACGTTGCGGTCGGCGGCACAGTCGCACGGCGCTGCCATGGATCGGCTCGATCAAGGGGGCCATCCGTGGATAGGTCGCGGCCTGCAACCGACCGCCGCGAGTTATATGAACTTCCACCAATACTACCCGGGCTTTGGGCGGCGTTGACCGCCCCGCATGGCAACGCGGGTATCCGGTGGGCACGGGTGGGGGGCAAGATTCAGCCGGCAATGCCCAGGCGCCACTGCGCGATGCGGTACAGACACCACCCCGCCGCGATGCCCAGCACGTTTTCGAGGTAGTCCGACCACTGCACGCTGCGCCGGGGTATCCACCATTGCAGCGTCTCGGTTGCCAACGCGTAGGCCAACAGGCCAAGCAACAAGCCCGGGGCCACTTGCCGAGGCCACCGTGCGGCGAACACAAGCACCGCGAGCCCCCCGAAGAGGACGAAGTGGACTCCCACGACCGAGGCCAGCGTACCGGGAAGCCGCGACGGACCAATCCACCCGAGCGGGTCAGGCATCAAGAGGAGGACGGTCAATAGCAACCAGTACGCGACGCTCGCGCCCCGCCGCACAGGACCGAGGATCCCGACGAATCGGCGGTTGGACCCAAGCGGACTACCCATATTGGCGTTGCACCCACTGGCCCGAGTGGCCACAATTCGACATCCGCTTTGAAGCCAAAGCCATCGCCTGGTTGGTTGGCGCTGCGACACGTCGTGGGAAAGGAGGTCGCCGTGAAGCGCGTGTTCTTGCTGTGGATTCTGATGGGCTTGGTAGCCTGGATGGAAAGCGCTGCGCTGGCCCATGGTCCGCATGGGCCGGGTGGTCGTGGGTGCGGCTGGTATGGTCCCCCGCGTGTGTATGGGGCCGGCGTCGTCGTCGCGCGGCCGGTCTACGCCGTGCCGGCGCCGATCGTGGTGGCACCTCCGGTGGTTCACCGGTACTACTATTATGCCCCACCGGCGGGCTCGATCCACTATTTCGGCCGGCATTTTGGGTTTTCGTTCGGATTCTAGGAGGGGAGCAGGGCGCTCTGGGGCGTTATCCCCCACGGACGGGACGCGATCAGGCTGCGAGTCGTCACCGTGACCATCGATCCCGCCCGGCTTCGGGCCGCCTACGAGACTGTCCGCGACCAGTTGCTTGCCGAACGCGACCGATCGGGACATTGGATCGGCGAACTGTCGGCCTCGGCGCTCTCGACCGCCACGGCCGCAAGTGCGCTGGCCGTGGTGTTGCGCCACGGGAACGATCGATACCCGCCGGCCCAACTGCGCTGCCAAATCGACCGCGCGATCGAGTGGATCGCCAGGCACCAGAATTCCGATGGTGGCTGGGGCGATACCGATCGAAGCCTCTCGAACATCGCCACGACGATGTTGGTTCGAGCGGCATTCCATTTGGCCGGCGCGGCCGACCGGTACGCAGCGCCACTCGGGCAAGCGGAACGGTACCTCGAGGCCCAAGGGGGCCTTGCGGGACTGCGGCAGCGCTACGGCAAGGACAAGACCTTCGCCGTGCCGATCCTCACAAACTGCGCTCTGGCAGGCCTGGTCGCGTGGCACGAGGTTCCTCGTCTGCCGTTCGAGCTGGCGTGCTTCCCGCACCGGCTGTTGGGCATGTTGCGCATTCCCGTGGTCAGCTACGCGATTCCCGCCTTGGTGGCCATCGGGCAGGCCCGGCACTTGCACGGCGGACCACTGAACCCCGTCACCCGGTCGGTACGGAACCTGGTGCTCCGAAGGAGCCTGGACGTCGTCGAGCGCATGCAGCCCGACAGCGGCGGTTTTCTCGAAGCCACGCCGTTGACGAGTTTCGTGGTGATGAGCCTGGCGGCCACGGGCCGGGCCGCGCACCCGGTTGTTCGTCGGGGCGTCGAGTTCCTCGTGCGTTCCGTGCGCGAGGATGGCGCCTGGCCCATCGACACGAATCTCGCCATGTGGGTCACCACGCTGGCGATCAATGCGTTGGCCGCCGCGGGCGAGAACGTGGCCTTTGCCGAGTGCCTTGACTGGATCCTCCGATGCCAACACCGGCAGGTCCATCCGTTTACGGCAGCCGGTCCCGGAGGCTGGGGCTGGACCGACCTTTCTGGGGCCGTCCCCGATGCGGACGACACGGCCGGGGCGCTCTTGGCCTTGGCCCACCTGAGGCGTCACGCGTCGGACCGAGCGCGCGCTGCGGTCGATGGGGCGGCGTTGCAAGGGGTGCTTTGGCTCGTTGGCCTTCAGAACCGCGACGGCGGATGGCCCACGTTTTGCCGCGGCTGGGGTGCGCTTCCCTTCGACCGAAGCGGCGTGGATCTGACGGCCCACGCCCTGCGCGCGCTGGACCGTTGGAGAGACCTGGCCGCCGTGTCCATGCCGGCTTCGTGGACGATCGTCGGTGGCACGCATGGCGATGTGATCCGGGCGTTCCGCGCGGGCTTGCCCAAGGCGATCGCGCGCGGTTTGAAGTACCTCGCACGCCACCAGCGCCGAGACGGAAGCTGGATTCCGCTGTGGTTCGGCAACCAATTCGACGCGCGCGAAGAGAACCCGGTGTATGGGACGGCGCGGGCTCTTCAGGCGTATCGCGACCTCGACTTGATGGAGGCAGAGCCGGCCCAACGTGGCGTGGCCTGGCTGGTTACCCACCAGGCCGCCGATGGCGGCTGGGGGGGATGCGCCGGCAGCGTGGGAGGCCCGCAGCTCGGGGTGTCCAGTGTGGAAGAGACGGCGCTGGCCGTCGAGGCCTTACTTCCAGTCCGATCCCAGGCGTCGGTGCAACATGCGGTGGACAAAGGACTTACATGGCTTGTCGAAGCGGTCCAGCGGGGTGCCCATCGCGTCGCCTCGCCGATTGGTTTATACTTCGCCAAGCTGTGGTATTATGAGAGGTTGTACCCGCCCGTGTTCACCGTCTCGGCGCTAGGAAGGGCGCTCTCGGGGCTGAGAGGCTGAGAGACCCCCGCGTTGGCCACTGCACCCCTTGACTCTCGACCGAACGGCCCGGACTCTTCGACCGCCCCGTTGCGCGTGTCGGCCCGCGAAACCACACCCGTCAAGGAGGTGCCTCGGGCGCGCGCGGATCGGGAGCGGATTCGGCAGCGGGCGGTCCAGGTCGCGGCGGGCCTGGATCCGTCGCGCCCCCTCGCACGTTCCACGCTCGAAACCCACGCCCGAACGCTTCTGGCCGATCTCGGGTATCCGCCGACCTATCTGGGCTGGACGATGGTGGCCTTGGCCTCGGCTTTCTGGGAAGGCATGGTCGAGACGGTTCCCCACCACCGCCGGCTGCTCCTCTTGCCGCACTGTCTGCGCAAGGCCGACACGTGCCCGGCCAAGTACGACCACATCGGCTTGTTGTGCGAGAACTGCGGGGCGTGCCACCTGAGCGAACTGAAGACCGAGGCGGAGCGGCTGGGCTACCGGGTGCTCATTGCCGAAGGCTCGCCCATCGTGCTCCAGATGATCCTCCGCGGTCAGGCCGACGCGATCCTGGGCGCCGCGTGCCTGAATTCCCTCGAAAAGGCGTTCAGCAAGATCTTGCTGACGGGCATCCCGTGCATGGCAGTCCCCCTGCTGTCGAACAGTTGCCGCGACACTTCGACCGACCTCGACTGGGTTCGGGACATGATCGCGACGCCCCACCGGCCGGGCCGCGGGGCGATGACGACCTACATCCCGCTCTTGCGCCTGGCGGCCGGCATGTTCGAGCCCGGCGAGTTCGAGCGCCTCGTGCCACGTTCTCGCCCGGCGCCTTCGCTCGCCCGTCCGCAGGACCCCAGCCCATCGGCCGTCGATCCGATCGCCGCCACCGAGGTCCTCGCGCGCGATTTCCTCCTGCGAGGCGGAAAGTACCTCCGGCCATTCATCACCCTGGCCGCGTACGACGCGATGACGGGCCGCCAAGCCGCCGGCGGCATTCCCGACGCGGTGCGCCGAGTCGCCCTAGCCATCGAGGTGTTTCACAAGGCCTCGCTGGTTCACGACGATATCGAGGACGACGATCCGTTCCGCTACGGGCAGCCAGCGATGCACCGCCAGCACGGGGTTCCCGCGGCCCTCAACGTGGGCGACTACCTGATCGGGCTCGGATATCGCCTGGTCGCCCAACAGCGAGCCGAACTGGGGGCCAGCGCCACGGTCGAGGTGCTGGCTCGCCTCGCGCAAGCCCATACGCGCCTGTGCGAAGGCCAAGGGGCGGAGTTGGCGTGGCGCCAATCCGGCGATAAGCGCATCGCGCCGTTGGAGGCGCTTCGGATCTACGCCTTGAAGACGGCCCCGGCGTTCGAGGCGGCCCTGTGGGCCGGATTGCGTCTGGCCGGCGACGCCGAGCCGCTGGGCCAGGCCGCCGCCCGGTTCAGCCGGCACCTGGGCGTCGCGTACCAGATCCTCAACGACCTCGACGATTGGCGCGACGGGGAAACGAACAAACGGACCTCGGGCACCGATGTCCTCGGGGGCCGTCCCACGGTCCTTTGGGCCATGGCCCTCGAGAACCTCAGCGCGGGGGACCGAGACACGTTGGAATCGCTGGTGGCTTCCGGAGACGACCCCGCCGGCCGGATCGCCTCGGCCCGATCGCTGTACGAGAAAGCCGGGGTGTTCGACCACGGCGCGGCCCTGGTCGAGAAGCATCGGGCCCGCGCCCATGCGGTCGCCGACACCGTGGAACCGCCCTCGCTGCGGAGCCTGCTCCACTACCTCGCCGACGCGATCCTTCAGGGTTAGGGCCGGCGCCATGCGAATCGCACTCCTGACCGCCGGCGCTGGCGGGATGTATTGCGGGCAGTGCCTTCAGGGCAACACGCTGGCCGCGGCGCTGGCCCGCTTGGGCGCCGACGCCCTGCTCGTCCCCGCATACACGCCGATTCGCACCGACGAGGAGAATGTAAGCCTCGACCGCGTGGTGTTCGGCGGCGTCAACGTGTACCTCCAGCAGAAGTCGGCCCTGTTCCGGCGCACCCCGTGGTTCCTCGACCGGGTGTTCGACCGGCCCTGGCTCTTGCGATGGCTCGGCCGGAAAGGCGCAAGCACCTCGCCGGAACAGCTCGGTGCCTTGACCGTGTCGGTGCTCCGGGGCGAAGAGGGGCGGCAACGCAAGGAGCTCGAGAAGCTCGTCCATTGGCTCGGCGAGGAACTCAAGCCCGACGTGGTCCACTTGTCGACCGTGTTGCTGGTCGGCATGGCCCGCCAAATCCAACGCCGCCTCGGCGTGCCCGTGGTCGCCACGCTCGCGGGCGAAGACTTGTTCGTGCAGCAGCTTGCGGAGCCGTACGGCACCGAGGCCCGGCAGGTCCTGCGCCAACGGACGGCCGATCTGGCAGGCCTGATCGCCCTGAACCGGTACTATGCCGACTTCATGGCCGAATACCTCGCCGTGCCCCGGGAGCGGATCGAAGTGATTCCACCCGGGCTGAACCTCGAGGGGCATGCGCCCCGGTGGTCTGCCGAGAGTCCGCCGGTCCGCTCCCCGGCGACTGGGCGCGCGATCGGCTATCTTGCTCGCGTCTGCCCCGAGAAAGGCCTGCACCTGCTGGTCGAGGCGCTGGAGGTGCTCCTGGAAGACCCTGCCATGGCGCCGGTCGAAGTCATCGCGGCCGGCTACCTAGCCGAGCGTGACCGGCCGTACCTCGAGGGAATGGCCGAATGGCTGGCCGAGCGGGGGCTGGTCGATCGGGTCCGTTACCTGGGGCCAGTGGACCGGGTTCAGAAGATCGCCTTCCTCCAGTCGATCGACGTGATGTGCCTGCCCACGGTCTATCCGGAAAGCAAGGGACTGCCCGTGCTCGAAGCCTGGGCGAACCGCGTGCCGGTGGTGGTGCCTGCGCACGGAACGTTTCCCGAGTTGATTGCCGACACCCGGGGCGGACTGCTGTTCGCTCCGCACGACGTGTGCTCGTTGGCCGACACGCTTCGGCAACTGCTGGCCGAGCCCGCGGCGGCCGCCGACATGGGCCGGTGCGGCCAGGAAGCGGTCCACGATCGGTACCACGCCGAGGCGATGGCCCGGCGCACGCTGGCGTACTATCGACGGGTGCTGGGTCGGGCCTAGGGCCATGTCGTACCTCGATCATCTCGCTTTACGATTGGCGGCTGGAGCGATGCACTTGGCGGACGATCGGCGCCGCCGCCACGCCGCGTATCTGGCCGGGCTCCAGAACCCCGACGGCGGCTTCCCAGGACGCCAAGGCCCCAGCGACCTCTACTATACGGCGTTCGCGTTGCGCGGGCTGGCGTTGACCGGTGGGCTTGCCGACACGATCGCCCGGCGTGCCGGCGAGTTCCTCGCGCGTCGGTCGGCCGGCACGCTGTCGGCCATCGACGGGGTCTCGCTCGTGCAGGCCGCCGCCGATGCGCTCGACCCGGGCAGCCGCGGTGAGGCCATCGACGCACGCAAGCTGGCGGTGCTCGAGCGCTTCGAGCCGCTGCGGCGCGAGGACGGCGGGTACGCGAAGACGCCTCAAGGCCGCGCCAGCAGCACCTACCAGACCTTTCTGGTCGCTTCGTGTCTCGACCTGCTGGGGCTGCCCATCGACTCGGCCCAGCGCATGATCGCCCTGGTCCGTTCGCGCCAGCGCGGCGACGGAGGTTTCGTCGAACTCGATCGCTCCGACCGAGGGGCGGTCAATCCCACGGCGGCAGCCGTCGGACTCCTGCGACTGTTGGGCGATCTGGACGAACCGACCCGGCGCAGCGCGACCGCGTTCGTCTTGTCCATGGTCGGTCCCGAAGGGGGAATCCACGCACACGCCCGAACTCCCGCGGCCGACTTGCTCAGCACCTTCACCGGGCTTGTGGCGCTTGGGGATCTCGACGCCCTCGAAGCGATCGACCGCGCGTCCGTGTTCACCTACGTCGCGGCCCGGGAACAGGCCGATGGCGGATTTTCGGCCGCCTGCTGGGACGACGGGCGTGACGCCGAGTACACGTGCTACGGGCTGGGCGCCGAAGCGATCCTGCGGTCGGTCGGCGATCCGGCATGAGACCGCCGTGCCACGCGCCCCACGCCTTTTCGCGTGCGACGAGCTGTCGGCTGATCGACCAATGCCCTTTTGAGCGGGCCTTGACCTGTGCCATTATCATTCCTATCGTGATGATGATGACCAGGTTGGCAGCAACAGGCCCCCTATTCGGAGAAGGAGAAGCCCTTGAAAGGCGACGAGCGACTCCTCAAGAAGCTGGACGAACTTTTGGCCGAGGAACTCACGGCGATCAACCAGTACGTGGTACATGGGGAGATGTGCGCCAATTGGGGGTATGCGCGGCTTCACGAGAAGTTGGAGAAGCGCGCCGTCGAGGAGATGCACCACGCGGAAAAGCCGATCGCCCGAATCCTCTTCTTGGAGGGCCAGCCGACGGTCAGCCGGCTCAATGAAGTGCGCATCGGTGCCGACGTCGAGAAGCAACTCCGGTCGGACCTCGATGCCGAACTCAGCGCGGTCCGTCACTACAACGCCGTGATCCATCTGGCCGATGAGGTGGGCGACGCAACCACCCGCGAACTGCTCGAACACATCCTCGAGGACGAAGAAAACCACGTCGACTGGATCGAAGAGCAGCTCGACCAGATCGGGCAGATGGGCTTGCCGATCTACCTCTCGACCCAGAACCGCGAATGACCTTCCTTCAGGCCGATTGCCTCACGAAGGAATACCCCGCGCGCGGCGAACCGCTGCGCGTGCTTCGCGGGGTGAGCTTCGCCTTGGCCGCGGGCGAGACGGCCGCGATCATGGGCCCGTCGGGCTCGGGCAAGAGCACGCTGCTGAACATCGTCGGCACCCTCGAGCCGGCGACCTCCGGCCGGCTGATCGTCGATGGGCAAGACCCCACCGGCCTGGACGAGCCCGCGCTGGCCGCCTTCCGCCGCCGGAAGATCGGCTTCGTCTTCCAAGACCATCATCTCTTGCCCCAGTGTACGGTCCTGGAGAATGTGCTGGTGCCGACGATTGCCGAGGGGCGGACCCGGCCGGAGTCGATCGCCCGGGCGAGGGAACTGCTCGACCGCGTGGGATTGGCCGACCGCCTCGAGCATCGGCCGGGCGAATTGTCGGGCGGCGAGCGACAGCGCGCGGCCATCGCCCGCGCCCTGATCCACCAGCCCGGCTTGCTCCTGGCGGATGAACCCACCGGCAATCTCGACCGCAGCACGGCCGCGAGGGTGGCCGACCTGCTCTTGGAACTCCAGCGTCACGAGGGGATGGCCCTGCTCGTGGCGACCCACAGCCCCCAACTGGCCGAACGGATGCTCCGCTGTTTCGAGCTGGACGACGGCCGGTTGATCGAGCGATGAACAGGCTTCGTCTGATCCTTGCATCGTTGGCGTATTACCGGCGCATCCACGCGGCGGTGGCGCTGGGAGCCGCGGTGGCCACGGCCGTGATGGTCGGCGCGCTAACGGTCGGCGACTCGATGCGCGCAAGCCTGCGACGGCTGACCCTCGATCGCCTCGGCCGCATCGACGAGGCCCTGGTGGCCGAGCACTTCTTCCGCGAGCAGCTTGCGGGCGAACTGGCCGCGGCGGCCCCCCGCGACGTGTCGGCCGCGGTGCCGGCGATTCTCCTCCGCGTGAGCGTCGAGACGGCCGAGGGATCCCACCCCGCGCGGGCCAACCAGGTCCAACTCGTCGGTTGCGATGCGCGGTTCTGGGCCCTGGGCGAACGTGGTCCCGATTCCCTGCCCGACGAGCGCCAGATCGTCCTCAACCAGCCGCTTGCCGAGCACCTCGGTGTTGCCGAAGGAGACGAGGTGCTCGTGCGATTGCCGCGCGTGGGGGGAATTCCCGGCGACAGCCCGCTGGGACGCAAGACCGGCACGGTCCGAGGACATCGGGCCGTGGTCCACCGCATCATTCCGGCCGAGGGTCTCGGCCGTTTCTCGCTGTCGGCGAGCCAGCGAGAGCCTCGCAACGCGTATGTTGCCCTCGACTGGCTCCAGGAGCGTCTGGAGCAGCCCGGCCGGGCCAACGCGATTCTGGTTGCCGGCGACGTCTGCCCTTTGCCCGGGACGGAGAATGCGCCGCGCGTTCCGCGTGCATGGCATCCTCTGCCGGAAGACTACGGCCTTCGCATCGAAAGGACGCGCCTGGGGTACGTCAACATCACGTCCGAGCGGATGCTGCTCGATCCCGCCGCCGAGCAAGAGGTGTTGCGCGCGTTGCGGGCCTTGGGCGTCGAGCGGGTCCAGCCCGCCTTGGTCTACCTGGCCAACACGATGGTTCGCGCCACGGGTCCCGAGCGGGCCGCGCCACCCGGCCGCGGAATCCCCTACTCGACCGTCGCGGCCTTGGATTTCGACGACCGCCCGCCCCTGGGACCGATGCGTTCGCCGGACGGCAAGCCGGTCGGGCCGCTCGGGCGCGGCGAGATCGCCTTGAACACCTGGGCCGCGGACGACCTCGGCGCAACGCCCGGCGACACGATCCGGCTGGCCTACTTCGAGCCCGAAAGCGTCGACGGCGAGGTCCGCCAGCAATGGGCCGAGTTCCGCCTCGCCGCGGTCGTGGCGCTTCAGGGCCCGGCGGCCGACCGCGCCTTCACGCCCGAGGTGCCCGGACTGACCGACCGGCGGAGCATCGCGTCGTGGGACCCGCCCTTTCCCTTCGATGCCGAGCGAGTGCGCCCGAAAGACGAGGCGTACTGGAACCAGCACCGCGGCACTCCCAAGGCCTTCGTCTCGCTGGCCGACGGCCAGCGGTTGTGGGGTAGCCGATTCGGGCGGGTGACGTCGCTCCGCGCCGCGCCGCCCGAAACGCTCGGCGACCAGGCGTTGCGCCAGAAGCTGTCGCTCGATCCGGCCGCGATGGGCTTCGTATTCCAGCCCGTGAAGCGCCAGGGACTGGCCGCCTCGGCCGGCACGACCGATTTCGAACTCCTCTTTCTCGGATTCAGCTTCTTTCTCATCGGCTCGGCGGCGATGCTGGTCGCGCTGTTGTTCCGCCTGGCCATCGTCCAGCGCGCACCGCAGATCGGCACCCTCATGGCGCTGGGGTTCACCCGGCGGCAAATCCACGGGCTGTTGCTGGCCGAGGGATCGGCGGTGGCCGGTCTCGGCGGGCTGATCGGGGTCGGACTGGGTATCGGCTACGCGGCCCTGATGCTCGCCGGATTGCAGACGCTCTGGATCGAGGCGGTCGCCACGCGGTTTCTCGACCTCGACGTGACAGGCCGAAGCCTGTCGCTGGGGTCCCTCGTTGGCGTGCTCGTGTCGGTGGCGGCCATCGCGCTGGCGACCCGCGAGGTCAGTCGAGCCTTACCTCGCCGGCTCCTGGCGGGAGAGGCCTCGCCCGCGCGCCCCAGGCTGGGCGCCCGACCCCGGCGGGCCGCGTTGGCGGGCTGGGCGCTGCTGGCGTCGGCCGGAGTGCTGGCCGTTGCGGCGGCCGGGCTCGACGAGCACTCCCAGGCCGGCGCGTTCTTCGGCGCCGCGGCGCTGGTGCTCGTGGCGGCCATGCTGATCCTCTGGACACGGCTGGTGGCTGGCGTGCGCTGGAAGGTGGAGGGCAAGCTGCCCGAAGGCA
>DYLT01000136.1 GCA_020721945.1 Blastopirellula marina
ACCGGGACGGCGCAACCGGCCGAGCCGATCCAGGCCCCGGCGGCCCAAGCTCGCCCCGGCGCCAAGGCGCCCGTCTCGGAACCCGGGTTGGATCGCCCGATGAACGAGACCGGTCCGATGTGGGCCCTGCGCAGTCCGCAGCCGAGCATCCCGACGGCGCTACTCGAACGCCCGCTTCCCTTGCCGCGCTTGAGCGAGTCGCCGCGGACCCCCGAACCTGCGTCCGCCTTGTCGGGTGTGAACGACAACCTGCCCGCTTCGTCCGCCCGAGTTGCTCCCCCGACTTCGGTTGCCACGGCGCCCCAAGGCAGCGGCCAGGCAGCCACGATGGCGGCAACCGCCGAAGTGGGGGTGGCACGTGGCATGGACGGCCCGCGACGTGAATCGGCTGCCGCGCACCTGCGCCCGCCGTCGCTGGCAAACCAAGCCGACGACGCGGCAACGTCCCCGGACGGAGCCGTCAGAAGCGAATCCCCAGCCGCCGTCGGCACGCCGAGCCTGCCCCGGCTGGCACGGTCCGTCGGCAGGTACGAAGTCCCAGAGGTCTATCGTCTTCGGATGGACCCCAACCGCGATCAAATCGCCCGGCAGCTTGGCTCGACCCCCCAGCGCGAGCAGGCCGTGCGTTTGGCACTCCAATGGCTGGCCGACAATCAGGAACCCGATGGCCGCTGGAGCGCCAAACGACACGGTGGCGGGCGAGAGGTCATGGAGGCCGGACGCGACCGGCAAGGCGCTGGCAGCCGGGCGGATACGGGAATCACCGGCTTGGCGATTCTGGCGTTTGCGGCCTCGGGCAACACGCACCTGCACGGCTCTTACCAGGAGACGATCCGCCGCGCCATCGACTTCTTAATCGCCTCCCAGGCCCCCAATGGCGGCTTGGGCGGACCAGGCGCCATGTACGAGTTCATGTATTGCCACGGCATCGCCACGCTCGCTTTGAGCGAGATCCTCGGGATGACCGGGGACAACCGGTTACGCCAGCCCGTCGCTCGGGCAGTGAGCTACACCCTCAACGCCCAGGACCCACTCGGGGGAGGTTGGCGCTACCGTTCTCAGGAACCTGGCGATACCAGCCAATTGGGGTGGCAACTTATGGCCCTTAAGAGTGCCGAACTCGCTGGGATTTCCATTCCGGGCGCGACCTGGGAGGGTGCCTGGCGGTTTCTCGATAGCGTCTCCAGCGGTAACCACTGGGGATTGGCATCGTATCGACCGGGGGAGAGGCACAGCCGAACCATGACGGCCGAGGCACTGGCGTGCCGGTTGTTCCTTGGACTGAGGCCCGATCATCCTACTTCCAGGGAGGCCGGAGACTACCTTCTTGGCGAGCTGCCCGGGGAAGGCGAACCGAACCTTTACTATTGGTACTACGCGACGATGGCCATGTATCAGCTTCAGGGCGCTCACTGGAAACAGTGGAACGAGGCGCTTCAGAAGAACCTTTTGGCTTCGCAGCGGACCACGGGGGCTCAAGCGGGCAGTTGGGACCCGAACACCCGTTGGGATGGTTACGGCGGTCGTGTTTATTCGACGGCGCTTGCGACGATGTGTCTGGAGGCGTATTATAGGTTTTTCCCGCTGCATGCGGGCCCGGCGTCCGCTGGCGACCCTGCCCGATAGTCCCCCACCGTTTTTGACCGCCCTGCTGGATGGGACGCCTGTTTGACACGCCAGGCAAGGCCATTAGAATTCAAGGTGGCCGTGTGCGCCACCCGTGGAATCTCGCTCTTGTGAGGATCGTCCCATGCCGCCTTTCGCGTTTTTCGGCGCCACCAGCCCTTGGCACCTGCTGATCGTGCTGGTCATCGTCTTGTTGCTCTTCGGCAACCGGCTGCCGAGCGTGATGCGGTCGCTCGGCCGGGGAATGGTCGAGTTTAAGAAGGGCATGGAAGGCATCGAGGACGAATCGGACGACACCGGCGACGCGAAAGGGAAGGCCAAAGACCAGGAAACGGCCAAGCAGAAGGAGCCGGCGGAGAAGTGATCGTGTTGCCGATCGGCTTTCTCGAAGGACTCAACCCGGTCACGTTGCTTCTCATTGGGGCCATCGCGGTGTTGTTGTTCGGCGAGCGTCTGCCCGAAGTGGCCCGGTCGATGGGCAAACGCCTCGTGGAATTCCGGCGCGGCTTTCAGAATCTTCAGGACGAGCTCCGAGCCGCCGCCTTGGCCGACACGGACACGTCGATGGGGGCCAGCAGCGGTTCAGACTACGCCCCGAGAACCGACGAGGTCGATCAGGATCTGGCGACCGCGCCGAAGTTCGTGCCGCCGCCTTCCGAACCGCCGGTAATGCCGGATCGGTAGAGCCGCCGGCCGAGAATCCGAGCCGGAACCAGCGCAAGCGGGCATGGGAGGCGGCGTGCGTTTCGTCCTTTGGCGTTGGCGCCATAAGCACTTGCTGCATCGGGGAAGGGGCGGTCTAGGAGTTCGTCTTGGCAGAATCGGCGGCTTGTGCTACTGTATCGCGCGTTGCAGGCGTCGCTCGCGGACTGAAAGACGCTGTGGCCCAAAGGCCTGCTGCCGCGTCCCAGGCGGATCCGCGTGCGTCCTGTGCCCCCATGTGGGGTCGGCCGACAAGGAAGGAGGCCACCATGAGTGCCCAGCAGAAGCAACAGACTCGCGTCCACATCCGGTGGATGATCCGGCGCGACATGCCCGAGGTCCTTGCCATCGAGACCCGGAGCTTCGAGTTTCCCTGGCTGGAGGACGACTTCATCCGTTGCCTGAGCCAGCGGAATTGCATCGGCATGGTCGCCGAGCACAACGACCGGGTCGTGGGCTTCATGATCTACGAACTCACCAAGACGCGGATCCGCGTGCTCAATTTTGCGGTGGCCGCCGCGTACCGGAGGCAGGGTGTGGGGTCCCAAATGCTGGCCAAGCTCGTCGGGAAGCTCTCGCCGCAGCGCCGCACGCGGATCACCCTGGAGGTCCGCGAGACGAATCTCGCCGCGCAGTTGTTCTTTCGCGCCAACCAGTTCCGCGCGGTCTCGGTCCTGCGGAATTTCTACAACGATGCGCCCGAGGACGCCTACCTGTTCCAATACCGTTATCGCCCCGAGAGCGTCCAGACCGAGGTGCCCGACGGCCGGATTACCCGTCTGGCCGGGTGATCGGCGCGCGGCGTGGCGTGGGCAACCAGGTGCTGGCCAGCCGGCAAAGCCGATCCCGCCTAGGGGCTGGCCGCGCGGGCGGAAGCCGGCCATAATCCCCTCGGGTGCCGCTTGCACCAGATGGGTCGAGACGTCATGCCGCCATCCGCCGTCGGACCGATACTGCCGATCGCCGTCTTCGCGGCCATCCTCGCGGCACTGGGGATCGCCGCGTTTGTCTTCCTGCGGCAGTTCCCGCTGACCTGGGTGCAGCGGTTCCTTTATCTGCTCGACATCGCCTTGTGCAAGGTCTTGTGGAGGGCCACGGTCCACGGCCGCCTGGGCGTGGCGCCCGGGCAGGGCGCTGTCTTGGTCTGCAATCATCGCTCGAGCGTGGACCCGTGCTTCCTTCAATTGACCACCCCGCGCGTCGTCCACTGGATGGTGGCCAAGGAGTACTATACCTACTGGGCATCGGGCTGGTTTCTTCGGACGGTCGAGACGATACCGGTCAGCCGGGGCGGCATCGACACGGCGGCGGTCATGGCGGCGATTCGATACGCGCGGCAAGGGACGCTGGTCGGCATATTCCCCGAAGGGCGTCTGAATACGACCAACCAGGTGCTCCTGCCCGGACGTCCCGGCGCAGCCCTGATCGCGCTGAAGGCCCGCGTGCCGGTGATCCCCTGTTTCCTTCGCGGCGGTCCGGCCAGCAGCTCGGTCCTCCGCCCGCTGGTGACGCCGTCCCGCACCGAACTGTGGGTCGGGCAACCGATCGATCTGTCGGAGTACTACGGCCGGGAGGATGAGCGCGGCGTGCTGGAGGACATGACGAAGCGCATTCTGCGGGAGATGGCTCGGCTTGGAGGTTACCCCGACTTCCAGCCCTCGCTGGCCGGCCGCTTCTACAAACCGGGTTGGACAGGATAGCGTTCTCGCTGGCCTTCGGCGGAGTCTGCTCGCCTTCAGACGGCACCTTCAGGTACACTGGTGCGGAGGGAACACCACTTCCGCCACACTCGAAAGTCGCGAAGGGATACCTCATGGCGATGGTCTTGATCCTCGTGGGACTCGCCCTGTTGATCGCCGGCGGCGAATCGCTGGTCCGGGGAGCGGCAGGGCTGGCTGCCGCGGCACGGATTTCGCCGCTGGTGATCGGACTGACCGTGGTGGCCTTCGGCACCAGTGCCCCCGAATTCGCCGTGACGCTTCAGGCAGCCGTGCTGGGCCAGGCCGAGCTTGCCTTGGGCAACGTCGTGGGCAGCAACATTTTCAACGTGCTGTTCATTCTCGGTTTGTCCTCGCTGATCGTCCCCCTGACCGTCGCCGCGCAACTCATCTGGTGGGACGTGCCGCTGATGGTCGTCGCCTCGGTCTTGCTCCTGCTTCTCGGTCTGGATGGCACGATCGGCCGCTGGGATGGCGTGCCGCTATTGGCCGGCCTGGTGGCCTACACCGCCTGGGCCGTGTTTCAGTCCCGCCGCGAAAGCCGGGACGTCGAGGACGAGTACGCACGGCAAATCGCCGGGGCCACCACCGCATGGAAATACGCGATCGTCCAACTCGTTTGGATTGCCGCCGGATTGGCGCTCTTGGCACTCGGCTCGCGATGGCTGGTCGACGGCGCCGTGGCGGTGGCCCGATTCCTGGGCGTCAGCGAGTTGATCATCGGCCTGACCATCGTCGCGGCTGGCACCTCGCTGCCCGAAACGGTCACCTCGGTGATTGCCGGGCTTCGCGGCCAGCGCGACATCGCCGTGGGGAACATCGTGGGGAGCAATCTCTTCAATCTTCTCGGCGTGCTGGCGATTTCGGCAATGGTCGCTCCGGGCGGAGTTCCGGTCGCACCAGAAGCCCTTCATTTCGACATCCCGGTCATGATCGCCACCGCGGTCGCCTGCCTGCCGATCTTCTTCACCGGGCACGTGATTTCGCGGTGGGAAGGCGCGCTGTTTTTGGGGTACTACGCGGCGTACTTGGCCCACCTGATCCTCGCGGCAACCCAGGCCACGGCGATTCGCACCTTCGACCAGGTCATGCTCTTCGCGGTGCTGCCGCTTTCGGTCGTGACGTTGCTGGTCGGCGTGGCCCGAGCGGTGCGGAGGCGGCCGTAATGCACGTCTCAGGCGGACGGCGCCACCGTCTTGCGATGTTGGGGTTTTCAACGCGGCATCGTTTCGTTTCCCACCACCCTCGGGGAGGCCCGCCATGCAACGTGCCATGCCGAATCGTTGGTTCCGGTTCCGCGATCCGGACGATTTTTCTCGCCTGCGCGAGCGGTTTGCCGCGGTCGGCTTCACGGACCGAGGCGTTGCCGAAGCGATTGGCATCGACAAGGTCCGCAGCATATCTGGCCAGGACGTGCCTCTGTTGTTGCGGCGGACCAACCGCGACACGCCGCTCGACACCCTGGTGCGTCTGCTGTTGATCCACGTGCCCGTCTCTGAAGATGCGTGCCGCCGCGCGATCGCGCCGCTTTCCTTGGAGGACTGGATCGCGTGCGGGCTGGTCGAGCGGGAAGGGGGCGAGGTGCGGGCGAGTGTCCAGGTCGTTCCGTTCGAGGGCTTCTACCTGGCTTCCGACCTGCCGCGCCGGGTCGAGGCGGGCCTGGCAACCGATTTCGTGATGGGCGTGGGAAGCAGCTCCCTGACGCTGGCCAACTTGACCATCCGGCGGCCGTCGCGCCGTACGCTCGATCTGGGAACGGGCTGCGGCTTTCAGGCCCTTCTGGCCTCGCGGCACAGCGACGAGGTGGTGGCCGTGGACCGCAATCCCCGGGCCGTGCGTCTGGCCGAATTCAATGCCCGGCTCAACGGCTGTGCCCACATCGAATGCCTCGAAGGCGATCTCTTCGAGCCTGTCCGGGGACATTCGTTCGACCTGGTCGTCACCAATCCGCCGTTCGTGATCTCGCCCGAATCGCGGTACATCTACCGCGACAGCGGCATGCGGGGCGACGAGATCTCGCGGACGATCGTGCGCGAGGTGGGGTCGCTCTTGGCCGAGGGCGGGTTCTGCCAGATCCTTTGCAACTGGGCCCATCGACGGGGCGAGGACTGGCGCCAGCGACTGGCCCAGTGGGTCGAGGGGACCGGGTGCGACGCCTGGGTGATCCGCTCCGACACGCTCGATGCGGCCGGCTACGCCGCGAAGTGGATCCGCCACACCGAGCGCGACGCTCCCGACGTGTTCGCCGAACGCTTTCGCCAATGGACCGACTACTACGACCAGTGCGGCATCGAGGCGATCAGCGGCGGCCTGATCACGTTGCGCCGCCGCCGCGCGGCAGCCCACTGGTTCCGAGCCGACGACGCCCCGGAACGGATGCTCGGCCCAGCCGGCGAGTCGGTCGCGCGCGGCTTCGAGCTGCACGACTTCCTCGAAGCGTACCCCGACGACTCGTCTCTGGCCCAGGCCGTCTTGCGCCGCTCGCCCGACGTGCGCCTCCACCAGCGACTGGAGCCGTGCGACGAGGGATGGAGCCTCGCCGAGGTCGAAATGCGTCTGGAGCGCGGGTTGGCGTATTCGGGCAGCGTCGATCTCTACATCGCCCACCTGGCGGCGCGGTGCGACGGGCGCCGGCGTCTTGGGGAACTGCTCGACGAACTGGCCCAGGCCGCCGGCGAGGACCCAGCCACGCTCGCTCCCGCGTGCCTGGCCGTCGTGCGCCGGCTCGTCGAGCGCGGGTTCCTGCTGCCGGTCACCGATCCGCAACACGGTCCTTCGGCGGAACCCGCACCACCAACGGCTTCTCCAGGGTGACCGCCTGGTCGGTCAGCCGCGCCCGGGGGATGATGCGCACGGTGTATCCGCCCACGCGACCAGCGTCCTCGGCCGCGTAGTAGAAGGCGTGCTCGACCTTGCCGGTCTTGCCCAGGTACTGGTGCAAGACCTTCTGCGGAAACGGGACCATTTCGACTTTGGCCTGGTAGGCGTCCCTTCGCTTCTCGTCGGTCTGGACGATCTTCACCCGGTGGTACGTCCCGTCCTTGTCGCGTTCCTCCTGGATGCGGAACGACACGTCGGGCAGCGATTCCAACCGGAGCACGCCGTCCTTGAGGAACCGCTCGACGGTCAGTTCGCCGCGCGGCTCCGGCGGAGTCCGATTCCACTTGCACCACAGCTTGATCTCGGCGTAATTGGCGGCCTCGGGCCACTGGAGGGCCTCGCACCAAAGCACCGGAACCGGGGCGCCCGGCCGGAACCGCAAGTCGTAGAACACGTAGGGGTCGCCCACGGGCTTGCCCGCCTCGTCGGCCGCGTCGCGCCAGATCGGTTGGATCTGCGCCCAGGCCTCGGCCGGGCGCGGGCTGAACTTGGTCTGGTTGGCGTTCTCGAGCGAGACGAAGAACGACACCGCCCGGATCTTCTCCGTGCCTGTGCCCGGCAGCGGATCTCGCAGGGTCCGGGCGGGCTGGTGGGCGCGGATCAAATAGCGGGGCGAGGGGTCGACGGGGTCGGTGACCTCGGCGCGGTCGCGTTCTTCGCCCAGAAAGGGTAGGTGCTCCAGGCGCCGCGCGTCGTCCGACATCTTCAGCTCCAACGCCTCGCCGCCCTGGAGCTCGACATCGGCGACGACCTTCGGGTCCTGGACCAACCGGATGCGATACATGGCGGCCGCCGCGGACGGATGCTTCACGCCGACCAAGAGGTTCAAGTCGATCGGCTGGTTGAGCGCCCGGCGGTCCTTCAGATCGAAGACCTCGGCCCGCTGTTCTTGTTTGACCGAGAGAATTTCGTACTGCCGTGGGCGGAGCATTTCGCCCAATCGGGTCAGGAACCCTGCCCGGTCTTCCACGTGGTAGAACGCGCCGCGGCCTTCTCCGCCCGATGCGGTAAGCTGGGGCAGCTCGTCGCGCGCGCGTTTGAGCTGCTCGTACCGCTCGGCGAAGACCTGGTTATAAGCCGAGGTGTTCGGCTCGCCGAAGTTCCTGGCGAACGCTTCGGCGCTGCGGTACAGATGGTTGTCGGTCATGCTGAACCCGAGGATGTCGACGTGAATGTCGCGGTGGTCGGGTTGCCCGAGCGCCCGCGTCACCGCCGACAGATCGACCTTGTCGCTCGACTGCTCGTTGACGCCATCGGTAACGGCGATGATGCGTCGGCCCGAGGCGGCTTCCCGCTGGCCGAGGTGCTCCAGGGCCTGGAGGATGGCCAAATACAGCGGCGTCTCGCCCAAAGGCCGCAGGGCGTCGAGCTTCTGGTTCAGTTGCGGCAGATTGCCCGGCGTCAAGGGACGCATGTCCCAGAGGCGCTCGACATCGTTGCCCGGCCGAAGGTCCGCGTCCCGGCCCACGGCGGGCTTCTGCTGGGTGGGATTGAGGGGGTCCCACATGACCATCGTCTTGTTGTCGGCCGCCCAACCGCGGCGGTGACCATACACGAACACGCTCACTTGATACGGCGACCCCGGGTAGTTCGCCAGATTCTTGAGGACCTCTTTGAAGCTCTCGCGCGCGACGTCGAACCGCGACTTCCATTCGACGCGGTTCTCGGTGGTTACGGGGACCTGCTCGGTCATGCTGCCGGAGCAGTCGAAGATGAACACCAGCGACGTGTCTTGCGCGCCTTGCCCATGGACCTGGATCGTCGGCGGGGGATACGGCAACCCGTCGGTGGCGATGACGACTCCGGCTTCGGGCGGATGGACCACCAGGGGCGTGGCGCGAAGATGGCCGCGATACAAGGCGACCACGTGGAGTTCCACGGCATCGGTTTCGGCCCGACGAACCACCGGATGGGCATGAGACAACCAGTAAGGCGGCGCTGGCGCGAGCTGGATTTCGCGATGGTTCGGACCGACCACCCCCCCAACCCGCCGCAGCGCCGTCTTCTCCTCGGGGCTGCGCGACAACGGCACCGTCGGCGCGGCAGGGGGCGCGTCTTTGGCCTCGAGCACGTAGAGAGCCGCCGTGCCGACGGGCAACCGGCGGTCGCTGGTGGTCGCCACGACGAGTCTCGCGGCCGGCTCGGTCTTGTCGAAAGCGACGTCGTCGGATGTGGCCAACAGCGGCTTGCGCGCCGCCTCGCGGCGATCGGCCAAGAGCTTTCGCTCGCCGGGCAAAGGGTCGCGCACGCCCGCATCGGCCGGGAAGAGCTTCTCGGCCGATTGCAGGTAGCTGGCGGCGGCGATCTCGAAAAACGGTCTCTCTTCCAACGGCGCCGGGCCCCAGAAGTCGTCCAAGGCCCGCCGCGCGTGCCACGCGAGAAGGTAGTAAAGGTCCAGCCGCGCCAGGCGGTGCGTCGGATCCTCGCCGAGCCAACGCCGGTCTTCGCCCGAACGCCACCGATCGCGCCGTGGGTCGAAGTCCAACAACGGCGCGGCGGCGCGAACCGCGCGGTCGGCGCGGCTGTACCCTTCGCGTGCCTCGACCGGGTTGGGCAACTCCTTGAGTTTCAGCTTCGCGGTCGTCTCGCGCATCCAGGCATCGGCGACTCCCACGAGCCCCGCCAGGCGCGCGCGAACCTCTTTGGCGCTTGTGGCCATGCGGTGGATCCGCTCGTCGGCCGGTGTGTCGCCAGCGACCCCCGGCGTGGAAGGCGCCGGCGCGGTGCGCGACCGGGCCGAATCCGCCTCGAGGTATTTCCGGTCGAGGATGGTCAGGGCGGCGTGCTCCGGTCGCTTTCCGTCGGTCAACCGGACGAGGTAGTCCGAGCCGGCGGTCCCGCCCTTGCCCGGCGCGACCCGCCGCGCCGCGGGTTCGATCGTCGCCTCCTGGCCCACCCGGCGAGAGGCGATCTCGAGGTACTTCCGGTTGCGGAGGAATTGCCGGTCCTCGCCGGTCAATAGCGGCACGGCCAAGACCACGCCGATCTCCTGGAAGGTCTGCCAATGATCGCCCGCCTTCTTCAGCCGGTCGCACTCCAGAAGAAACTCCTTGCGCAATCCGTCGTCGAGCAGCCGGCGGATGGAGGCCTCGAGTTTCGCGAGGTTCGGCGAGATCGGCGCCTGGGGATCGGTCTGCCCGCGCGCCAGGGCCAACTCCAACTCCGTCGAGAAGTCCTGGACCGCGAGGATCAACTCGTGGAGCTGGTCGAGCCGGGCCGGCACGTCGGGGGTCAAGCGTGCATGAACCCATTGGGCCAGGTAGGGTATCTCGGACCATGCCCGATCGCGCAGCAAGAACGCCTCGCGGAGCTTCTCGGTTCGCTGGACCGCCTCGCCGTACTTGCCCGACCTGCCGTCCTCCCCCACGGCCTGGAGAAAAGCGGCGTTGGCCCGCTTGATCGCCTCGGGGGTGCCGACGAACAAGTGGTCCTCGGCTTGGCGGCGCTCCGCATCGGCCGCCTCGACCAGGGCGACGATTGCATGGTGGAGCCGATCGTCGTCCGGCGAAGCCGCCTGCTCGGCCAGCCGCCGGGCCGCCAGGGCCGTCTGGACCGGGTTCCCACGCGCCCCGGCTGCCTCGGCATCGAGGTACGCCTGGAGCATGCGCAGGAAATGGATCTCGATCACCCGGTCGGTCGGAATGTGCGGGTCGGCCGCGGGAAGACGCCTGGCCTTGGCGAGGTAATCGAACAGCGCGGGCCACTGGTTGGGTTGCGGGTTGGCGCAGCACCAGTCCCAAGCCTCTTGCGCCACCGCAAGCCAAGGATAGTCGGCGGCCGCCTTCGCATCGAACTTGCCCGGCGCCTTGGCCCAGGCGTCGCGGAAGTGCTTGCGCTTGGCGCCGGTCTCCGCGTCGGCGTAAAACCGAAGGGCCAAGGGCAAGTTGTGGGCGGCCACGCCCTCGCGCGCCGCGGGTTCAAGCCGCTTGGCGAGCCGATCGAGGTCGCTGCGCGTCTCCTCGAATTTCGGCTGGTACGCCGGTCCGGCCAGGGCGAGTTGCTCCAGCCAGAGAAGTTTCTGCTGGAACTCCTCCCACCCCAGAGGATCCGACCGCCACACCTTGGCATCCTGGAGGTTCGCGTGGCGTTGCCAGAGGTCGTCCAGGGGACGCCACCGGGTGCCCTGATCGGCCAGGAGATTGACCCGTTCGGGCAACTCGGTCTCGCCCGTGTACTTGCTGTAAACCAGGGTGAAATCGCGGAAGTTCTCGTCTTGCTCGCCCAAGAGCATCGGCTCTTGCTCGTCGCCGCGGTTTTCGCGGACCCAGGAGCTGACGTGCTTCTTGACGTACTCGCTCAGCTCGCGCACCGAGACCTGGTTGTCGCCGTTGCCGGGCTCCTCGATGTCGGCGGCGCCCAAGAGCCCGCGGTACACGAAGAACCCGAACACCGAACCCTGCAACTGTTCAGGCGAGGTCCATCCGATCTGCCCCGGGCTGGTCGAGTTCAGCATCAACAAACCGGGAATGCCCGCCTCCGCCCGCGCCTGCTCGAGCCGATCGGCAAAACTGTTGTACAACAGTCCCAGACGCCAGTTGGCGTCCATCCGGTTGCAGTCGAGGATCACCAGCTTGTTGGCCGGCAAGTCGTGTTCCGCGCCCTGAGGAAAGAGGTACTTCAAGACGTCGACCAGCGAAAGCCAGGTCGTCGGGTCGTGGGGCGACGAGGTGGGCAAGAGCAGGCAGGGCATTCCGTGGTCGTCCGACACGCCGTGCAAGCTCAGATAGACGATCACGGTGTGGCGCTTGCGGAACGTGCCCCTGGAGCGGACGAGCGCCTCGCGAAGTTCCGAGAACACTTGGACCCCGGTTCCCGAAAGCCGCTCGAACCGCGTGAAGTCGACGATCTGTTCGCGGTCCTCGCGCTCGGTACCGCCCGTCTCGGCCAAGCGGTCCACGTCTTCCCAGGCCCAGGCGTTGGGCGGCACCATGGGACCGTAGTCGGTAACGGCCAGGGCGAGCAAGGGCGTGATGCGCGGGATGCGGAACACCCACCAGAGAAATAAGGCGATCAAGGCGACCGCCAGCAACGAGAAGGTTGCGAGCTTGATGCGGTACCAGCGCAGCGCGTTGACATACGCCCGGTCGCCGCGCTGTTGCCACGCCGTGCCCTTAGCCCCGGGTCTGGCGGGCGCGGAGGTCGGCCCCCGTGCTTTGCCGCGCCAGTCGGCCCGCCCTCGACCCGAACCTCCCCCCGGCACGTTGGAACCAGATCCCTGATGCGCCATGGAAACGCTCCCTCGAGACTCGGTGACGGCCCACGTCGGTTACGGGCTCCCCCGAAGCGAATCGCCACGGTCGTCCTCACACGGCCTGCGCCCGGCCGACCAATCCTGCCCGATCCAGGTATTGTTTCAGGTCGCCCGACCCATAGAGTTGCCAAGTTTCGGGCAAGTCGGGCAACTCGACCAGCACCGCTTCAATCCCGGCCATGAGGTTCTTGACCGTTTGGGCAGGGCTGTGCGACAAGAGCGGAGCCAACACACTCGGCCAGCAATACCCCATCACCGCTCCGCCGGCCCCCCGCCCACGACACGCCGCCCGAAGATGTTCCAACACCGGCCCCTTCTGCATCTTCGAAAACAGGCACACCACGGCATCCTTGCCCCAGGCCTGATCGACGAGCTTGTACCACTCGGGCAAATCGTACTGGGCGATCACCACCGGCGAGACCCCGGCAGCGGCCACGGGATCGAGCCACGTGAACAAATAGTCGCTGGCTGGCAGCTCCGCGGGGGGCGGCGCGCCGAGGTGATTGAAATCCATCACAAGGTACACGGGGCAAAACTGGGTAAGACGCACGGCCAACTCGGCGGGCGACAGCTCCGCGATGTTCCCCCGGAACAACATGGAGCCCGACTCGCATCGCTCCATGGTATACGTGGCCTGGGTCTTCGGTGGAGGCGGCGCGGACTGGGCGTAGTAGCTCTTGGCCAGATCGGCCAACTCGGGTGGCAGTTGCCACGGGGAGGGAATTGCACCGGAGGCACCGCCGGGCGTGCCTGCTCCCGGACCGCCCCGCGCGGCCCCCCCTGATGTCGGTGCTCCGCTTGGACCGTGACCTGCCGCTTGTCCTGGTTGGACACTCCCCGCAGTCGGTTTGGAAGGAACCGCCACGGGCCGGATGGCACTTGGCTCCGGCGGGTAGGAAGTCTGACGCGAGAGCGATTCGGGCGCGGGACGGACCGTGGACGACTCGGGGTCGACCGGCAATACCTCGGACTGCGCCGATCCGCTAGTCGCCCGGCCCGCGATGGGCGACGCTTCCTGTGGGGGGGGCGTCTCCGACGCTCCCGATATACCAGAAGGGGCATACTGCTCGACATTGGCGGACGC
>DYLT01000137.1 GCA_020721945.1 Blastopirellula marina
CTCGCCGAGGGACCCGGCGTGGCCGCTATCGAACTTCCGCGCAGAGGATTCTCGGATGGGGTGGTCGGTTGCCTGAATGGATCGGCAGATGCCGACATGCGCGGCGCCGCCGCGGCCGAGGTCGTGCCGCCGTGGGTGTCCGACGGACCCGCAGGGGAAGCGAGACGGCTGCGCACGGGAGCCAGGCCCGGCCCCTCGCCGACCGTCACCTCGCCGCCATCGGGTTCGGTGGGGAATGGGCTTGTGCCGGGCGTTCCCATGCCGGTCGCCATCGCTCCAGTCGGTTGGTCGCGAAAGCGCTCGCTGGGTCTTGGCATGAAACTGGGTGGCGACGATTGGGCAACCCGGTCGTTCGGGCCGCGCCTGCTTCCCACCTCGCTTGGAGACCCCCACGGAGATGTATCGGCGAATGGCTTCTTGGGGGATACTGGCCGCGATGCAAACGGGTCGGATGCCGTCAGCTCTTGGGCCGCCTTGGAGGGTCCGGCAAAGGCGGGGCGTTTTTCGTCCTTGGCAGCGGACTTCTCGGAACCTGACGAAGGCGCGATCGGCTGCGTGGGTTCCGAGGCGTCGTCCGAGGGACCCATCCGGCTCCAAACGACGGCCCCCAACAGGACCAGCAAACCCGCAATGACTGCCAGGCCGATCTTAACTTCCTTGCCTGCCATGATGCCGGGGGGTCGAGTCGAGGGGTCATCGTCCTCAGCCTGGGGATCCTGCTCCGACTTGGTTGTGTATTCTTCTTGACTTTCCCCGTATTCCCGGTATTCCTGTCCACCCATTTCTTCTCGGGGATTTCGATTTTGGTGCCGATCGTGTTTTCCCATGGTGCCACCCAGACTGGATCCCACGTGACGAGGTGACATGGCAACGCGGGGCGACATCATAGCGGCGAACGGTTGGCGGGGCCATGCCAGATTCGGGGCCACGCGGTACTTTCCCCCAGACAATGGGGTGCGCGTTGACAATCAAGGGCTTTTCTCTTAGACTCCGAGTTTCTTGATCGCCCCAGACTGGGGCACGGTGACACCACGCACAGCGAGCCGGAGAGGTCGATATGTCAGAACCGCGAGGCGGTCAGATCGTCAACGTGATGAAAGAGGAGCGGCTATTTTCTCCCTCGCCCGAGTTCTCGGCCAAGGCGCGAATCAAGTCGATCGAGGAATACGAGAGGTTGTGGAAGGAGTCGGCCGCCGACATCCCGGGCTTCTGGGGCAAGATGGCTGAGGAACTCCATTGGTTCAAGCCATTCGACAAGGTTCTGGAATGGAATGAGCCGTTCGCCAAGTGGTTCGTGGGCGGCCAGACCAATGTGTCGTACAACTGCCTCGATGTGCATCTTTCGACGCCGCGCCGGAACAAGGCGGCGTTGATCTGGGAGGGCGAGCCGGGCGACACCCGGGTCTACACCTACCAGATGCTCCACACCGAGGTCTGCAAGTTCGCCAATGTGCTCAAGAAGCTCGGCATCGGTCAAGGGGACGTGGTCTCGATGTACATGCCGATGGTTCCCGAGCTGGTCATCGCGATGCTCGCCTGCGCGCGGATCGGGGCCATCCACTGCGTGATCTTCGCCGGGTTCTCGTCGGAGGCCATTGCCGAGCGGAATCGCGATGCGTCGGCCAAGCTGATCATCACCGCCGACCAGGGTTGGCGGCGCGGGGCAAAGCTGCCGCTGAAAGCCAACGTCGACGCTGCCCTGGAGAAGTCGCCGACCGTCCAGAAGTGCGTGGTGCTCAAACGGGTCGGCGATCCCGCGCCGATGAAAGAGGGCCGCGACTTCTGGTGGCACGACCTGATGGCCGAGGCCTCGGACGTGTGCCCCGCCCAACCCATGGACAGCGAGGCCCCGCTGTTCATTCTGTACACCAGCGGCTCGACCGGGAAACCCAAGGGCGTCAAGCACACCACGGCCGGGTACAACCTGTACGCCAAGAAGACCACCGAGTGGGTCTTTGACGTGCGCGACGAGGACGTGTTCTGGTGCACCGCCGACGTGGGGTGGATCACCGGGCACACGTACATCGTCTATGGGCCGCTCTCGGCCGGGGTGACCACCTTCGTTTACGAAGGCGCGCCCAACGCGCCCCGCGAGGACCGCTGGTGGTCGCTCATCGAGAAGTACAAGATCAACATCCTCTACACCGCGCCGACGGCCATCCGCACGTTCATCAAATGGGGCGACCACTGGGTCGACCAGCATGATCTGTCGAGCCTGCGCCTCTTGGGGAGCGTGGGCGAGGGGATCAACCCCGAGGCGTGGATGTGGTACTACGAGAAGATCGGCGGTTCCCGCTGCCCGATCGTCGACACCTGGTGGCAGACGGAGACGGGGGGGATCATGATGTCGCCCTTGCCCGGCGCCATCCCCCTGAAGCCCGGGAGCTGCACCAAGCCGCTGCCCGGCATCATCCCCGAGATCGTGGCCGAGGACGGCAAACCCGTCGAACCCGGCCACGGGGGCTGGCTGGTGATCGCGAAGCCCTGGCCGGGCATGCTCCGCGGCATCTGGGGTGACGACGAGCGGTACAAGATCCAGTACTGGAGCGACGTCAAGGGCAAGTACCTCTGCGGCGACAACGCCCGGTGCGATGCCGACGGCTATTACTGGATCATGGGGCGGATCGACGACGTGCTGAACGTCTCCGGCCACCGCCTGAGCACCATCGAGATCGAAAGCGCCCTGGTCAGCCACGAGGCCGTGGCCGAGGCCGCCGCCGTCGGCCGGCCGCACGAGATCAAGGGCGAGGCGGTCGCGGTGTTCGTGACCTTGGCGTCCGGGTACGAGCCGAGCGACGAGCTGCGCAAGAAGCTCCGCGACCACGTGCGCAAGGAGATCGGCGCGTTCTGCGTGCCCGACGATATCCGCTTCACCACGGCCTTGCCCAAGACGCGAAGCGGCAAGATCATGCGGCGGCTGCTGCGCGACATCGCGGCCGGCCGGCAAACGACCGGCGACACCACCACGCTGGAAGACTTCAGCGTGCTGGCCAGGCTGCGAAGCGACGAAGAGTAATCATGGAGTAATCATGCACCGCGCTCCGGGGATCGTGGACCTTGGCGGCTTCGGCCAAGGGAGATGGTCCCCGGGGCGGTGTTTGAACCGTCACGGGGCCTTAGCGGCAGTCGCTTCGCTGGGCTGTCCCTCGAACGTGCGCACCTCGACCGCGCTCCCGCCGCGCGAGGCCGACAGATAGGCACTATAGATCGTCGAGATCGAATCGGCCGCCAAGAGGCTATCGCTCTCCGGTGCCTGGCCATAGGCGATCGTGCGGTAGAACGCCTCTATTTCCTGCGGGTAGCCGGTAAACCAGTCCTCGTCGGGCGAGGTCGAGGCCCAGCCCTGCTTGGTGCCGATCTTCTCGACCACATAGATGTCTTGGAAATACTCCTCGCGCGGGTTGTAGGTCTGCATCGCCGTGTTCGGGTTGATGTTGCAGATGGTGCGGTGGTTGTTCGCGCAGACCTCCAGCCAGTTGTGGATGCCCCCGAGCACGATGTCCGAGGCGAAGATCGTGGCGATCGTGCCGTCGTCGAACTCGACGTGCATCATCGAGAAGTCGTCGATGTCGTAGTAGTCCTTGCGGAGGTGCCCGGCGTCGCGGAACGTCGGAAGCCGCGTGATCGCGTGCGTCCGGGCCGAGACGGTGCGGGGACGGATGGGACGGCCATCGCGCGCGCGGCCCTCGACCCGCTTCAGGTACAGCGCGGCCGAGAGCGGGTGGCAGCCCTTGCCGATCAGGACCCCGCCGCCGCAGCGGGCCGCGTACGCGTAATCGACCGAGTGCGAGCCGCTGTGGGCCTCCTCGCCGTGGATCCAGAGGATCTGCCCGCCGGTCTTCTCCAGAATCTCGCGCTCCTTCTGGATCGCCGGCGCGTACACCCAATTCTCGGCGTAGAGCAGCCGGGCCTTGCTCCTGCGCTCCGCGGCGAGGATCCGCTCGACACTCGCCAGGGCCGACTCGAGGGCCACGCGCTTGTCGGCGCGGTCCCAGTGGAAGTCGGGCGAGCCGTCGCCGAAATAGCCCGTCAGCGGCTTCTCGCACACGACGAACTTGTCGCGCGCGAGGGCTGCTACGGCGATCGGCTCGTGGAACTTCGGCGGCACGCACACATGGACCACGTCGACCGCGTCGAGCAGGGCGTCGAGACACTCGAACTCGCCGATGCCCCGCTTCTGGGCGTACGCCGCGGCCTGCTCGCGGTTTGCCGCGAACACGCCCACGACTTCGACGTTGGTCCGGTGGACCTTCTCCAGGGCTTCGTAGTGGAAGGTGGCCGAAAAGCCAGCGCCCACGATGCCGGTGCGAACGGTCTTCTTCTGCTTCACGCGAGGTTCCTTCGCTAATCCGTTTCGAACGGCAGCCGCCGCTGCGGGTCCGGCTCGCCCTCGGGGTTCAGCTCCTTGAAGAGCAGACTGGGTTGGATGTCGGTGTTGTTCTGATACTTGTTGCTCGAATAGGCCGTGAAGGGACCGCGGAGGTCGTGGTAGAAGATCTGGCAGATCGCCACGCCGGGATAGACCCGCACCGGCTGGATGGCGAACATCTCCAACGTCCAGTAGCCGCAGAACCCCACGTCGCCGAACCCGGCCGTCACGTGGACGAACAAGCCAAGCCGGCCGATCGACGACCGGCCTTCGATCATGGGCACGAGATTGCGGGTCTCGGTGCGTTCGACGGTGCGGCCGAGATAGAGCTGGTTGGGGCCAAGCACCAGGCCCTCCGGCGGGATCTTGATCCGCCGCGTCCGGTTGGCCTTGCGCATGTCGAGCACGACTTCCTCGTACACCATCAGCTCGTCGTGGAGCGTGAGGTTGTAGCTATTCGGGTTCAGCCGCGCGTCGTCGAACGGGTCGATGACGATGTTCTTGCCCAGTTGCGACCGGATCTCTTGGCCCGACAGGATCATCGCTGGCGATTCTCCTCAGGGGACTGTGACGCCGAGACGGGGGCAGAGGTCGCCGAGCGGGCAGAGGTCGCACTTCGGCCTGCGCGCGGCGCAGATCCGCCGCCCGTGATGGACCATCCGATGGCCGAAGTCCACCCATTCGGCCTGAGGAATCATCGCCATCAAGTCCTTCTCGATCTTCGCCGGGTCCTTGTGCCGCGACAACCCCAAGCGCCGGCTGACGCGCGCCACGTGCGTATCGACCACGATCCCCGACGCGATTCCATACGCGGTGCCCAGCACCACGTTGGCCGTCTTGCGGCCGACGCCGGGCAGAGTGACGAGGGCGTCCAAGTCGCGGGGCACCTCGCCGCCGTATTTCGAAACCAGGGCCTCACAACACGCCCGGAGGTTCTTCGCCTTGTTGCGGAAAAACCCCGTGCTCTGAACCGCCGACTCGAGCGCTTCGAGCGGGGCATTCGCGTAGTCCGCCGCGGCACGGTAGCGCGCGAAAAGGTCTTTCGTGACCTCGTTGACTCGCTTGTCGGTGCACTGGGCCGACAGAATCGTCGCCACGAGCAACTCGAGCGGATTGCCGAAGCGCAAGGCGCAGGTCGCGTCGGGATACGTCCGCCGCAAGATCTTGGCGATCTTCGCGGCGTAGCGTCGGTCGGGGTGGGCAACCGCCATCGAAACGTCGATTTCCCGGGGAGATCGCGCCGAAGTCACTTCCGCATGCTCATTGTGCGGACCGTCGGGAAGAACGTCAAGGGGCCGACAGCCGCGTCCGCGGCGCGCGGTCGCCCGCCGGTCACTTCGATGCCGGCAGCTCGCGCAACCGGAGGTTGCGCCACCGGACCTCCAAGGGCTCGGCCCGCGCGCCGACGCCGTGGACCTGAAGGCCGATGAAGCCGCTGGCCGTCATGTTGTCGTGCAAATCGGTCACCTGGACGCCATTGACCCAGGTCTGGATGTGGTCGCCCTGGCACACCACCCGGTAATGGTTCCAGGCGTCTTTCTTCAAGAGGGTCTGGATTTCGGGGGTCGGTTGTTCGGCGTTGAGGAACTTGCCGCGGCGGGCCTCGTCGTAGATGCCGCCCGAGAACCCCCCTACCGCGATTTCGACCTGGTAGCCGTGCACCCGGCCGTTCTGATAGTCCTTGCGGCTGTGGCTTCGGATTTGCACGCCGGAGTTGAGGCGGGGATCGCACTTCACCTCGAACTCCAGCTCGAAATCGCCGTAATGCTTCTTCGTGCAGAGGAACGAGTTGGGGCTGTTGGGCGCCGAGGTGCCGACGATCGCGCCCTCCTTGGCCTCGTATTTCGCCAGCCCGTTCTTCTGCTCCCACCCCTGGAGGGTCTTGCCGTCGAACAGCGATACCCAGCCGTTTTCGCCCCCTGCGGCCGCCAAGGTCAGCGAGGCGGCCACAACCACGGCGGGACACACCAAAAGAACGAATCGATGCATTGTCGGCTCCTTTCGCCAGACCGTCGCGGGATTGCGCCAGAACACGGTGCTCGGCGCTGCCTTAAGGCAGCCATCCAGTATCGGCGCGCGCCTCTCTTGGTGCAAGGTGTGCAGACCTTGGGGCAACGAAAGGCGACCGTCCACAAGCCCCGACGGGATTACCGCTCGCCGCGGCGGCGCGGCTGCTCGATCCACTCGAAGCCCGATTGCGCCTTCAGGTCGTCGAGCCAGGCGATCTGGGCGTCCTGGAACTCGTTGCGCGCCACGAGATTGGCAAACTCCAGACCGTTCTTGAGGAACTCCTCCCACAGCTCGTCGCGCGACGGGGTATAGTCGGCCACGCGGATCACGTAGGCCACGGTCTGGGGATAATTCATGGCCACGCCGAACTGCCCCAGCTCCAACCCGAACACGGCCCGCATGAACTCCTCGCCAGCCAGTTCGATGCCCGCCACCTCGCTAAGCCGGGCGCCCAATTGGCTCACCGGCGGCGGCAAGAATCCGAAGGTCATCCAGGTGAAGGGTTCCGGCTCGAGGATCTTCTTGCCGCGGGGTCCGAAGACCTGCTTGAGGGGCTTGTCGGCCTTGCGGGCTTCGTCGGCCATGCGGCCGGCCTCGGCGCGGGCCAGGGCGCGGCCCTCGCGGAACTTCCACGCCTGTACGACCCGCTCCCGCACCCCCGGCTCGTCCAAGGTCACATCGCGTTCCGGCTTGTCCTCGACCTTCCAGAACAGGAACGAGGCGTTGCCCTCGCTGTCCTTGCACCGCATGCGCTGGAACAGGTTCAGCGGACCAAAGGCCACCTCGGCGAACGAACGGTTCGCGTCGATCCGCGTGCGCGCGATGTCGAACTGGTCCACCTCCCAGACGGTGATGAGCCCCGTCTCGTTCGAGGCGATTCCGTTCTTGGCCGCCAGATCCTTGAACGAAGGTCGCTCCGGCGGGGTCGCCGACGCATTCGACCGCTTGGCGTGCTCGAGCCACTTCAACTCGTATTCGCGCAGCGGCTTCTCGAGCTGCGCGAGCACCTCTTCGGCCTTCTGCTCCGCCGCACGACGCGCCAGCGTCATGCGGATCTGGTCGCGGACCGCTTCGAGCGGCTTGTACTTGACCAGCTTGGGCGCGGCCTTGGCTTCGGCCGGTTTGGCCTCGGGCTTGGTCTCAGGCTTCGCCTCGGGCTTGGCTTCGGCCGGTTTGACTGCGGGTTTGGCCTCCGGTTTGCTCTCGGGTTTAGTCTCGGGCTTGGCTTCCGACTTGGCGGAGGGCTTCTCTGCCGTGGCATCCTTCGTCTGAAGCGCGACCAGTCGGAACGGCCCGGGCCTTGGCGCGGCCGAGGTCTTCTTCTCGGCCGGCTTCGACGGCTCCGACTTGTCCACCTTCGCTTCCGGCTTCGGTTCGGGTTTAGGTTCAGGCTTTTCGGGTTTCGCCTCGGGCTTGGCGGGCGCCTTCTCGTCACGATCGACGAACTCGAAGTCCTTGTTCTCGTCGTAGTACTTCGTGATCTCGTCGTCGGTCACTTTCGCCGGATCGACAAACCGCGCGTAGTCGGCCCGGAAGTATTCGATCGCCACCCGGTGCGGTTCGCGGAAGCCCGGTTCCGGGCGGTTCGGGTTGGGGTCCTCGTGCTTGTACTTCTGGAACAGTTCGTCGATTTGGGCATCGGTCGGATCCGCGGTCTGGGCGACGAACTCGGTCACGGGGACCGCCACGGCCTCGATCTTCGCCTTGCGCTGCATCCGCAAGAAGTACTCCCAATGCTGCGCCGGCGGCATGCCCAACAGGCTGATGTTGAACAACTCCTCCAGGCGTATGGCCAGCAGCTCATGCCGCAGGTACTCGAAGAGGGTCGTTTCGGTGAGTTGAAGCTCGCGGACGATCTCGCGAAACGCCTTCTCGCTGACCTTGCCCTCGGTGAGCCGGCCGACAAAGTTGCTGATCACCGGGTCGGAGACCTGCATGCCGATCTCCTCGGCCCGCTTCGCCAAGAGCCACGTGTGGGCCACCGTTTCTTCGTCCGCCGAACCGATCTGGCGCAGCACGAGGGCTGCTTGGGTCATGGGCTCTTGGCCGGGAAAGGGCGACGGCCGGGTGCGGGCTACTCGCTCGTGAATCAACTGAAGCAACCCAATGATCTTTTGCCGTTGGTAGATCAGCGCGCCGAGTTCGCTGCGGTGGAGCGGGCCGTAGGCGGTCGTTTTCAGCACCACGGGGTTGCCGCCGCCGCTGCCCTGGATCATGTCCAGCACGATCGGAAGGATCACGAACGAGATCATCGCCATGAGGGTCAGCAAGGCGAAGGCCACTTTCCGATGTCGGCGGAAGGTCTTCAACAGCTTCATGAACCAGTCCTTGTGGGTATGTGACCCCCATCGTCTGGAGGCAGATCCGAAGGCAACTCGGCTTGACAGGCCAACGCGCTGGGGATTATGAGTGTCGCGTCAACGAGTGGACAGAAAAGGGAAATTGTAAGGTGGATCGCCGTAAATGCAATCTCAAGGCGGGGGTTCGTCCTCCGACCCCATGGACACCCCGCCCGAAACGGGGGTTCTGGTTGCGTCGCCGGTAAGGTTGACTAGAATTCCCTGCCCGCCGGTCTGTCTCACAAGTCGTGGGACGCGGGACGGGTGGTTCGCTCGTCGGGAAGATCGGTCGATGCGCGACCTGTCGGTTGGTATCCCAAGCTTCGCCCCACACATCGGATCATGGCCAAAAAAGCAGCCTCCCAGGACCGAACGTCGCTGGTGATCGTCGAATCACCCGCTAAGGCAAGGACGATCAGCCGTTTCCTTGGCCGGGGGTTCACGATCGAGGCAAGCATCGGGCATGTCCGCGACCTGCCTCAAGGGGCCAAGGAAATTCCCGAACAGTACAAGGGCAAGCAGTGGGCCCATTTGGGGGTCGATGTCGAGCAGGACTTCAAGCCGGTCTATGTGGTTCCCCCCGAAAAGCGGAAACAGGTCGCCAAGCTCCGCCAGGCGTTGAAGCGGGCGAAAGACCTCTATTTGGCCACCGATGAGGACCGCGAAGGCGAGGCCATCAGTTGGCACCTATGCGAGGTGCTCCAGCCCGAGGTCCCGGTCCATCGTCTGGTCTTCCACGAGATCACCAAGGAGGCGATCCTCGAGGCGCTGACCAATCCGCGTCAGGTGGACCGGTCGCTGGTGCGGGCTCAAGAGGCCAGGCGCATTCTCGACCGGCTGTTCGGCTACGAGGTGTCGCCGCTGTTGTGGCGCAAGGTGGGGTCGAAGCTGTCGGCCGGCCGTGTGCAAAGCGTGGCGGTGCGCCTGATCGTCGACCGCGAGCGGCAGCGCATGGCCTTCGTGCCCGCCTCGTGGTGGGACCTGTGGGGAACCTTCGCCAAGTCGGGCGGCGAGGCCTTCCAGGCCGAGTTGATGTCGGTGGGCGGCCGGAGGATTCCGGCCAGCCGCGATTTCGACCCGGCCACGGGGCGGCCCAAGGAACCCTCGCTGCTGGTGCTCACCGAGCACGAGGCGGCCGAACTGGCAGCGCGGCTCCGGAACGCGCCGTGCCGCGTGGCCGCGCTGGAGGACAAACCCTACACCTCGCGCCCGTATCCCCCGTTCACGACCAGCACGCTCCAGCAGGAGGCCAACCGGAAGTTCGGCTTCACCGCGCGCAAGACCATGCAGTTGGCGCAGAGCCTTTACGAGAACGGGCACATTACCTATATGCGGACCGACTCGACCCATCTGGCCGAGGTGGCCATCGAGGCGGCCCGCGATCTGGTGGCCCAGCACTACGGTCGCGAGTACCTTCCCGACCAGCCCCGTTCCTACCGCACCAAAGTGAAGAACGCCCAGGAGGCCCACGAGGCGATCCGGCCGGCCGGCCACCCCTTCGATTTGCCCGACACCCTGCGCGGCGAACTCTCGGCGGACGAGTTCCGCCTGTACGACCTGATCTGGAAGCGGACCGTGGCCAGCCAGATGGCCGACGCCCGGGGTCGGCGCGTGACCATCACCCTGGCCCTAGCCGACGCGGAGTTCCAGGCCAGCGGCACGAGCCTCGAGTTTCCTGGCTATCTCCGGGCGTATGTCGAGGGGGCGGACGATCCCGAGGCGGAACTGGCCGACCGAGAGACGTTGCTTCCGGCAGTCGAGGCGGGCGAGGTGCTCGAGGTCCGCGGCCTGGAGCCCAAGGGGCACACCACCCAGCCGCCCAACCGGTACAGCGAGGCCACGCTGATCCGGGCCCTGGAAGAGAAGGGGATCGGCCGGCCCAGCACCTACGCCGCGATCATCGACACGATCCTCAACCGGAACTACGTGTTCAAGCGCGGCAATCAGCTGGTGCCCACGTGGACCGCCTTCGCCGTCTGCCAACTGCTCGAGTCCCACCTGCCCGACCTCGTCGACTACGAGTTCACGGCCCAGATGGAGGACGAACTCGATGCGATCAGTCGCGGGGAGAAAGGGCACATCGAGTACCTGAAGAACTTCTATTACGGCAATACCCACCCGGGGCTCAAGGAGCAACTCCAGAACAAGACCCAGAGCATCGACGCGCGACAGATCAGCCGCATCCGCATCGGCAAGCCTGAGGGGGAGGGCGCGGAAACGATTTACGTGCGCGTGGGCAAGTACGGCCCGCGGGTCGAGCAGGGCGAGCGCTGGGCGAACCTCCCCGAAGGCATGGCCCCCGACGAACTCACCATTCCCGTCGCGCTCGAAATGCTCGACCGCGCCCAGCAATCCGAGCAGCCGCTGGGGCATTGCCCGGTGACGGGCAAGCCGGTCTTCCTCAAGGTGGGACGTTTCGGTCCCTACGTGCAGCGAGGGACGGTCGACGACGGCGAGAAGCCGCAAAGCGCCTCGCTCCTGAAGGGAATGAAACCCGAGGAGGTCACGTTTTCGACCGCGCTGGCTTTGTTGTCGCTGCCTCGGTCGCTCGGGGTGCATCCGCAGACCGGCGAGCCGGTCATGGCGTGCAACGGGCGCTTCGGCCCCTACGTGAAATGCGGCCAGGAGAGCCGCTCGCTGCCCAACGGCCTCTCGCCGCTGGACGTGACCCTCGAACAGGCCCTCGACCTGTTGGCCAAGCCGAAGCCGGGGCGCGGGGCCGCGCGACGCCGCGAGCCGATCCGGGGGTTCGAGGTTTCGCCGGTGACCGGGCAGCCGGTCCAGTTGCTGTCCGGCCGTTACGGCCCCTATGTGACCGACGGGGTGACGAACGCCTCGTTGCCGAAGACCCTGGCGCCCGAGGAGGTAACCTTCGAGCGGGCGCTCGACTTGCTGGCCGAGCGGGCGGCCAAGGGGCCGGCCAAGCGCCCCGCGCGGCGCACCTACGCCCGGCGCCCCGCCCGGCCCGCCTCGTCCTCGGCGAAGAAGGCGGCGCCGCGCACCAAGCCGCGGTCCCGCAAGTAGGCGATCTCGTGAGTCCGCCCGATCTCGAACGCAGCGCGCCTTCCCGCTATGTCGTGGGTATCGACCTCGGCACGACGAACTCGGCCGTGAGCTATGTCGATACCGAGGAATCGCCGTGGCGCGTGCGCACGTTTGCCGTGCCGCAACTGGTGGCGCCGGGGCAGGTCGAGGCCCGCGAGACCCTCCCCTCATTCCACTACCAGCCGGCGCCTGGCGAACTGAGAGCGGGCGCGATCCGCCTGCCGTGGAGCCGGGAGGAGCCGGGGCACGCCGTGGGCGTGTTCGCCCGCGATCAGGGGGGGCTGGCGCCGGGCCGGTTGGTCGTGTCGGCCAAGTCGTGGTTGAGCCACTCGGGAGTGGATCGCACGGCGCCCTTGTTGCCCTGGCACGGCGCGCCCGACGTGGACAAACTTTCGCCGGTCGAGGTCAGCGCCCGGTACCTGGCCCACCTGCGTGAAGCCTGGGACGCCCGGTTTCCCGACGATCCACTGGCCCAGCAAGACGTCGTGCTCACGCTGCCCGCCTCGTTCGACGAGGTGGCGCGCGAGTTGACGGTCAAGGCCGCGGCGCGGGCTGGTCTGGCGCGCGTGGTGCTCATCGAAGAACCCCAGGCCGCGTTCTACGCCTGGATCGACAAGCACGCGGCCGACTGGGAGCGGATGGTCTCGCCCGGCCAGAAGATCCTCGTCTGTGATATCGGCGGCGGAACGTCGGACTTCACGCTGATCCGGGTGCGGGCGGGCGGAGGAGGCAAGGTGCAGTTCCATCGCGTGGCGGTGGGCGAGCACCTGATCCTCGGCGGCGACAACTTCGACCTGGCCTTGGCGCATCACGTCGAACGGCGCCTGACCCCCGACGGCCGCTTGGAGCCGCGCCCATGGTCCATGCTGGTGCGCCAGTGCCAGCGGATCAAGGAAACCCTCCTGGCCAGCGACGCGCCGGAGCGGCTGGTGGTCCACGTGGCCGGCGGTGGAACCCGGCTGATCGGCGGGGGGCTGCGGATCGAGGTCACGCGGGACGAGGTCCGCGACGTGCTGCTCGACGGCTTCTTTCCCGTCGTGGTTCTGGACGACAAGCCGGCCAGCCGGCGTTCGGGGTTCCAAGAGTTCGGTTTGCCCTACGCGCCCGACCCCGCGGTGACGCGCTACCTGGCGGCGTTTTTGACCGCCCACCGCCATGTGGCGATGGACGACGACACGGCCACCGGCCACGATCCGGCCCGGCCCGACATCGTCCTCTTCAACGGCGGGGTGTTCGAGTCGCAGGCGATCCGGCAGCGCTTGCTCGACGTGCTGGTCGGATGGTTTGCCCACGAAGATCCGCACTGGCGCCCCGTCGTGCTCGACAACGAGCGGCTCGACCTGGCCGTGGCTCGCGGGGCAGCCTACTACGGCATGGTGCGGCGAGGCCAGGGCGTGCGCATCGCGGCCGGGTTGGCCCGAACCTACTACCTCGGCGTCGAGAGCCA
>DYLT01000138.1 GCA_020721945.1 Blastopirellula marina
TGTTGGACGAATCGGCGGGGCGGCGGCACGCGATGGACTTCCTGCACCCCAAGCGCCCCCCCAAACCGGTCGACCGCCGACGACCGATCCTGGCCGCGGCCGGCTTGCTGGCCGCCCTGCTGCTGGGGGTCGGCTACCAGACGTGGAGCGAAATCTCGGAACTGGACGACGCGAACGAAGAGCTGGCCCAGCAGTTGAGGGAGTTGGACGGTCTGGTCAAGAAGTCGGCCGAGCAGAAGCAGCTCGTCGAGGCCGTGCGCCAATGGAAGGCCAGCGAGGTCATTTGGTTGGATGAGTTCCGCGACCTGTCGATGCGGCTGCCGTCGAGCCGCGACGTGATCCTGTCGCGCATCACGATGACGCCCGCCCGGGGCGGCGGAGGGCAGTTGCATTTGTCGGGTCTGGTGCGCGATCCCTTGGTCGTGGCCGAGATCGAACGGCGCCTGCGCGATGCCCAGCACCGCGATGTGCGCAGCGACCGCATCCTGCCCCGGTCGGGCGAAGCCTACACGCGCACCTTCGAGGTCTCGGCCACCGTCGTGCCGCGGAGCAAGGACGAATACGCCGCGCTGGCCCGAGCCATCGCAGGCCCCCAAGAGTCTCCGCCATGATGAAGTACCGGCAGCACATCCTGGTGGGGCTTTTTTCGCTGATGCTCTTGTACTTCGGCGGCGAATGGGCGTGGAACCACGCGGTCCGAGCGCCGCTGGACCAGCGGCACACCCGGGCCGAACGGCTCAACCGCGACATCCAGAAGCGCAACCTCGAGCTGGCCCGGGCGCGCAAGGCCGCCAAGGAATTGGCCGCCTGGGAAGCGCAGTCGCTCCCGTCGAACCCCGAGTTGGCCAGATCGCTTTATCAGACCTGGCTCTTGGAACTGGTCGGGCACGTGGGGCTCGACAATCCGGGGGTCGAGGTCCGCGAGGCCGTCGGCCGCAAGGGCTCGTACAAATCGATTGCCGGGTCGATCCGCGGCCGGGGCACGCTCGAGCAGGTCACCCGGTTGCTCTACGAGTTCTACCGCGCCGGCCACTTGCACCAGATGCGGTCGCTGGTCCTCTCGCCCGTCAAAGAGGGCCGCATCGACGTGGCCGCTGAGGTCGAGGCCCTCGTGCTGCCCGGCGCCGACCGCGCCGACCGCCTGACGACCGAGGTTGCCGACCGCCTGGCCGGCCAGCGACTGGAGGACTACCGCGTCATTGTCGAACGCGACCTGTTCGGTACGGGGACCATCTCCGATCCGATCGAGCATACGTGGCTGACCGGCGTGAACTACGTCAATGGTGCGCCCGAGGCCTGGTTCAGCGTGCGATCCGGCGACCGGCTGGTCAAGCTTGGCGCCGAGCAAAGCCCCCTCGACGACGACCCCTCCGCAGGTAGCACCGTCATGGTCAGGCCGCAGGAGAGCTTCCGCGTGGGACAGTTCACCGCGAAAGTCATTCGCATCGACGAGCAGGACGTGGTACTGGAGGCCGATGGACGCCTTCTCTTGCTCTCCGTCGGCGAAAGCCTGGCCGAATCGGCCGTGCTGCCGCCGGAGTATTGAATGCCGCGATGCATCCGCGGGCACCGCCCTCTCGCGTCCCGCGGCCCTCCGACCCATCGAGGCCGGTCAAGGCACCAACTGCCGCACGCAAAGGCAGGCGATCCAGCCGACCGGCGCGACACTCTCCAGGGCCTTTCGGACCCGGCGGGTGGCGATTCGATGAGGTCGATTCTTGGCCGTTCTCGGCACCAGCCAGCCATCGAGCCACTCGACCGCGTCGTTTTCCGTGAGGATCTCCGACCGAGTCATCGCGTGGTACCTTGTCGGGCGTGGCGCTTGCGGCGATAATCGTGGGGTTGACCCACAAACCCCATAGTTTCTCGAGGACCAGACGATGGAAAGACTGGCGATGTGGCCGGTAGCGGTCGCGATTCTAGCGGCATGCGTCATGGTGGGCTTCGGCACGGGACGCGCCGAGGCGGCCGACGCGCAAGAGCCGATGCTCTCGCACGATGTGTACTTCACACTGAACGACAATTCGCCGGCAGCCAAGGAGAAACTCGTCGCCGCCTGCAAGAAGTACCTTGCCGACCACCCGGGCACCGTGTGGTTCGCCGCCGGCCCTCGGGCCGAGGAGTTCCAGCGCGACGTCAACGACCGAAACTACGACGTGGCCTTGCACCTGGTCTTCAAGAACAAGGCGGCCCACGACCAGTACGCCGTCCACCCGAGGCACCGGCAGTTCATCGAGGAGAACCAGGAGAACTGGAAGAAAGTCCGGGTGTTCGACTCGTACATCGGCCCCTTCTCGCACGGCGACGTGCCGATGCCCAAGGCGGTCAAGACCCCCAAGGCCGCCAAGAAAAAGGCCAGCGAGTAAGGTTCGCCCCCCCCGTGCTGGAGCGAGGAAGACGATCATTTCGAACACGCAGGATCCGTTGCGCCTGTTGAAATGACGTTCCTTCTCGACCTGACCCTGCCGACGCCCGCAGAGAACCTCGCGCTGGACGAGGCCCTGCTCGACGAGGCGGAGGCCGCGCCGGAGCCCCTCGAGACACTTCGCCTGTGGGAGCCGGCCGCGCCGATGGTCGTGGTGGGGCGTTCGTCGAAGGTCGCCGACGAGGTCGGCCTCGACGCTTGTTGCCGCCTGGGCGTGCCCGTGCTCCGCCGCACCAGCGGCGGAGCGGCGGTCGTCACTGGGCCGGGCTGCCTCATGTACGCGCTCGTGCTCAGCTTAAAGCGCCGCCCCGGCTTGCGCATGGTCGAGCATGCGCATCGGGTCGTTCTCGGCCGGATCGCAGCGGCCCTGGCCCCGTTGGCTCCGCGCGTGGGCCGGCGGGGGACGAGCGATTTGGCCTTGGGCGACGACAAGTTCTCGGGGAACAGCATCCGGATGAAGCAGACCCATCTGCTTTACCACGGCACGCTGCTTTACGACTTCCCCCTTGGACTGATCGACGAGTGCCTGGCCATGCCGCCCCGCCAGCCCGAGTACCGCCAGGGGCGTGGGCACCGGATGTTCGTCACGAACCTGGCCGTGCCGAGCGAATCGCTCCGGCGCGCTTTGGTCGCGGCATGGACCGCGACCCAGCCTCGCTCCGATTGGCCCCGCAGCCTGACGGCCCACCTCGTCGAGCAACGATACGCTTCGGCAGACTGGAACGGCGTCTGACGCGGCGGGCCCCGCGCCGAAGACGACTCAAGCCGAAGACCTCGCCGCGAAGGCGAACGTCCATCGGGCCGCGTGCTCGGGGCGACGGGTGAGCGTCGCGCGGCCCACGAGCTTCGTGCCGCGAAGTTCCACGACCACGTGCGTCTCGTCCTGCTGTTCGACATGGCAGTCCCCGCGGTCCCAGCTCGCCACCGTGCCCCGGCCGCCTGCCACGGGACCCTCGTAATCGAGATACGCCAGGCGATGATCGGCCAGGGCTTCGGCGTCGATGGCCCGACCAGACATTGGCTCTTCGGTCAAGGCCCACGTCGAGAGGGCTGGCCCAGTCTGGATCATGAAGTCCCAGTGTAGCCCTCGGGGGCTTTCGTGCCGCAAGATGACGAACCGAGGCATCGTCGAACTCGCTGAATCGCAAGGATCGGGGCTCAAGAGACCTAAGCGGCGCCGCGCCGCGGGCTTTCGCTCAGAGACTCTCGCCCCGCCATTCCAAGAGGGCGACGCACAAAGCGGCAATCGCCTCTTCGCGGCCGATTTCGCCGAGCCCTTCACCCGTCTTCGCCTTCAGGCCCATCTGTTCCGGTTGGATCCCAAGGATACTGGCCACGTTGCGGCAAATGGCCTCGCGGTAGGGCAAGAGCCTAGGCCGCTGGGCGAAAACCACACAGTCGAGGTTCGCAATGCGCCACCCGGCCGCCGACACCGACTGCCAAGCCGCGCGAAGCATTTCGGCCGAGTCCCGGCCGCGGTTGGCGGGATCGGTGTCGGGAAACCTCTCGCCAATGTCGCCCAAGGCCGCGGCGCCCAAGAGCGCGTCGGTCACCGCGTGCATCAGCACGTCGGCGTCGCTGTGACCGACGGCCTCGTGGTCATGCGGAATCGCGATTCCGCCCAAGCGGAGCGGTCCGCCAGGCCGCAGCCGGTGCGTGTCGTGCCCGAGTCCGATCCGTACGCGTTGCGTGGCTCGACCTCCTAAGTCGCGTGGATATTTGCCCTATTGTATGAGCCAGCGGAGGAAGCCGAAAGCGGCCTCGGACGACATCCACACCAGCCCGACGCGCCAGCGAGGGCCCAAGGACTCACGCTCGGCTGGCGCGGGCCCGGACCCCTCCGACGAGGACGTGCGTCCATCGCTGGCCAGCGTCGGGCATGCGGCCCCGTTAGATTCCACGATGCCACCTCGCTAGCGTTACCGATTGCCCCTCGCTAGCGCCACCGCCTGTCCCTCGCTAGCGCCGCTGACTATCCCTCGCTAGCGCTTCGGGTTGATGTGGTATAATACCGCGATCATGGCCGTCATTGAAGTCGAGGGACTGTCGAAGTCCTACCGCGTCTACCAGAAGCAAGAGGGGCTTGTTGCCTCGATTCGCGGGCTGTTCCGGCGCGAATATCGCGTGGTCGAGGCGGTCCGTTCGATCGACTTGACCGTCGAACAGGGGCAGTTCGTGGCTTTCTTGGGACCGAACGGGGCGGGCAAGACGACGACCCTGAAGCTCCTGTCGGGCGTCCTCACGCCTACCAGCGGCTCGGCTCGCGTGTTGGGCCATGTGCCTTGGAAGCGCGAAAACGCCTATCGCCGCCGCTTCGCCTTGGTGATGGGCCAGAAGAACCAGCTTTGGTGGGACCTGCCGGCCGCCGAATCGTTCCGACTGCACCAGCAAATCTACCGCATCGAGCCGCGACAGTTCGAGCGCACACGCGACGAATTGACCGGCTTGCTGGGAGTGCGCCACCTGCTGTCGCAGCCGGTGCGCGAACTGTCGCTGGGCGAGCGGATGAAGATGGAGTTGATTGCCGCCCTGCTCCATTCGCCCGAGGTGTTGTTTCTCGATGAGCCGACCATCGGCCTCGACGTGATTGCCCAGTACCAGGTGCAGGGTTTTCTACGTCACTACCAGCAGTCGCGGCGGATCACGATCCTGTTGACGAGCCACTACATGAAGGACGTGGCGGCCCTGTGCCGCCGCGTGGTGATGATTGCCTCGGGCCGAATCGTGTACGACGGCTCGCTGGACGGCATTATCGACCGGTTCAGCCGATCGAAGGTCGTTTCCCTGCTCATGTCCGACGGCGAAGTCCCCGCCAATCTCGGCCGGTACGGAGAGATTTTGTCGAGCGAGGCCCCGCGCATCAAGATCCGTGTGCCCCGAAACACGGTTCCCGAGGTGCTCGGGAACATCCTCGCCACTTACGCCGTGGAAGACGTCAGCGTCGAAGACCCTCCCTTGGAAGAGGTCATTGCCGAGATGTTCGCGCTGGCTGGAACGAACGAGACGAGATTAGGTCTTGGGGAGTAGGGATTAGAGATCGGAGTCGACCAGCGCCCAACGACCCGGCCCGTGAACGGTTCCCTAGCGACGGTGGCGTGCCAATCCCCAATCCCCAGTCCCTGATCCTCACCGAACCCCCATCTCCTGCCCCCATGCTTGCCCGTCTAGCCCTCTGGTGGACGATCCTGAGGATCAGCATCGAGGAACGGCTGATCTATCGGGGCGACTTCGCCTTGGGGACGCTGATGCGGTTCTTGCCGATCGTCACCCAGATTTTCTTGTGGGGGGCGGTGTTTTCGGCGCTGGAGGCTCGCGGCGGGCCCGCCCAGCAGGTGGCCGGCTACACCTACCCGGACTTCATCGCCTATTACCTTTTGACGATGGTCACCCGGGCGTTTTCGAGCATGCCGGGGTTGGCCTCGGGCATTGCGCGCGACATCCGCAGCGGCGCGGTGAAGAAGTATCTCATTCAGCCGGTCGACATGATCGGGTTTCTGCTTCTGTATCGCGTGGCCCACAAGCTGGTGTACTACGCGGTCGCGGTGGTGCCGTTTGCCGCGGTGTTCTACCTGCTGCGCGGCTACTTTCCCGGATGGCCCGACGGCCCGACGATGCTGGCGTACGTGGCGTCGCTGGTGTTGTCGTTCCTCTTGGGGTTCTTTCTCGAAGCGACGTTAGGGATGATCGGCTTCTGGTTTCTCGAGGTCAGTTCGCTGCTGTTCGTGTACATGCTGTTCAATTTCTTCTTCTCGGGGCACATGTTCCCGATCGACATGCTGCCCGGCGCGTGGGGCGGCCTGGTCAAGTCGACGCCGCTGGTGTACCTGGCGTACTTCCCGTCGGCGGTGTTTCTCGGCAAGATCGCCGGGGCGGAGTTGGCGTGGGGGTTGGCGATCCAGTGTGGTTGGGTGGCGTTTTTCCTCGTGACGGCCTGGGTGGCATTCCGCCGCGGCGTGCGGCACTACAGCGGGTTCGGAGGATGACATGCGCGACGGTCCGAACTACCTCAAGGTCCTGGCCCTCTTCGCCCGAAACAGCCTCGTGCGCGACATGACGTTCCGCGCGAACTTCCTCGTCGAGATGGCATCCTCGCTGGCGTGGATGGCGATGAACCTGGCCTTCTACATCCTCGTCTTCGAGTACACGCCGATGCTCGGGGCGGGCACGGGCTGGGGAAAACACGAGTTCTTCGTGTTCTTGGCAACGACCTACGTGGTCAACGGCCTGGTCCAGGGCCTGTTCATGACCAACGCCGACGAGTTCAGCGAGATGATTCGCACCGGCTCGCTGGATTTCGCGCTCCTGAAGCCGATCGACACCCAGTTTCTGGTGTCCCTCCAGCGGATCGAGTGGGCGTCGGTCGCCAATCTGGCCTTCGGCGCGACGTTGATGGTCTACGCACTGGTGCAGCTCGGGCACCTGCCGAGCCCCCTCCACGCCGCGCTGTACCTGGTCTACGTGGCCTGTGGCGTGACGATTCTCTACGGCCTGATGATTGCGCTGGCGGCGTCGAGCGTATGGCTGGGACGGAACCAGACGCTGTACGACTTCTGGTTCTACATCACCAATTTCGCCCGGTATCCGAGGGAGATCTACCGTGGGACGTTCGGCAGTCCGCTGCGGTGGTTCTTCACGTTCATTATCCCCGTGCTCGTGGTCATCAACGTGCCGGCGCGGTTCCTCGCCGGACCGCTGGCGCCGCGTGAGGCCGGCGAGTGGCTTCTGCCGGGGTTCGCCTTGGTGGCCGCGGTCGTCAGCCTGGCTGGTTCCCGCTGGCTGTTCCACCGCGCTCTGTCGAGCTATCGCAGCGCCAGCAGCTAATCGAACAACAGACGCTGCCCGCCCTGGGCCGCCTCCTCGCTCGGCGCCAGGCCGAGATGTTCGAAGCCGACGGCGGTCAGGCGGCGCCCGCGCGGGGTGCGAACGATCAGTTCGGAGCGGAGCAGATAGGGTTCGACCTCGTCGATCAGCGTGTCGGGGGCGAGATTCATCGTGTGCGCGACGGCCTCGACGCCCACCGGTCCGCCGGAGAACACCCGGGCGATGACGGTAAGGTACTTCCGGTCCTGGGCGTCCAGACCCAGCCGGTCGATTCCCTGCATGTCGAGCGCATCGCGGGCGACGGCAAGCGTGATCCGGCCGTTGGCCCTGCTGATGGCATAGTCGCGTACCCATCGCAGGCGGTTGTTGGCCAAGCGCGGGGTTCCCCGGCTACGGCTGGCGATTTCGACCGAGGCGTCGTCCTCGATCCCCACGCGGAGCTTGCCCGCGTTACGCCGCACGATTTCGGACAGCTCCTCGACCGTGTAGAAGTCGAGGTGCTCGCGCATCTGGAACCGATCGCGCAGCGGCGCCGAGAGCAGACCGGTTCGGGTCGTGGCGCCAATCAGCGTGAAGGGCTTAAGCGGCATGTTGAAGGTCCGCGCGTTGACCCCCTCGCCAAGGGTCAGATCGATCCGGAAATCCTCCATGGCCGGATACAAGAACTCCTCGACCGCTTTCTGCATCCGGTGGATTTCGTCGATAAACAGCACGGACCGCTCTTCGGCATTCGTCAGATAGGGCACGAGGTCCTTGGGGGCCTTGAGCGTCGCGCCGCTGGCAATCTGGAAGCTCACGCCCAATTCGCGGGGAATACATGTGGCGAACGTGGTTTTGCCCAACCCGGGGGGGCCGTCGAAGAGGATATGGCCAAGCGGTTCGCCTCGTTTGGACGCCGCATCGACCGCGATCTGAAGGCGCGCATACACTTCACGCTGCCCAACCATCTCCCCCATGCGCTGGGGACGCAAGGCGCGATCATCGTCGTTCGGTTCGATCGGCTGGCTAAGGACCGGTTCGCGAGGCATTCGTCAGACCGCCGCTAACCTTCCCGGACATGGCGTTTTGGGCGAGCGGAGCCCCAGGCGGACAGTCCGACAGGGCAAGGACGCCGCGATTCCTGCTTCGAGTGGGTTTGCCCAACCTGTTGTTTCCTAGGCCATTAGTATACCCAACGTCACGATCCGTACAGAAGCCCTCTTCCCCAATCGGCGTGGCGATGGCAGATCTGCCAGTCGCAACCTGTTCGTTCCGCGGACGCGATGGCTCGGACCCGAAGCGGGGGGTAGTCGGGGGCGAATGCCCCAACTAGGATGGCGTCATGCGCGTCTTGAGCTAGAGTTGCGCAGCCGCGGGTCGGCGCCGCAGGTGCCGGCTGTTGGGCGATGACAGCCTTTTGGAACTCGACAAGGAGCGAGCCATGCGACGAATCCTCTTGGTGCTGGCACTGGTCGGTTTGGTGGGTCTCCCGAGTGTCTCGGTCGGCGGACTGCTTCTTAAGCCGCCCAAACTCGAGAAAATGATCAAGACGCCCAAGTTCAAGCACAAGAAGCCCGCCCCGGGTGAGTTCTATACCGGAAAGCCCGCCAAGGCGAAGTGCTGTTTCTGAGCCTTGGCCGTGGCCTTGCGGGGGATTTGCCGCGCGGGGTCTACCCGGGGGGCACCTCCCACACGCGCAGACCCGCGGGGCTGAGGTAGATGGGGATGTTCTGCGTGCCGGGCACCTCGGTGGCGATGGCGCGGAGCATGGCCCGGTTCGCCGCGGTCTGCGGGCCTCCCAAGAGCGTCACGGAGCCGCCGTCCCCGCCGGCGCCGTTGACCTTCCACCCCAGGGCCCCGTGACGCCGGGCCACCTCGATGACCGCCTGGTGGCGCGGGCTGACCAGATCGGGGTGAAGATTGGCTTGGGCCTCGGTGTTCTCGATCATCGCCCTGCCCAACGCCACGAAGTCACCCGCGTACAGCGCGTCGCGCGCATGCACGGGCGTTCGGCGCAGCGGCCGGAGTTTCTCGGCGTCGGGACCGGCGTCTTCTAGTTCCTCGATCACCCGCTCGTGGACCCTCGACGAACTGTGCGACTGGCCCAAGAACACCAGCGACAGCCGGCGCTCGAGTTCCCATTCCACGGTCTGCGGCACGCGCAAGGGGCTGACGATGGCGTGCGGGTACTCGAGGATCTCGATGTAGTTGATGCCGCCGTACGCCGAGGCCAACTGGTCCTGCACGCCCGATTGCTGGTGCAACAAATCGGTCTCGATGCGATGCGCGGCGCGGGCCACCTCGTGGGGCGTCAGCCGCCCCGCGGTCAACAGGTCCAACGCCCCGACCAGCGAGACGCTCACGGCGGCGCTGGTCCCCGTCGAGGCCCCGGCCGGCGCTTCGCTGAAAATGTCGATCTCCAAGGCCAGGTCGTCCGGCACGCCCATGAACCGCAACGCGGCTTCCAAGAGCGGATGCCGGTCGTAGGTGCCGCGCACGCCCTCGAGGGTGTACCGCTCGCCGTAGTTCTCGGCGAAGATCGTGATGGGCGGTCGCTGGCCATCGCGCCGGAACACGCGCATCTGGACCTCGGCCAGCGGGTAGACGGCCACGTTGAGCACCTTGCCGAACTTGGCGAACCAGGTGTCCGTCCATCCGCCGAAATCGGCGATCCGGATGGGTGCCACGCTGTTGATGATGCGCAGAGGCCTGTCGGGGGTGGGCAAGGCGCATTCCCTCCATCGGGTGCATCGTCGAACCACGGTAGCACAGGCTAATCCAGCCGCGCGGACCGATCAAGAGCAATACCCCAGCGCGATCTGGTTGTGGAGGACGGGCGGCGCTTCTAGAATGAACAGGGAGCGTTGCCCGTTCACTGCCTTTCCGGGGGGTGCCCTCCTTCATGAGCCAGTTGCACGAAGAGTGCGGGGTGGCGGCCATCTATCATCTGCCCGACCGGGGGGTGAGCCCCTTGTGTCCCGGGCGCGACCCCACGCAGGTTTGCCGCCTGATGCCGCGCATTCTGCTGGATATCCAGAACCGCGGGCAATTGGCGGCCGGGATGACGACGTACCTGCCCGGGCGAAACCAGCTCGTCGACACCTACAAGGACGTAGGGACCGTGGCCGAGGTCTTCCGCCTCAACCACCGCGGCAAGTACGAGAGCCTGATGCGGGAGTACAACGGCATCGCCGCGATCGGGCACGTGCGCTATGCGACCTGTGGGGCCGATGACCGCAGCTATGCGCAGCCCTTCGAGCGGCACCACATCAAGAAGCACAAGTGGTTCAGCTTCGCGTTCAACGGGCAACTGGCCAATTACCCGCAATTGCGGGCCGAGTTGCTCGAGAACGCCGACAACCACCTCGCCCGGGAAACCGACACCGAGATCATCATGCACGCGATCAGTACGGCCCTGGCCCGGCAGGTCCGCCCCTCGCTGGTCGAGGTGTGCCGCGAGTTGGCGACCCGGTTCGACGGGGCCTACAGCCTGGTGTTTCTCGATGCGTTGGGCGACATGCTGGTCGCCCGCGACCCGCTGGGCATCAAGCCCCTGAGCTACGCGATCGAGGGCCCGCTGTTCGCCGCGGCCAGCGAAAGCGTGGCGCTATTGAACCTGGGCTTTTCGCCCGAGAATATCCGTTCCGTGCAGCCCGGCCAGGCCATCGCGATCACCGGAGGCCATCTGGAGATCCAGCGCTTCGCGCCGAGTCCGCGGCGGGCGCACTGCTTCTTCGAGTGGATCTACTTCTCGAACGTCGCCAGCACGCTGGACGGGCGCAGCGTGTACATGGCGCGCAAGGCGCTTGGCGAGGAGTTGGCCCGACTCGAAACCGTGCCGGTCGACGGCGACACGATCGTCGTGCCCGTACCCGATACCAGCAAGGCCGCGGCCGCGGCGATGGCCTACAAGCTCAAGGTGCCGTGTCTGGAGGGCCTGATCCGCAACCGGTACAGCGGCCGGACGTTCATCGAGGGGGCCGAAAGCCGCGCCAAGAAAGCCCAGACCAAGTACACGCCGCTGCGCGAGGTGCTCGAAGGCCGGCGGGTGTTTCTGGTCGAGGACTCGATTGTCCGCTCGACGACCATGAAGGCCCTCTTGGAGCGGATGTATCAACTCGGCAAGCCCAGGGAGATCCACGTGCGCGTGGCTTGCCCGCCCATCATCTCGCCGTGCTTCTACGGCATTGACATGTCGACGGTCGGCGAGTTGTTCGCGCCCAGGTTCCTTCGGGGAGAGCCGCTCTCGCCCCAGATCGAACGGCAGATGGCCGAGCACCTCGGGGCCACGTCGCTGCGGTACCTGCCGGTTGAGTCGGTGGCCCGGGCGATCGGGCTGGAGGCCGAGCAGCTTTGCCAGGCGTGCATCACCGGGAAGTACCCCACGCCTCACGGGACCTTATTGGCCGAACAGGCCCACGAAGACTACCGGCAGGGAATCTGCCGCGGCCGCACGTACGACGTGGTCGAGGTGGCGGGCGCGCCGGCTGGCGGCAACGGCGAGCCGCCCGGCCGCAAGGATCCGGCCGCGGCGCACTAGGGGCCTGGCCACCCGCGTCGGAAGCCGCCTCGGCTAGGGGCGCGCCGCCCGCTCCTCGTCGGCCCGCTCCTCGGCCTCGGCGGCGTCGCAAGGGCGCACGTCGGCCAGCGCGCCGATGTCGAGGATCTGGGGCCAGACCCGCGCCACCGAGATCACCACGGCCATACCCCCAGCGCCCCCCAGAATTGCGGAGCCTTCGGGCCCGAGAAAGTGCGCCGTGATGCCCGATTCGACGCCTCCCAGGTCGTTCGAGGCCACGATGAAGATGTTGTTGACCGCCGAGACACGGCCGCGCATGGCGTCGGGCGTAAGCATCTGCACGAGCGTGTGCCGCACCACCACGCTGATGTTGTCCAGCGCCCCGATGACGAACATCATGGCCAGCGACAAGGCGAACCACCGCGACAACCCGAAGACGATGGTCGCCGCGCCGAAACCGGCCACGGCCCACAACAGCGTCCGCCCGGCCCGCCGCATCGGCGGCCGATGCGCTAGCAGGACGGCCATCGACACGGCCCCGACCGCCTCGGCCGATTGGAGCAGGCCCAGGCCGCGGGCGCCGACATCGAGGATGTCCTCGGCGAACACGGGCAAGAGGTAGGTCACCCCGGCCAAGAGCACGGCGAACAGGTCGAGCGTGATCGTCGCGAGAATCACTTTGTTCCGCCAGACGAACCCGACGCCCGCAACGAGGCTTTCGAGCGATACCGACTCGCCCGAGCGTTCGGCCGCGCGGCAACGGACCCCGGCCATCGACGCCAGCGACACGAGCCGGCAGGCGGCCACCACCAGGAAACACGGGGCGGCGCCGCCCGTCCAGTCGATCAGAAAACCGCCCGCGGCCGGTCCGGTCATCGAGGCGATGTGGAACACGCTGGTGTTCCAGGTGACGGCGTTGGGAAAGGTCGCTTGAGGAACGATCTGAGGCAACAGGGCCGCGCGGGAGGGTCCCCCCAAGGCCTGGCTGACGGCCCCGATGCCCAAGAGCACGTAGATCCAGGCCAGCGGCAGTTCCCAGCGCACGGCCGCGGCCAGCCCCAGCGAAACCAGCAGGCTGAGCCCCAACATGCAGACGATCACGCGGCGGCGATCGAGGCGGTCGGCGAGCTGTCCGCCGGGAATCGCCAACAGCAGCACGGGCAGCGCGCGCACCAGCCCGATCCAACCCAACGCCAGATAGTCGCCCGTCCACTGATAGACCACCAGCCGGATCGCCACGCCCTCCATCATGGCGCCGAACGTCATCGCGAACCAGCCGGCCGCATAAAGACGGTAACCTGGGTTGCGCCACGCGGCGTAAGGGTCGGGTGCGGGGTCGGCCATGACGGATTGGGCTACGGACTGGATCGGCT
>DYLT01000139.1 GCA_020721945.1 Blastopirellula marina
CGGGCATGTCGCGCGAACCAGGCGCGCAGCCGACGCCGAAACGCGCTGCGCCACGCCGCCCCGGGAAGGTCCGGCTCGCTTACGTCGGTCGGCATGGTCTGGGCAGGCAGGATGGCACTCGGGGTGGTTTCGATCGGGCAGGCCGGTCTCAGGGGGCTTGCGCGGCGAGCCAGCGTTCGGCGTCGATGGCGGCCATGCACCCCGAGGCGGCCGCGGTGATCGCCTGGCGGTAGTAGTCGTCGGCCACGTCGCCAGCGGCGAAGACGCCCTCGACGCTGGTATGCGTGTGGAACGGCACGGTCCAGCGGATGGACTTCTTGGGCGTCAACTCGAGTTGGCCCTTGAGGAACGCCGTGTTTGGCGTGTGGCCAATGCCCAGGAACATGCCGGCGACTTCGAGGGTCATCTCGGGCTCGCCCACGGTGCTCGCCAGGCGCACCCCGGTCACGCCGTGGGTGTCGTTGCCGAGGACTTCGGCCACGGTACGATTCCAGAGGATCTGGATCTTGGGGTGCTCGAGGGCCCGCTGGGCCATGATCTTCGAGGCCCGCAACTGGTCGCGGCGGTGAACCAGATAGACCGTGGCGGCGAACTTGGCGAGGTAGTCGGCCTCTTCGAGGGCCGAGTCGCCGCCGCCGACGACCACCAGGGGCTTGTTGCGGAACCGCGGCAAGGCCCCGTCGCAAATCGCGCACGCGCTGACCCCGCGGTTCTTGAACCGCTCTTCCGAGGGAAGCCCCAGATAGTTCGCCCGGGCGCCGGTGGCCACAATGACCGCGCGGGCCTGGTAGGTCTTGCCGTCGGAGGCCATGAGTTGAAACGGCCGCTCGCCGAACTGCACATCGACGATGTCGTCGGTGATGATGCGAGTGCCGAAGTTGGCCGCCTGCTGGCGCATCAGTTCCATCAGTTCGGGCCCGCTGACCCCGTGCTTCTCGTGTGGCGGCATCAGCGTGCGGCGGTCGGGGGCAATGGCGCTGTCGAGGTACGCCTCGAGATCGCCGTGCGGAAACCCGGGAAAATTCTCGACTTCGGTGGTCAGATTCAATTGGCCCAGCGGCAGCGTGCTGTTCTGGCGGTTGGCCTCGGAGATCGCCCCCTCGAAGACCAACGGCGCCAGGGCGGCGCGGGCCGTGTAGATCGCAGCGGTCCACGCGGCCGGGCCGCTGCCGACGATGATCAGGTTTTCCGGCACCGACGGCTCCTTGCGCAAGTCGTTTTCGATCGATCCTAGCCTGGTGTGCTCCCCCGGGGCTCATTATAGCGCGTCGCGGCACCGCGCCAACCGGCCTTGCCGATCGGACCCAGGCATGCGATACTAGGGTGCGGGACTCTGCGCGGCCTTTCGAGAACAGGGGACCGATCGATGTTCGACAACGCGGCGGCCGTCACGGTGTTGTGTTTTGCTGCTTTTGTGGTCGCCTATTTCACCTACGGCCGGTTTCTGGCGCGACGGCTCTACCGGCTGGATCCGGACCGGCCCACTCCCTCGCACACCCGGCAGGACGGCATCGACTTCGTTCCGACGCGCGTGCCGATCCTCTTTGGCCACCACTTCGCGTCGATCGCGGGGCTGGGCCCGATTCTCGGCCCGGCCATCGCCGTCATCTGGGGCTGGGTTCCCGCCGTGCTTTGGGTGATGTTCGGGTGCATCTTCATCGGCGCGGTCCATGACCTCGGGGCCCTCGTGGTCAGTTTGCGGCACGAGGGGCGCACGATCGGCGACGTATGCCGAGACCTGATGGGGCCGCGAGCCCGGCTGTTGTCGTTGTTGATCATCTTCTTCTTGATGTCGCTGGCGATGGGGGCATTTGTTATCACCATCTCGGACCTCTTTGTGAACTACAATCCCGACGCGATCATCCCCTCGTTCGGGCTGATGCTGGTGGCCGTGGGCTTGGGCATCGCGGTCTACCGGTTCCGCGTGGCCCTGGCGCCGGCGACGGTGGTGGCCCTGGCGCTGTTTGCCGGGTTCATCTATTGGGGCCTCCGCGAGCCGGTGGCAACCTATGCGTGGTTCGCCCCCTCGGAGACGCGCCAGGCCCTCGATGCCCAGCGCGACGCCAGGCCGACCATGGGCGATCCGGGCTTCGGGCCGCCATACGGGGCCCGGGCGGCGATCGCCCATCTGACCGCCATCGGGAACCAGGCCGCGGCCAGTCGCGTCGAGACCGCGGCATCCAGCGCCGTGTACGGTTGGGTCGCCGTGCTCTTGACCTACGCATTTCTCGCCTCGGTCTTGCCGGTGTGGTTGCTCCTGCAACCCCGCGACTACATCAACAGCTTCCAACTGTACTTCGCGCTGGCCACCATGTTGCTCGGCCTCGTCGTGGCGGGAGTGCTCGGCGCGCCGGAAAACCGCATCGACGCGGAACCCTTCCGGATGGACGTGCCGGGCGCGCCGCCGTGGTTCCCGTTCCTCTTCGTGACGATCGCCTGCGGGGCGGTCAGCGGCTTCCACTCGCTGGTGTCCAGTGGGACCACGGTCCGCCAGATTAACCGCGAAAGCGACGCCTTGCCCATCGGCTACGGGGCGATGCTCGTCGAAGGCGCGCTGGCCGTGCTGGTCATCATGGCCTGCGTGGCTGGGCTGGGCGCGGCGGCTTGGCAGAGCGGCGGACCCTATGCGAGCTGGGCGGGCATCGGCAAGGCCGGTTTGGCCACCCAACTCAACGCCGTGGTCCGCGGCGGGGCGAACTTCCTTGTCCAGATCGGAATTCCGCTCGACCTCGGCCAGACCGTCCTGGCCGTCACGGTCGTCGCCTTTGCGCTGACCACCCTCGACTCCGCCACCCGGCTCTTGCGTTTCAACGTCGAGGAGATCCTCCGCTCGGTGAAACTCGACCCGTTGGCCAACCGCTATACGGCGTCGCTCATCGCCGTCGGCGGAATCGCCTTCTTCGCCTTGGTGCCGGCGGGCAAGACCCTCTGGACGCTCTTCGGGACGACGAACCAGTTGTTGGCCGGCCTCAGTCTGTTGACCGTCAGCGTGTTCCTCTTCAAGCTCCGTCGCCCCGTGGTCTACACCCTGGTCCCCATGCTGGCCATGCTCGTGGTGTCGATGTGGGCGATGATCCTGAGCATCGGGGACTTTTGGAGCCTGGCGACCCTGTCGCCTTGGCAGAAATGGTCGTTGACGATCGTCTCGCTCATCGTGATCGCGATGGCGCTGTGGCTGACCGTGGAGGCCCTGCGGGCGTTTGCCCGCCGGCGCAGCCCGCCGGAGACGCTGGCCGAAACACAACCGGAGGCTTGTCTTCTGGACGCGGACCGCGTATCCTAGTCCCGGGGCTTCTGGGGGGGATGCCATGCCGCCGTTGATCCAGATCAAGAGTCAAGCCTATCGGCTTTCGACCGGCTCGTCGGCCGAAGACGTTCCCCAGCTTGCTTCGGCCGTGGCCGGGCTGTGCGATCATGTCTCGAGCCTTGCCAGCGACGTGAGCGAGTTGACCCGTCAGGTCTGCGCCGTTCAATTGCTGCTGGTGGACCTTCAGACCGAGGTCAAAGAGGCGCTGGAACTTGCGCGTCGGGGGAAGTGAACGCTCCGTCTTGGGGACGGGGTGGGGTGGGCGTTCCGGCGATGGCGAGGCGCGACGGACCAATACCGGCCCTTGGCAGACGAATGACTTGACGCAGAGGCGTCGTCTGGTTTGCTCGTGCCATAGGAGACAGTCATGCGACGGTGTTTCATTCCGACCGTTTCCCTGGTTGCGTGCCTGGCGTTGTGCCTGGCGACGTGCGCGCGGGGTGCGGAGAACATTCTGAAACTCGTGCCGGATTCGGCCTTGGGCTTCGCGCTGGTCCAGCGCCTAGCCGAGGCGGATGCGAAATTGCAGCGGCTCGCGGGGCCATTGGGGCTCCCGGCGCAAAGCGTGCTGGCGAGGCTTAAAGACCGGGCAGGCATCGGCGAGGGATTGGACGACCGAGGCACGCTCGGGTTGGTCGTGTTGCCACCGAAAGGCAGCGACGCCCGTCCTATCGGAGTGCTGCTCGTTCCCGTCACCGATTATGACAAGTTCCTCCAGCCGCTGAAGCCCGAGGACGCCGGAGGGGGCATTCGCACGATCACCCTGAGCCGCGGCGAGTTCGTGGCCCGCCACCTGGGCGGCTACGCGGCCCTGGTGCAAGCGCGGCACCGCGAGGCGCTCGAGAAGGGCCTTTCGGTGTCGGCCGAGGTGCCGGCCAGCTTAGTGCCCTGGCAGGAGTGGCTGGCCGCCCATGACGCCGCCGGCGTCGTGCTCAAGCCCGGAATCAAGCTCATCTCGAGCAAGCTGCGGACTGCGATCAAGGCGGTGAAAGCGGCCGTGATCGTGGCGGGCGAGCAGGGCAAGGCCGCCGCGGCCGGTTTGGATGGGTATCTCCGCCTGTTCGAGTTTGCCGAGAACGAGGTCTCGGTCGTCGCCGTGGGCGCCCGGCTCGACTCGCAAGGCGTGCTCCGCATCGCCAAACGGGCAAGGGCCGTCCCCGGGGGACGGTTCGCCAAAATGCTGACCCAGGCGAAACCGGCCAACGAGAGCCTTCTCACCGGGCTGCCGGACGGGCCGTTCGTCGTGGCCGGCGGCGCGGCCGTGTCGGGCGCCGGCTGGGATGAACTCATGCGTTTCTCGATCGGCATGATGAAGGCCACCCGCGACTTCTACGGCGTCTCGAACGAGCAAATCCAAAAAATGCAATCCTTGCCGATCGGGTGGATGCGCCAGGCGCGCACCATGGCGGTGGTCCTGGGCGACGGAGAGGGCAACGAGCCCCTCTACGCGAACATGCTCGCGGTTTTCCGAACCGACGACGCGACGGCCTTGCTCGCCAACTACGAAAAGTATCTCGCGCAGTACCGCGAAATCGCCAAGGGCAGCGCCAGCCCGATGCTCCCGGCCATCGAGATCGAGAAAACCAAACTCGGCGACGCCCAGGCGTTGCAGATCTCGGCGCAGATGAAGGCCCCGCCGGGTATGCCCAATCCGAAACAGTTCGAGCAGTTGATGGAAGCGATGTTCGGCCCGGGCGGCAAGCTCGCCGCGTGGCTGGCGGTGGCCGACAAGCACACCGTCATGGTGGGCTACACGAACAAGGCGCACCTCGAACAGGCGATCCGGGCGTTCAAGCAAGGCAAGCCGGGCCTAGCGGCCCAGGCCGACGTGGCCAAGACAGCCGGCCTCTTGCCCCACGACGCCACGATCGTCGTCTACCTGAGCCCGCGCGGAATGCTAGCGTTCCTCCAGCGGATGATCGCCGCCGTGGTGCCTCCCCAGGCGGCCGCCAAGATTCGGCTCCCCGACTTTCCGGCCACGCCACCGATCGGTCTGGCCGTCTCCACGGCCCCGGGCGAACTGCGCGGTGAATGGGTCGTGCCGCCGGAAGTGCTCAAAGGCATCGGCCAGGTTGTGCAGAAAGCCAAAGGCCATGCGCCGCGATAATCAGGCCCCAAGGCGACCGGCGCCGACCGTCGCCTTCGATGGCGGCGCTGGCCGTCGCACGAACACCACGGCTTGCGCGTCCTCGTAGGCAGGCTGCCACCGGCCCGAGCGAGCCGCCGCCGCGATCAGCACGCCCTGCTCCGCCCGGTCGAGAATCAACGTCTGGATGCCGTATCGGTCGACGACTTGCTGCCAACCCGAGAGCCCCGAGGCCACCTGGGTGTAGTCGCGCCACGTTTCCGGCGGCACCAGGTGGATGTTCGAGGTGACAAACGGCGTGATGCCTTCCCGGGCCAACCAATCGCCCCACCACTGCGGATGGAACACCGGACCCGGCGGCGGATGCTCGCGCAAATGCCGGGTCAAGGCCACGGGCGTCGATGGACCGAGCAGCCGTTCAAGCGGCCGTGGTTTCCGGCCCAGTATCCCCGCGCTGATCGGAGCCAGGGCAAAGGCGATCCAGCCGAGGAGGACCCAGGCGGCCACGCGCCCCAGGGGGTTAGGCCGGTGCCGCGTTGCCGTCGCCTCGGGAGCGCATCGGCGCCAGAGGTCCGCCGCATGGGGCACCACCACCATGGCGAATACCGGTGCATACCATGCGATCATCCGCACGTTCGACACGGCCGTCGCCGAGAACAGCGCCAACATCAGGGCGTGGGCCACGGGCACGGGCCGGCGGCTGTGCCGCAGCGCGACGAGCAATACGACCCACGACAGGGCGAACGACCGTCCACCAGGCCCGAGGATCGTCATCGGCATCCATTCGACGACGCCGCGGAGGTTTTCGTTTCCCACAAACGACAGAGTCGACCGCCACAGGCGCGCGCCGTAGGGATTGACCAGCGTGGCCGCCGCACCCAAGAGGCACGCCCCTAGCCAGCGCCGCGTCATGGGGTCGGTCAACGAAGCGGCCAGGGCCCGAGCGAGCCCAATGCCCCTGGCCGCCCAAGCGGCCTCGATCGCGCGCCCCAAGAGACAGCAGCCCAGAACGGCCAGCCCGCACACGAACGAGCCGTGCAGGTTGGCCCAGACGAGCATTACCAGCGGGGCGCCGATCCCGAGAGGCCATCGCCGCGGCCTCTGGCCCGCTCGACGCTCTGTTTCGCTAGAAACCACGATCCACAGGAGGACGGCCATGGCCAGGGACGCGAAGTTCTCTGGCCGGACCGTGGCGATGCGGCTCCATCCCACCACGACCGCCGCGACCGAGCCCGCCCACGCGACCGCAACGCTTTGCGATTGGAGGTAAAACGTCCTGGCCAAGATGGCGTGTGTCGTCACCAGCACCAGGGCAAACCCGTGGGAGATCCATTCCACTCCACCGGCTCGCTCCACCAGCGCGAAAACGACCTGCGAAAGCCATGCCGTATCTACCAGCGGCGTCACGGTGGCCAAGGGGCACAGCGGGTCGCGTTCGGGCAGGGCCCGGTGGTCGAGGATCCAGTGACCATACCCTACGTGGCACCACAGATCCGTGGCCCGCAGCGGAAACCAGTTCCCCACGAGAAATACCAGACCCAGCCAAGCCGCAAGCAGCAGATGGACTGGCAGTCCGGCGCCGGGCCGGCGGACTTCGGCCGCCCGCGCGGGCTCAGGCCCGCCGCACGCACCTCGGATTTTGGAAGGACCGGATTCGAACATACGGCGCGATCGTGCCGATCATGGCGACAAGGCGGTCGAAGTCTCGATCTTTGCAAGGATCTGCCCCGCCTCGGCCGACTGGTCGTCCGACAGGCCGAGCTTCTTGGCCCTCTCCAGGACGGTCCGCGCCTCGATCCACCGTTGTCTCTCGGCCAGAATCGCGCCGATTTCGATCAACAAGGCGGCATCGTTGGGATGGACGGCCAACGCTTCATCGAGAACACGCAGGGCCTCGTCCCCTCGGCCTGCCTTCCGGTACGCCACGGCCAGGGTGTGGGCGACAGCCGCGGGAATCTGGCGCACCGAGGCAGGTCCTTTGGCCTTTTCGAGCACCGCCACCGCCTCGGCCGCCTGGCCGAACTCGGTGGCCAATAGCCACGCGAGGTTGTTGGCGGCGATTAGGTGGGCCGGCTCGGCGGCCACGACCGCGGCAAAATGGTCGCGCGCCTCGGCCAGGCGGTTCTTGTCGCCCCGCTCGCCGGCTTCGTGTACAGCCATGTTGCCCAACAAAAACCGCGCGGCCGTCTTCTCGCGCGCGTCGCCGGCGTCAATGGCCTTCTCGCACCATGGCCGGGCCTCGGCGAGCCGGCCTTCGGCCGCAAACACCGTCGCTACGGCCAGCAACATGGCGGACTTGGGTTTCTCACCCACGGCCTGCCGTGCTGCTTCCTGGGCGTCGGCGACTCGGTTCGACCGGGCCAACAAGGCGATCTGACCGAGCCGTAGCGCCGGGTGGTTCGGCAGCCTTTCCAAGCCTTGGCGGTAAGCCTCGAGGGCCTCGTCCGTCCGGCCCGCTGCCGCATGAAGCGCCGCCAGGGCAGCGTACCCGGCCGGGAGCTTGGGCTGGGCGGCGATCAGGTTCTCGACCGCGCGCCGCGCCTCGTCCGCCCGGTCCATGCGACGCAGTGCTTCGGCTTCGGCAAGTACCGCTTCGGGAAGCGCTGGCCGTAAGGCCAGGGCAGCTCGGGCGTGGATCAGCGCCTGCGCCGGGTCGCCCTTGGCCAGCGCCACCCGGGCTGCCAGAACGAGCGAGGGCAAGTGCTTCGGGTCCCGCGCCAAGGCGCGGCGAACCTCGGAGGCGGCTCGATCCTGCTGCCCTGCTCGCCTAAGCGCCAGGCCCTTGAAATAGGGGCCAGCGGGGCTTGCCGGCTCGAGGCGCTCGACGCGATCGAGCTGCTCGATCCCCTCATCGAGGCGGCCTTGCCGGATCGCCAGATCGGCCTTGGCCAGCACGAGGACGGGATCGTCGGGCGATTGACGAAGCAGGGCATCGACCTTGGCTTCGACTTCCTTCAGGGGCTTCTCGGCGGCCAGGCGGGCCACCGAGCCGAGGAGCGCGGCACCTGCCCGCTGCCGCAGCGCGGTCACCTCGAGGGCCTTGGCCAGGTGCTCGATGCCTTCCGCATGATCGCCCTGGGCCAATTCGGCTTCGCCCTGGAAAAGCGACAAGAGGCCGCTGCGGGGATTCATCTTGCGCACGGCGGCCAGGGCGTCGGCCGCCTCCTGGGGATGGTTCTGCTTCCACTGGGCCAAGGCGTCCATCAGCCCACCGATGGCCGCGGAACGCGGGTCGGCACGCAGGGCCGCGGCCACCGTCTCGGCCTCCTTGGGTTTGCCGGCCGCCAGCAGCGCTTGGGCCTGGATCGCCTTGATCCGCAACGGGTCCTCGGCCTTCTTGGCCGGGCGCTTGGCCAGCTCGGCCAGATGCGCGAGGGCCTTGTCGGCGTCCTTGTGTCGGAGTCGCCAGACGCACAGGGCCAATTGCACGTCCAGGTCGTCCGGCGCGGCCGCGGCGAATTGCTCCACGAGGCCGCGCGCCTCATCGCCCCGGCCTGCCCGATCCAAGAGCGCCGATTCGAGATCCACCAGTCCCCAATGGCGAGGGAACCGGCGCCGGGCGTCGGCCAGCCGCTGGGTGGCCTCGCCGAGCCGCCCGTTGGCCACCAGCCAGGCGACCGCCAAAGACTCGGCCTGGGGTGCCAGTTTTGAGGTCCCAAGCGATTCAAGGTGCCTTTGCGCCTCGGACCACTGGTTCAATCCCAACCGCGCGCGAAGTTCCGCCAGGTGGATCCGGTCTTCGGAGCCGACCAGCGCGTCACGCCAGGCACGCTCCTCAGGGGTCAGCGCATCGGGGGGCACGTGAAGTGCCTCGAGGTGCGGCAGGGCTTCTCGCCATTGGCCCATCGCCAGGTACACGTTCGCCAGCGCCGCGCGGACCTGGGGAAGGTCGCCGAGGTCGGACCGAGCGCGGATCAGGTGATCGCGGGCCTTCTCGAGCTTCCCTTCGGCTGCCAGGATACGGCCGGAGAGCAGGTGCCCCCAACCCATCATGGTCTTTTCGCCGGACGCCAGAAGGACCTTGATGTGTCCCTCGGCCTCGGCGAAGCGCCGCAGCATGACCAATTCCCAGGCAGCCAGGCGGCGCAGTTCCAGAAGCTCGGCGCGGCGCTCGGAAGGCAGCTTGGCGCCGGCTTGGAGCCCCTTGCCGAGCAACACGAGCGACGCCTCGACATCGCCTCGCGCCAGCGCGGCCGCCGCCGATTGATGGTACACGACCGGCGCGGCAACGCCTGCCTCGATCGCCGCCGCGCGCAGGCGTTCTGCACGTTGGGCCAGGTCGGCCAGCGCCGTGGGATCGGACTTGGGTTCGGGCACGGCCTCGGCGGCAGGGCCGGTCGGGCGCGCCGAGGCCACCAGCAAGGCGATCTTCGATGCGGTCTCGGCCGCGCGGCCGGTCCACTCGGGCCAGGCCTTGACCGCCGTCTCCAAGCCGGCCACCGCCGCCACGGCACGCCGGCTCGCCTCGGCCGCGTCGGGAGCCCGGCGCACCGCCTCGATCAGCAACGCCGGCATGGTCTCTACGTCGGTCTCCGCCAGCGACCGGTACTGCTTCGGGGTAAGCTGCGACGCCGTCTGCGCGGCCTGGGCGAGTACCTTCTGTGCCCGGTCCGGTTGCTTCTGTTTCTCCGTATATTGGAGGGCCAAGAGATGCGTTGCGAACGGCCGGCGCGTCGGCACGCGGCCGAGCTTCTCCAGAAACCGCTGGACATCCGCCGAGTTGCCGCGTTCGACCGCCTGCCACGCCAGCGCGAACAGGGCATCGCCGTGGTCAGGCTCGGCGTCGATCACGCGGGCTGCCGCGGCTGCCGCGTTGGCCATCTGCCCCGCCGCCAGACAGTCGATCACGACCTGCTTCTGAAGCTCCAGGGCGTCGGGGCTCGCCTTGCCTGCCTCGACCAGATGGTGCAAGGCGATCGGATGCCGTGCGTACCGGACCACGAGGCCCGAGGGCTTGCCCGGCGCCCCGGCCGGTTCGCGTTCCACCGGGAGCGACGCCGCGTCGGCCTTGGCCGGCGACTTCTCGTTCTGGGCGGCCGCCGGGGCCTTCGCCGCCGCGGCCTCCTCGAGGACGATCTCGGCCATCGCCAGGTGGCCCTCGCCGTGGCGCGGTTCCCGTTTCAATAGGTTCAGAAGATGAACCTTGGCCGAGTCGCGGTCGCCCGCCTCCAAGGCCTTTTGGGCTTGGCGCCAGTAGTAGCCCGGCTGGTTCCGCGCGATGGTCCGGTAGCCGGCGAAGACGACCGCTGCCGCGATTACGACCAATAGGAGCCGAAGAAACCAACGTGCTTTGGACATAAGCGCATCACCGTTTGGTGGATTTGGTGGCGGCCGGCGGTTCGACTCCTTCCAGCACCGTGACGGGCAGGCGTCGGCTGCCGCGGACCGCATTGGGCCCCACGAGGGGTCGGACCGTCTCGTCGAGCTGCCGCACGAACTCCTCGACGTAGCGCACATCATCCGGCGAGTATTCCGGGGCGAACACCTCGATCGTCAGGCTCGACGGCCGCTTGCGCAGACGCTGGTACAAGCGCTGGAGACGGTGGACCCCGGAATCCTCGGCTGGCGGCAGGGTATAGTGCCAGTAGAAGCCCCACTGGTAGTCGCCCGGCCGCCCGAACCGATACCGCTGGATCGGTGCTTTGCCCCCGTCGACGGCCAGCTCGCGTCGCGCCGGCACGTCTTCCGGTTTGCCGGCCACGCGCATGCAAACCTCGGGATGGTGCCCGCGGTCGGCACCCTCGCGCGAGTAGACGAGCCATATCGACAGCGCCTGGGAACGTTCGACGTGGCGATAGGTTCGCTGGAGGTGCTCGTCGGCGTACACGGCGCGCGGGTCACGCAGGGGTTCATCGTGACCGCGCCACGGGCCGAGGACCAGTGGCAGTTCGGCCAGGGGTCGGGCGAGAGGAACCGCGGGAAGCGGTCCGGCTGCCTCGAGCCAGTTCCGGCCAGTCTCGAACCCTGCCCAGGCCAACGCGAGAATCGCCATCAGCAGCGCCAGCCGGGCGCGAAGCCGCACGCCTCGGCCCGTGGTGCACGCCTCCGATTCCGATCGCGCGATGGCGCGGCGCGTCGGGGCCAACGGCTCCTGAGGGCGCTTCCCGGTGGGCAAAAAGCGCCCTTCGATGTGCGTGAGGCCCGCGGCGGCGGCCAACAGAAGCACCGCCGCCAAGGCGAGCACTACCAGTCCCTCGGCCGTGTGAAAGACGCCTTCGGCCCAACGCGGACCCAGCGCCATCATGAGGATGGCCGTGAGGACCACGCGCAGGCAGTTGGCGGCCACGGCGATCGGCACGGCGGCGACGGCCAGGACCCAGGCGTACCACCCGGTGCGACCCGAAAAGTGCCCCACCGCCACGGCCAAAGCCAGCACCGCGGTCAGGGCCCGAAGGCCGCTGCACGCCTGGCCGACTTCGAGCGTGTAGCCGGGCAAGTGGATCTGATACCCCTCGCGAAACACCGTGGCGCCGAAGGCTTCCAACACCCCGGCCGACAGGCTGCTGGCGATGGCTTGGAGGGTCACGGCGGCCGGCTGGTACCACGCCATGGGCAAGGGCGCCATGAAGATCAAGAACATCGCGGCGAAACCGAACCGGCGCTTGGCCTCTTCGCCACCCACCAGGCGAATCGCCCCGCAAAGGACGAAAATCAGCGAGACCACGCCCAGCAACCATTGGCCGAGAACTCCGCCGGCCACCCCGACCAGAAAGCCGACGAGCATCCACGCGATGCCCGCCAAGGTTTGACGCCGGGGCACAAGGTCCGGAAGACCAAAGCGCGTTCCCCCAGGCACGCCGAGGGCAGACAACACGGCGAAGACGAGGCCCCCACCGAGCACCACGAATCCGTGCGAGTAGTTCGGATCGATGCTCCAGATGGCAACCAACGCCGCGAACATCCGCCAGTAGAGGCCCACCAGCAGAGCCGCCGCGAGCACCAAGCACCCCAGCGTGCTGGGGCGCGCAAGACGGCCTTGGGCCCTCGGCGCCAGCGCCAACGCGAGCGCGCCCGGACCCGCCGACGGCGGCGTCGCGTTCGCACCGGGGGCCATGCCGGTCGGCGCAACGGGCGGGTTACTTGCTAGACGCGCCATCGAGCCTGATCCTGTACTTGCGGATCTTGTTGTACAGCGTGACCCGGCTGATCCCCAAAGCCCTCGCCGCCGCCGCCCGATTGAAGTCCGTCGCGCGCAGCATGCGCTCGATGGCCTCGATTTCGGTCTGCGCGACGTCGTCGGCGAGGTCGCCCTTGGCCGACGAACCCTCGTCCCGGCGGGCCCGCTCGGCCTCGCGCCGCACGCCCAAGGCCAGACCGTCGCTGGTCAGCGTGCCGTCGTGGCAGAAGAGCACGGCCCGGTGGACCTCGTTCCGCAAATCGCGGATATTGCCGGGCCAGGGATAGCACTTCAACAGTTCCAAGAACTCGGGATCGATCCGGTGGACCGACCGGCCCGTGGTCCGGCAACACTCCTCAATCATTGACACCGCGAGCCAGACGATGTCGTTGGGCCGCCGGCGCAGCGGGGGAAGATCGAAGCGCAGTTGCTTGAGCCGGAAGAACAGGTCGGCGCGGAAGCGCCCGGCCGCCACGAGCGCCTCCAAGTCGGCGTTCGAGGTGACGATCATCCGGACATCGACCTTGCGCGTCT